>NZ_CAZEQU010000022.1:0-159720 GCF_964513065.1 Tenacibaculum xiamenense
TCAAGGGAGCTGATAATATAAAATCGAGTAATCAATAATACTCGTATTTAGTCTTATCTTAATTCATAAAACCATGTTAGTTATAACATGGTTTTTCATTTTTAATATAATGAATGTATAAAAAGTATTATTTTAATTTACCAAAAAAAGTAAGGCTATAATTAGGTAGGAGTGTAGGGTTAGTAATTTTAATAAAATCCTTCAAAACTAAATCAGGTCTCATGGGAGATAGTTCAAAATACATTAAACCACCTGTTTCACCTTTCTTGTGAGCAATTGTATAAACATTATCGTTGCTAAAAGATAGAAATTCTTTAAAATGAGGATTTGACGAACTTAGTTGTTCCTTTGTTTCGTATAAACCACAGTTTAACCAGTAATTAGCACTTTTTCCTTTTTCAAGAACATTTTCAAAATTTAATTGTAAGCTACCCGTACCTTTACTTTCTTTCCAAGCATAATTTAAATTTGCATCCTTCAAGAAATTTGCAAAATAACTTTCACCAGCGGGAACATTCCATATGTCTTTAAACATACTTCCAGAGATCACGGTAGAAATGTTTTTGTTACTTTTAGCAAGAGCCTTTACTCTTAAATATTCATTTTCTATTCTTGAAAAGATACTATCAGCTTCTTCTTCTTTGTTATATAAAATACCAAAAAACTTAATCCATTCGGCTCTGCCTAAAGGAGTTTCTTCTAACCAATCACCGTTAAAAATCACAGGAATCCCTGTCTTTTTAATGTTATTGTATAATTTACTATTTGGATGTAATGAAAAACCAATAACAAGTTGTGGCTCTAAATCAAGGAGTTTTTCGGTATTCATGTCTTGTTCTAACCCTAGCTCGACGACTTTTCCATTTTTTATCCTATTTCTAGTTTTTTGAGACGAAATATATTTTGTGTGAGGAAATCCAACCAATGATGTTTCAACATTTAAAGATTCAAGCATTGGAATGTGAGTTGTGCTTGTTACAACTACAGATTCAACAGGCACTTTAATCTTATTTTGTTTTATATCAGACTCATCAGATAGAGTATAGGTGAATTGCTGATCGGAATTCTGAAAAACCTTTTTTATAATTAGTTTCCTCTCCCCATTTTCATGAAGAATATCAAACCCTTTTGCATATTTTATTGTAGAATTTGAAGAGGTTTGCGTATTGTTTTTAGTTTTCTGTTTGCACTGAAAAAAAGAACATGAAAGTATAAATAGAAGTAAATAATGTTTCATGGTTTAGTTTATTAAACGTTTAGAGTTATAATTGCTCCATAAGGTACTTTCAAATTGAATGAATCTTTTAATGGAATATCATTAACAAATGCATGCATGCTTCGAATAACTCCAGCATGCGTAATTATAAATGCTTTTTTGATTCCTTTTTCTTTTAATTCCTCTAGGAATTCAGAGGTACGACCAAACATCTTGATATAAGATTCACCATTTGTAGGCGCAATATTCACAAAGTCATTCATCCAAATATCTAATGTCTTCTTATCTATATCATCCCATTTTTTCAATTCCCAATCTCCAAAATTGAGTTCTTTCAAGCGATCATCAAAACTGATATTATTAGATAACTTTTTTGCTAGAATTGCACATCTTTTTAACGGACTACTGTAGAAGGCTATTGTATCGTCAATATTTTTAAGTTGCTTTTGAATTGTTAAAAATTCTTCTTCAAAACTATCTTCAATCTCTATGTCTGATTGACCATAACAAATACCCTTTTCAATTTTAGGTGTAGTATGCCTAATTAAAATAACTTCCATACAATTAATAAGCTTAGATAAAAAACAACTTCCGCTACTTGCTGTAATGCCCCTGCACAATCTCCAGTTTGACCTCCTATCCATTTTTTAAAAAAACGAGCTAAATATAGGTAAGTAAACAATAACGGAATCAATACGAGAAATACATAATAATTTTTAAAAAAGAATAAAGGAATAATACCAAAAATAATTGAAATTGTTAGAGATTTGGCACTCATTTGTTTTGTGGTGGGCTTCACTTTAGAACTCTCATTATCCCGAACATATTCATGTGTAAAAAGCAAAACTGTGGCTATAGCTCTACTAATACTATGTCCAGAAATAATAGTAATAATTATATTTACAGAATTACTATTCAATTCATTGAGAGATAAATACTTCAGCCCTAAAATAGAAATAAGACCAATAACACCGAAAGTACCCAATCGGGAATCTTTCATAATTGTTAAAATTCTTTCTTTAGTCCATCCACCACCAAAACCATCACAAACATCGGCAAAGCCATCTTCATGAAAAGCACCTGTAACCCATATTGAACTAATCATACTTAATAGAATAGCTATGTTTTCTGGAAAAATGAAAGAGGTTCCGTAAAAAATGAGCGCAGCGATTGCACCAACCACAATTCCCACTAATGAAAAATAGCGACTACTTTTATTTAGAATGTCAGCAGAATGATCTACCCATTTTGGGCATGGGATTCGAGTAAAAAAAAGAACTGCAGTTAATAAATAATGGATTTGCCTTTTAATCATAATTTAAGCCTCACTTACGTTGGCGCTTTTAAAGGTAGCCATATTATTTAAAAAATTAACACTAGCTTCAATTAGAGGAAAGGCAAGAGCACAACCAGTACCTTCACCTAAACGCATACCAATATTTAAAAGAGGTTTAGCGTTTAAAAATTGTAACATTTTTTTATGACCTTGCTCTCCTGAAGTATGGCAAAAAATGCAATAATCAAGAATGTTAGGAGCTATAGAATTAGCTGCTAATAGTGCGGAAGTAACTATAAAACCATCGATAAGTAATGTCATTTTTAATGATGCTGCTTCTAGCATAGCTCCACACATCATAACAATTTCAAAACCACCAAAAGCGATTAAAGCATCTATTGGAGTTTTAATATCATTAGTATGAAAATTATAAACTTCTTTTAATGTTTTTATTTTAGTATTTAAACCTTCATCATTCAACCCTGTTCCTCTACCAACACAGTTCTCTATTGGTGTTTTTGTAAAATAGCTCATTAATAAAGAGGCAGCGGAAGTATTTCCGATACCCATTTCTCCAAAACCGATAACATTACAACCACCATTAAAAATTTCTCGTGCTAATTGTCTCCCTTTTCCCAAAGCCAATTCACATTGTTCTTTCGTCATAGCTTTGCTTAGGCTATAGTCCTGTGTTCCTTTTGAAATTTTCACCTTACTTAGTAAGGGGTGGTCTTCAAAATCTGCATTTACACCTGCATCAATAACCTTTAAATCAATGTTGTTTTGTTTACAGAAAACATTAATAGCTGCACCACCATTTAAAAAGTTAAGTACCATTTGTTGGGTAACTTCTTGCGGGTAAGGACTTACTTTATTGGTTTTAGCAATACCATGATCGCCAGCAAAAACTAAAATAGTTGGCTGTTTTATTTGAGGGGTCAAAGTATTTTGAATTAATCCAATTTGCAAAGCGATATTTTCAAGAGAACCTAAAGCCCCAATAGGTTTTGTTTTAAAGTTAATTTCCTCCTGAATTTGAGATTCTAATTCTTTCGAAACTGAAGTTATGTTAGTTTGCATGAGTTCTATTTTAATTTTAAGGGTAAACCAGAAACCATAAAGTAAGCTTTGTGAGCATGTCTTGCGATAAATTGATTTGTCCAGCCTTGTAGCTCGGTAAACTTCCTTCCTGATTCTGTTGTGGCATGTAGTCCCATACCTATTTCATTTGAGATAATTATAATATTAGCATTGATAGTTAAAAGCTTTTTAAATTCACTTTTCGCGAGTTCTAAAGACTTTTTAACATCATATTCGGTATCCATAAAAAAGTTTGTAAGCCATAAGGTAACACAATCAATTACCACCGTTTGGTTATCTGAAATTACGGTGCTAATCCATTTTTCTTCTTCTACTGTTGTCCATCGATCATCACGATCAGATATATGGCGATCTACTCTTTTTTGAAAATCTTCATCCCAAATACGTGAAGTAGCTAAATAAATGGGTGATTCAGATAAAGATTCAGCTAAATTTTGAGCATAACTACTTTTACCTGAGCGCTCACCACCTGAAACATAATATATCATTCTTTAAGCTTTAGAACTGCAAAGATTATAAAGTTTTTACAGAATGTAGGTGTTCTCGTATATTTTTCTCAAAATAGACCTGGAATTTGAATTATTTAATGCGAAATTTTCAAATAATCAGTTGATTATAATAGATATTATAAAAGAATGGAATATCTTTGCCCCGATTTTTGGTTTTTCTTTAAAATCATTTAAAGTGAATTAAAAGGGAATTCGGTTAAAATCCGAAGCTGTTCCCGCAACTGTAAGCTATAAAGCTTGTAATAAATCTTTAGCCACTGTTTTTATTAAACGGGAAGGCAAATTGCAAGACGCGAGCCAGGAGACCTGCCAAATATCAAGATAAAACAAACTTTCGGGATAAAGGTTTGATATGGCATTGCTGTATATATACTTTTCCTGATAACAAAATTCTAAATAATAATTAACAATGAAAAAAAAGGTACTTTGTTTAAGTGTTTTAACATCAATGTTTGCTTTGAGTAACTATGCTCAAGATAAAGTGAAAAGCATAGAGTTAGATGAAGTGGTAATCTCAGATTCAAAATTTAAATTAAAGAAAGAAAATTCAGGAAAAGTAATCCATAAAATTACTCCAGAGATTATTGAAAATAACAGTGGTAGAAGTGTTGTAGATGTTATTAATAATATTGCAGGAATTGAAATTAATGGAAATACAAGTTCACCAGGAAAAAATATTGATTTATTTATAAGAGGAGGAAGATCTAAAGAGGTAGTTATTCTTATTGACGGAGTGCAGGTTTCTGACCCAGGAAGTTTTTCAGGAGCATTTGACCTGAGATATCTTGATTTAAATAATATTGAATCAATTGAAGTGGTAAAAGGAGCTGCAAGTACTTTATATGGTACTGGAGCGGCAACAGCAGTAATCAATATAAAATTAAAAGAAGCAAAGTCTGGAAAAGCGAATGTGGCGTTATCTCTTTTCGGTGGAACGAATAATGATCAAGTATCTAGTAATGGTACTTCAATCCAGAGCTCAGCAAATGTAAATGGTAAGATTGAAAATTTTGATTACTTAGTAAATTTTTCATCTTTTGACGCTCGTGGAACTTCATCGGCTAGATCCGAAAATGGTACGACTTTCACAGATGATCCTTTCCAAAGAGTAGCAACAAATGTTAAGTTAGGATATAAATTTAATGAAAAGTTTTCAGTAAAGACTTTTGGAAGTTATTCTGAATTTAATAATAGTTATGATAATGAGTCATTTGAAGATGGTGTTAATAACACTTTAGATAAGAGTTATAGATTGAGTGTGAGTCCTGAATATGTTTACGGAAAAGGAAGTATTCAAGTAAATGCGGCATACAGCAGGTATAATGCTAACAGGGAAAACACTCGTTTTCCAGCTACAATGGAGTCTGAAAATTATATAGTAGATGCTTTCGTTAAACATCAATTTGACAAGTTTTACGTAGTAGGTGGGGTTAATTTTCAATATAATGAAATTATCGAGGCATTTAATCTTCCTTATGGAGCACCAGATTTAACAAGAGTAAACTACTCTGAATCTCCTATTACAAGATTAATTGATCCATATTTGAATGCTGTTTATGTTTCTGGGTTTGGATTAAATGTAAATGCAGGAGTTCGTTTAAATAACCATAATAAATATGGAAATCACTTCGTTTATAATGTAAACCCTTCTTATAGAATTAAATTACCAGGAGGATATGTTAAGTTTTTAGGTTCTTATAGTACGGCATTTTTGTCTCCAACAATTCAAAACTTATACGATGTACAATATGGTAATTTAGATTTAGAGCCTCAAGAAAGTACTACAATTGAAGGAGGAGTGGAGTATAAATATAGTAGCTTAGTTTTAAATACGGTTTATTTCAATAGAAACGTTGAAAATATTATTGGATTTGATAGTAACACTTTCCAATCAATAAATCAAGGAACAGCAAAAATTCAAGGTATTGAGTTTAATGCAGATTATAGTATACTAAAGAACCTAACAGTAAATGCTAATTATACTTATACGGATAACGAAGAGTTAGCTATAAGAATTCCAAAACATAAAATAAATGCAGGATTGAATTATGGAATTAAAAACACAAACTTTGGATTAACTTACCAATATATTAGTGATAGAGATGATACTGATTTTAGAAACTATCCTTCTGTGAATGTTCCATTAGAAGCTTATTCTTTATTGAACTTCTCAGCAAATCATGAGTTAAACAAAAATGTTAAGTTGTTTTTAGCGGTTACAAATATTTTTAATGATGATTATCAAGAGGTATTTGGTTTTACAACTTTAGGAAGAAATTACAATCTAGGAGTTCGCTTGAATTTTTAATTCCCCCCCAGAGTAACTAAGTTACTTAAATTAAGACTCACCATTGGTGGGTCTTTTTTGTTTTAAGGTGTTGGTTTTTAGTTGTTTGTTTTTGGTTTGGTTTCTCTGTAGTGGCTGTTTGTTAAAAAACTTGTAAAATATTTTATACTTTATGTAACATAATTATGAAATAAGCGTCTTGTAAGAAAATAACCATCAAACTAACATAAAATTAGTGATCAATTGGTTTTGTGATTGTTATTTTGGTAAGAAAATTAACTAACAAATGATAAAAATAGAAAATCTCCACAAGTCCTATCCAATAGGAAAAGATTCTCTTCATGTTCTTAAGGGCTTAGACTTACACATAAAGGAAGGAGAGTTTGTTTCAATTATGGGATCATCAGGATCTGGTAAATCAACTCTTTTAAATATTGTTGGGTTGTTAGATGTTCATGACGAAGGAAACTACTATTTGAATGGTCAATTAATTGAAAATTTAAATGAGAAGAAAGCGGCAATTCTAAGAAATAAATTTCTAGGGTTTGTTTTCCAATCTTTTAATTTAATATCTTATAAAACTGCACTTGAAAATGTTGCTTTACCTCTTTATTACAAAGGGATAAATAGAAAAGAAAGGTTAAAAGTTGCTCTAGAATATCTTGACAAAGTAGGTTTAAAGCAATGGGCAAACCATTTACCCAATGAACTTTCTGGAGGGCAAAAACAGCGTGTTGCTATAGCCAGGGCCTTGGTAACCAAACCTAAAGTTGTTTTAGCGGATGAGCCCACAGGAGCACTTGATTCTACAACCACGGATTCTGTAATGGATTTATTAAAAGAAATTAATGATGAAGGAATGACAGTTTTCGTGATCACTCATGAGGAAGACGTTGCAGAACAAACAAACAGAGTCGTGAGATTGAAAGATGGAGTTATTATTAGCGATGAATTAACTGAAGCAGGTAAAGCTAAAGCTGGTAATTATGTTTGATTTAGATCGTTGGAGAGAAATTTTCCAGAGTATAAGTAAAAATAAACTTCGTTCAGTATTATCGGGCTTTACGGTTGCTTTCGCTATTTTGTTATTTACTTTACTTTTTGGAATAGTTACAGGGCTTCAAAATCAGTTTAAAACGGCTTTTGTTGACGATGCTCAGAACGCCATGTTTGTAAGGGTATGGAAAACTTCAAAACCATATAAAGGATTACAAACAGGAAGAAGAATACAACTGAAAAATAAAGACTTTGATTATGTTAAGGATGAATACAAAGATAAAATTCAACACTTAACTGCTAGAATTTATAAAGGAGTAAATATAACCTACAAGAAAAACCAGAATAATTATCAACTTAGAGCTGTTCACCCTGACCATCAGTTTTTAGAAAAAACAATTATTGATGAAGGAAGGTATATTAATGAATTGGATCTTAAAAGAAAATCAAAGGTTATCGTTATAGGTAGATTGGTCAAAAAGGATCTTTTTGGAGAAAAGCCAGCATTAGGAAAACGTGTTAGTGTTGATGGAATTTCTTACAAAGTAGTCGGTATATTTTCTGATGAAGGTGGCGATAACGAAGAAAGATTAACTTATATGCCCGTTACTACAGCTCAAAGGTTATATGGAAATAATGATTATATAAGTCAGATAAATATTGGATATGATCCTAAATTGAGTTTAAATGCCGCCATTGCCTTTGGAAATCAAATGGAAAAAGATCTTAGAAAAAAGTTAGATATTCATCCTGATGATCAAAGTGCCTTGTCTATTAATAATATGGCTGAAGCAAATAAAGGTATTAATCAATTTATGCTGGCTTTGTACTTTATTGTGATTTTTGTTGGTTCAGGTACTTTAATTGCTGGAATTATAGGAATTAGTAACATTATGATATTTGTTATTAAGGAAAGAACCAAAGAATTTGGTATTAGAAAAGCGTTAGGAGCCAAACCTTCGTCTATAATCGGAATGGTAATACAAGAGTCGATATTAATCACAGCTTTGGCAGGTTATATCGGTTTGTCCATAGGAACTTATATTTTAAGTGCCATTGGAGATGATTTAGAAGAATATTTCATTAAAGATCCAAGTGTGAGCCCTGGAATAGTAATCGGAGCTACAGTTATTCTTATTCTTTCAGGGTTGATAGCAGGGTATCTTCCTGCTAAGAAAGCAGCAGAAATAAAACCTATTGTAGCACTAAGAGCAGATTAATTATGAGATTTTTATTTGATTCAGACACTTGGCAAGAAATTTACGGAAGTATCCGTAAGAATAAAGTTAGAACAGTAATTACGATTATTGGTGTTCTTTGGGGAATTTTCATATTAGTTGTTTTACTTGGAGCAGCTCGAGGAATGGAAAATAACTTTAAAAAGATATTTGGAGATTTTGCCACGAACAGTGTTTTCATTTGGACACAGGCAACGGATAAGCCATTTAAAGGGTTTCAGAAGGGGAGAAGATTGATTTTAACCTTTAAGGATATTGATATTTTAAGAAGAGAGTATAAAGATGAGATAAAACTTTTGGCCCCAAGAAATCAAACAGAGGGACTTCTTGTTAGAAACTTTAAAACTGGAGACTTTCAAGTAAGTGGTGATTATCCTATCCTTGATAAAATCCAAAAGAAAGACTTGATGTATGGTAGGTTCATTAACCAGAATGATATTGAAAACAATACTAAAGTTTGTGTTATATCAGAAGATATGTACAAGCAGTTGTTTGAAAAGAATGAATACCCTATTGGTGAATACATCAAGATAAGTGAGGTAAATTATCAGTTAGTCGGAGTTTATAAATCGACTGATGGGATTGACATAGATGATGATACAGCATACATACCTTTTACAACTTTTCAAAAAGTTTACAATACGGGTAATAATATAGACTGGATGATGGTTACGGCCAATAAAGGTATCGATATAGAACAAATGGAGGAGAACATTATTCTAAGTTTGAAAAATTTACACAAGGTGCATCCAGAAGACGAAAGAGCGTTTGGTTCTTTTAATTTAGGAACACGAATTGATAAATTAAATGGATTCTTAAAAGGAATGCAGTTTTTAACTTGGTTCGTCGGAATAGCTACTTTAATTGCAGGAGTATTTGCCATCGGTAATATTCTTTTGATTACAGTAAAAGAACGAACAAAAGAAATAGGTATTCGAAGAGCTTTAGGTGCAACACCATCCAGTATTAGAAGACAAATTATATTAGAATCTGTTTTCTTAACAACAATTGCAGGGATGATCGGAATTATTGCAGGAGGAGCTATACTTTACCTATTGGATGTTACTGTAGCATCTGGAGAAGATCCAACATTAATTAATCCAACAGTAAATATACCAATAGTTATGGTAGCATTTTCTATCCTAGTAGTATTAGGAACATTAATAGGATTAATTCCTGCCCATATGGCAACATTAGTAAAACCAATCGAAGCATTAAGAGAAGAATAAAACAATCAACAAATCATGAGTAAAAGAGCAAAAATCATTTTAGGAATTATAGCAGTTTTGTTTGTAGCTGTTCTAATTTGGTTAGGTAAGAAAAATCAAAAGAGTATTATTACCTATGAAACAGAAAAACCATTTAAAACTTCAATAGAAAGAAAAGCTGTAGCAACGGGTAAAGTTATTCCTTTAGAGGAAGTAGATATCAAGCCTCAAATTTCTGGTATTATTGATAAAATATACTTAGAAGAAGGAGCAATTGTTAAAGCAGGAGATTTAATTGCAACAGTAAGAGTTGTACCAAACATTCAGTCGCTAAATTCTGCGAATGGTCTTGTTAAAAACGCTAGGTTAACATACGATAATGCCAAAATTCAATATGACAGAAATAAGAAGTTGTTTGATAAAGGTGTAATTTCTCGTCAAGATTATGAAACATCTTTACTAAACTTTAATAACTCTAAGCAAAGTTTATATAACGCTAAGTCTGATTTAGATATTATAAAAAGAGGTACAACCGCAGGTTTAGGAAGAACTGCCAACACAAATATAAGAGCTACGGCATCTGGTATGATCGTTGAGATTCCTGTGAAAAAAGGATACCAAGTTATTCAAAGTAATAACTTTAATGAAGGTACCACGATTGCTACTATTGCTGATATGACAAAAATGATTTTTGAAGGAAAAGTAGATGAGTCAGAAGTAGGTAAGTTAGTGAAAGGATCTGATATTGAAGTTGCTTTAGGAGCGATTGACGGTAAGAAATTTCCAGCTAAATTGAACTTTATTGCACCTAAAGGAACTGAGGAAAGTGGAGCGGTACAGTTTAAGATTAAAGCTGATGTTTCTTTAGATGATAAATATTTTGTAAGAGCAGGATACAGTGCTAACGCTAATATTGTTCTTGAAAAGAAAGATAGTGTATTGTCAATAAAAGAGTCTCTTTTAAGATTCGATAAAGAATCAGAAGAACCATATGTTGAAGTAAAGTTGAACGATAATGGGAAATTTGAAAAGAAAACAGTGAAGTTAGGAGTATCTGATGGTGTAAATGTAGAAGTTTTAGAAGGGGTTACTGCTAATGACGAAATTAAAATATGGAATAAAGCTTCTAAAGATAAAGATAAAGACAAGGAAGAAGATAGTTAAATATAAAACTTAATTCTATCTCTTTAACTTATGAAGGTGCTCATTGTAATAATGAGTACCTTTTTTTGTTTAGTATTTAGTATAATATAAATAGCGGTAATTTATATATGAGGTATTTTATTTATTACTTGTTTAGTAGTTTACTATTATTCGTTTCATGTAAGGAGAATCAGTCTATTAATGAGGATTACATTACTCTAAATTTAGTGAAATCAATTTTAGAAAATGAAAACTTTATGAATATAAACTCAATTGCAGAAATTGATCCTTCGAGGAATCAGTTGGATGAAGAATATAAAACTTTTGTCAGTCGGTATTTGAAAATTAAAGATTTAATTCATTTGGAAAAAGAATTTGAACTTTATAAAAACTTCAAAATAACTCCTGAGATGGTAAATTTTAAGAAACTCATAGCAGAGGAAAAAATAAACGATTTTACGAAACTTGCGGGTTTTACAAGAGACAATGATTATAAATACATTGATTGGTTAATAAGTAATGGATGTAAATATGGTTTTGGAGTCATTTCAAGACCTATTTTCAATGAAGAGTATAATATGGCAATAATTAGGTTAGAAACAGTTTGTGGTCCCTTATGTGGAGGTGGATTAATAGCAATTTATAAACTTCACAATGAAGAGTGGGCTGTGGAGAAGATATTAGATAGATGGGTAAATTAACATTAGAATTAGAAAAGAATCATCTTCTAGTTAATATGGCAAAAAAATAACCCTGCAGATTTCTCTACAGGGCGTTTTATATTTTGTAAAATTCAAAGATTTTTACTCTGTACCACTTGATACCATGCTTTTCGCTTTAGCAGGAGCAGCATTTTTGTCAATAAAACCTTTAATTTTTAAAACTTTTCTTTCAGATTTCGCATTCGACATAATAGTGATTGCTTTAGAAAAACCACCTGGTCTTTTCGTGTCATAAGAAACTTCTATCTGCCCTTTTTCACCTGGCATAACTGGTTTTTCAGGTTTTTTAGGAACAGTACATCCACATGTAGATCTAACATCTTTGATGATTAAAGGAGCATCTCCAACATTAGTAAATTCAAAAACACGTTTTCCTTCAGATCCAAGAGCTACCTTTCCATAGTCAATTACTTCAGATTCAAATTTGAATTCCTGAGCATTCACTGTTAAAGCGATAAAGAAGATAGCTACAAATGATAAAATTGTCTTCATAAATGTTATTTTTTAAAAGGGGTTATACAACCGTTGCACAAATTTATAATTATTTTTTAGGTATTAAAAAAATGACAACTATTTTTCTATAGCTCAGAGATAGTTGTATTTTTGCTAACTTAGATTTCAAAAATAATGCCAAAAAAAAATATTTGGTTAAATATAGTAAAAACATATGAATATTCCATCAAAATACAACGCTAAAGAAGTAGAAGGAAAATGGTACGATTACTGGATGAAGCATAATTACTTTCATTCAGAAGTAGATGACAGAGAGCCATATACAATTGTTATACCTCCACCAAACGTCACGGGAGTACTTCATATGGGACATATGTTAAACAACACTATTCAGGATGTATTAATTCGTAGAGCTCGCTTACAAGGTAAAAATGCTTGCTGGGTTCCTGGTACTGATCATGCTTCTATTGCAACTGAAGCAAAAGTAGTAGCTAAGTTAAAGGAGCAAGGAATTAATAAAAATGATCTTTCAAGAGAGGAGTTTTTAAAACATGCTTGGGAGTGGAAAAATGAATATGGTGGAATTATTTTAGAGCAACTTAAAAAATTAGGTGCTTCTTGTGATTGGGAAAGAACTGCTTTTACCATGGATCCTGCCTTATCGGAATCTGTAATAAAAGTTTTTGTTGATTTATATAATAAAGGATATATCTACAGAGGATTCCGCATGGTTAATTGGGATCCAGAAGCTAAAACAACTTTATCTGATGAAGAGGTAATTTATGAGGAGCGTCAAGGAAATCTATATTATTTACAGTATGATGTTGTAGATTCAGATGAAAAGGTAACAATTGCAACTACACGTCCTGAAACTATTTTAGGAGATACGGCAATCTGTATTAATCCTGAGGATGAACGTTACGCTCATTTGAGAGGAAAAAAAGTTATTGTTCCTTTATGTAATAGAGAGATTCCTATTATTGAAGATAGTTATGTTGATGTAGAGTTCGGAACAGGATGTTTGAAGGTAACTCCTGCACATGACGAGAATGATAAGGTTTTAGGAGATAAACACAACCTTGAAGTAATTGATATTTTTAATGAAGATGCAAGTTTAAATTCTTTCGGTTTACACTACGAAGGAAAAGATCGATTTGTTGTTAGAAAAGAAATAGCAAAAGAACTTGAAGAAAAAGGTTATTTAGTAAAAATAGAGCAACACACCAATAAAGTAGGTACTTCTGAAAGAACCAAGGCAGTTATTGAACCAAGATTATCAGACCAATGGTTCTTGAAAATGGAAGATTTAGCAAAGCCTGCATTAGATGCCGTTTTAGGAGAAAATAGAGATGTAAAGTTATTCCCGAGAAAATTTGAAAATACTTATCGTCACTGGATGGAAAACATCCGTGATTGGAATATTTCTCGTCAATTATGGTGGGGACAGCAAATTCCTGCTTACTATTATGGAGAAGGAAAGGAAGACTTTGTAGTTGCTGAAAATGTACAGAAAGCTTTAGAATTAGCTAAAGTGAAAACAAATAATTCAGAGCTTACTGAAAATGATCTGCGCCAAGATGAAGATGCTTTAGATACTTGGTTCTCTTCTTGGTTATGGCCAATGAGTGTATTTGACGGAATAAGAAATCCAGAGAATGAAGAAATTAAATATTATTATCCAACAAATGATTTAGTAACAGGTCCAGATATTTTATTCTTCTGGGTAGCGCGTATGATTGTTGCTGGATATGAATATAAAGATCAACGTCCTTTTGAAAACGTTTATTTAACTGGTTTAGTACGAGATAAGCAACGTCGTAAAATGTCTAAGTCCTTAGGAAATTCTCCGGATGCTTTGAAGTTAATCGAAGATTATGGGGCAGACGGTGTTCGCGTTGGTTTATTATTAAGTTCTGCAGCTGGTAACGATCTTTTATTTGATGAAGCACTTTGTCAACAAGGAAAAGGTTTAGGAAATAAAGTATGGAGTGCTTTTTATTTGACAACTCTTTGGGAAGTTTCTGAATCATTGGAGCAGCCTCAGTCTAGTAGAATAGCATTAGATTGGTACAAAGCAAAATTCCAAAAAACCTTATCTGAAATTGAAGATCATTATAGCAAATATCGTCTGAGCGATGTAATCATGTCAATATACAAATTAATCTATGATGATTTCTGTGGATGGTTATTGGAAATCGTAAAACCGGGATATCAACAACCAATAGATGCGAAAACATATAATGAAGTAATCGCATTATTTGAGGATAATTTAAAGATTTTACATCCGTTTATGCCTTTTATTTCGGAGGAAATTTGGCAGGCCATTGCAACCAGAACTCCAGAAGAGGCATTAATCATAGCTAAGTATCCAACTTCTCAAGAATCAGAAGAAAGCTTAATCGCCGAGTTTGATTTTGCTTCGGAGGTGGTTTCTGGAATTAGAACAATTAGAAAAGAAAAGAACATTGCTTTTAAGGAAACTATAGATTTAATCATCACAAACAATGAAAAGGTTTCTGCTAATTTTGATAATGTAATTAAGAAGTTAGGAAATATAGAAACACTATCTTATTCTGATGAAAAAATAGAAGGAGCTTTGAGCTTCCGTGTAAAGTCAAATGAGTATTTCGTTCCAATCTCGGCGGATAATATTAATGTTGAAGAAGAGGTTCAAAAGTTAACAGAAGAGCTTAATTATACAGAAGGGTTTTTAAAATCTGTTCAAAAGAAATTGGCTAATGAGCGTTTTGTGAGCAATGCACCTGAGCAAGTTGTAGCAAACGAAAAGAAGAAGGAAGCTGACGCTTTGGCAAAAATTGAAACTATAAAAAATAGCTTAGCAAGCTTACAGTAAAATGTATTTTTAGAGAGAATAAAGGTCTATCATTAAGATAGACCTTTTTTTATGAATTAAAATAAAAGAAGATAAGGTTTTGGATAAAATGACTAACTTTATCATAGTCAATCTTTAAGGGATTGTATTGTGTAACTAACTAAATCAAAAATTATGGAAAACAATAATAAAGTACCAAATTGGTATTGGGTTCTGGCTATCTTTTTTTTGCTGTGGAATATGATGGGTGTTTTCTCTTTCTATATACATACTTTTATTTCTGAAGAAACTCTGGCTCAACTACCAGATAACCAACAAGCTTTGTATACTGAATATCCTATGTGGGTTACAATTATATTCGGAATAGCTGTGTTCTTTGGCCTTGCAGGGTCAATAGGTTTAATCTTTAAGAAGAAATGGGCAAAAATGGCTTTTATTATTTCTATTTTGGCCATTGTTCCTCAAATGACTCATAATGTGTTTTTCACGAAGTCAATTGATATTTATGGATTACTTCATACAATAACGATGCCTATTTTAGTAGTTGGTTTTGGAATATTTTTAGTGTGGTTTTCGGGCTTTGCAATTAAGAAGAATTGGTTAACATAGGTCAATATTTTTTATAGTGGATATGTTATGTTGATTAAGGCTAAAGTTATACATTGGGGGTGTAATTAATATTAATCCCTTCGTATGAAAAACTTGTTAATCAGAGTTTGTTTTGTTTGTCTATTATGCAATTCATGCAAATCAAATGAAACGTCAGATATAAAAGTTGTTAAACTAACTGAAACTACCAAAAGTTGGAATGGAGATATTCTTCCAGAGTATCCAAAAGGTCAACCGAAAGTTTCTATACTTCGTATTACTATTCCTCCAAAAAAGAAACTAGAAATTCATAAGCACCCTGAAATCAATGCTGGAGTTCTTTTAAAAGGAGCTTTAACTGTGATAAGTGAGAAAAATGATACTTTATACTTAAAGAAAGGAGATCCTATTGTTGAATTGGTGAATACTTGGCATTATGGGAAAAATGAAGGAGCTGTTCCAGCTGAAATTATCGTTTTTTATGCAGGAATCCAAGGAACACCAATAACTGTATTAAAGCATGAATAAAGACAGGGAATTTTTAATCTAATCAATAATATTAATCTGAAGGAAAAACGATACCATATTTCAACATCAGATGGAGTTTCTATTGCATTATGGAAGCTATATTCTGAAGATACCTCGGGAAGAAACATTCTACTAACCCATGGAACTTTTTCGAATAAAAAGATTTGTGAAGGAATAGCTAGTTTTTTAACTGAAAGAGGTTTTATATGCTGGATTATGGAATGGAGAAATCATGGAAATAGTGATAAAGTTGATTCAGACTTTAATTTTGAAACCATTGCTAAATATGATTTAAAATCTGTATTTGATTTTTTGTTTGTGAATATGTCTATCCGAAGTATTGATTGCCTAGCTCATAGTGGAGGAGGAATAGCTTTAATAATGTTGTTAATAAATAAGCCCAACTATCAAACAAAAATAAAAAGTATAACGCTATTTGGTACTCAGGCTTTTGGTGCTGGAACTCGTTTTTCAAATAAGATAAAAATATTTTTTGGTAAATACATTACAATGTTGCTGGGTAAGGTTCCAGCAAATAAAGTAGGGTCAACAGAGCATGATGAAAGTTATTATACAATGAAGCAATGGTTTGATTGGAATTTGAAGGGGAATTTTATTGGAAACAATGGTTTCAATTATATGGAAAAAATGCCAATGATAAATGTACCAATCTTATCAATATGTGCCAAAGGAGATACGTTTATTGCCCCAAAAATTGGATGCGAAAAGTTTATAAATGCTTTTAGAAACGAATCTAATCAACTATGGTATTTATCAAAGGAAAAAGGAAATTTAGAGAATTATGACCATAGCAGAATTTTAAAATCTCAAAACGCAAAAAAAGAGGTCTGGCCAAAGGTTGTAAAATGGATTGATTCTAGGACAATTACGTTTTGATCATCAAAATAAATAGCATCACCTTATTAATTCATAAGGTTTAACCTTACATATTTATATAGATGTTCTATTTACTTTTTTATTAAGGATTCTTAAGTGGTTGATTTTTTGATACTACGAATAACTTTGTTATATTTGATTACCCCCCTTAAATAATCGTGATGAAAAAAATAACTTTTTTATTATTGGTATCTTCTAATGTGATGTTTTCTCAGATAGATGCTAATTCTTTGTTTGGTCTACCAAAAGCTTCAACAACGGAAATGAATTCTATTTCATTACCTAATGAGGGATCCATTCTTTATAATACTACAATTAAAGGAGTGTATTTTAGAGATGATACCTCGTGGCAAATGTTGACTCCTATTAAGAATATTACTTCAACAGACCCTTTTTTAACAATTAATAATAATAGTTCGGTTTTTGAAATAACTACGACATTTAAAGATGTTACTTCAGAATTAATGTTTGAAGATGATGATTATTGTTATGTTTCTATGATCGAAAATGGAACAGAGTATCTCGTGATAAGGTATGATAAAACGGATATAAATGCTGAGATGAGATCAACAGGTACTGGAGCTCAACCAAGTACACTCGCTGAAGTACAAGCTTTAACTTATAATTAAAATATGAAGAAAAGTATTGGTTTCTTTGTCATTTGCCTTGTCTTATTTGTAAATACTGCATTGGCAAATTTTACTTTGTCTGGAGGTGTTATTACACAAACAGGAACGGATAATAACTTATCAGGCTTGGCGGCCATAGCTGGTGTAACCACAACCACTAATGGAGCAGGAGCCAATCAATATATCACATACAACTTAAATAATTTACGATTGGTAATTCAGGGAACTCTCAATCATAATCCTGAACAAGAACAGCTTTTGTTTAATAATCCAGGAAACCCAATTATCGATATTCAAAATGGAGCGGAATATAACTTAGGAAGCGATGTGACTGTAAATGGAATCACAAGACAAACGTTAGGACTTGGAATATTTGTGTCTTCAACTGATGCGGGGTGTTGTGGTTCAGGTCAAGCGGTACTTTATGTTAGAGGAGGGGCTACTTGGAACTGGAGGGGAGCTACAATTGATGTAGGGCAACTACCGTGGTTTGCAGAACCAACATCATCGGTAAACATTACCAATGGTGTATTATTAGTAAGGAGAAGTGCGACTTCAGATGTGGTTCAAGTAAGACAAAGCTCTGATAATTTTGTTGTTGATGGTCTCACTTTTATTGGAAACGGTGAAGGAGATATAACTTTTTTGAGAAGACCACAACAAATGAATAATTATAGACCCGAAACAACAGGAGGGGCTATTGCATTCTCTTCTTCTACACCAAATTATGATGTTACTTTTAGAGGGTATTCAGGAGGAGATAGAGGAAATACTCAAGATATAAAGTTTTGGTCTGGATGTCGCCCAATATTAATTAATTCAAAAACAGGTTCTCAATTAATTGCTGGAAATCATCAAAGTGGCCATGGAAATGGATATGGAGTGGTATTAGTTTATCAAGAGTTGGATCTGAATGTACAAGATATAAGTAATAACCCTGTGCAAGGTGCTACGATGTATATTGTTGATACTAATAATGGTAATAGAGGAACTTACAATAGGGAAGGGCATGTGGTGAATAACATGGCCGATAATGAGTATTTGGTTCAAACGGATGTAAATGGAGATATTCCGCAACAACAAATTTTATTGGCTGCAAATGTGGCTAATTCAGGTGCTGCAAATGGTTTAAATACTGGTACTTATGCATGGGATTATAGAGGTAAAAATAATGATGATAGCGATTTGTTTGATGTTCATATTTGGTCATATAATCATTTGTATCAAATAATTCCCGATGCAGAGTTAAAAGGAGTAAATGGAACTTCATTAACCACAAAAATTTTCGAAGATACTAGCGTTTCGGAAACAAATAAAGCTATTGTCGATGCTTACACTGCAATTGATGATTTAGATAAGCTGTACGACAGAGCTAAAAGTTTTAAAGTTGATAATGTAACTTCTTTGGGAATTGAAAACTCTTTTTTTTCCACTGTTGGAGATCAGCTAGTGTTGAGAACTGGCTGGGATATAGTAATTGATCAAACAGCGACAGGAGTATTCACAGTTGATGAAACGGAACAAATTATAACTTTAAATACAAGTGCTTTAAGGTTTGGAGCAAAATTCAAAAGTATTCAAGCAACAGGAACTATTTCTACTGCTAATGGATCTGCCATTGAATTTGGATATATTGATAGTACAGGAACATATAAGTACATTGAATTAATAAACTTAACAAGTACCGATGTTACTGTTACCGATTTTGTTCCCTCACCAGAAAATGTTTTGCAAGAAAACCTAAACTTTACAGGCACATTAAAAACCTTGTTTCAGGCACCAGCAGATGCTTCGAATACGAAAGTAAAATTATCACGATATGGTTACTCAGAATGGATTGAAACTGTTCTTGAGAATGATTTGTCGTTTATTAGGGAAGTGGAGTTAATACCTTTGCCTGAATGGTCAGGGAATCAAGATGAACTTATCTATTATACCCAAAAAATATTACAGAAATCAGAGGCAATTAAAAATGCATTTAATAATCCTGTACAACCAACGTTGAATGTCAGTAATACGGTTACTACAAATGGTACACCAGCCTCGGAGGAAAACCAACAGGCTTTACTTAATTTATTGAAAAGAGTTCTTTCGAAAGTAACGAATATAAGAGAACGAATGAATCACTAAAATTAAAAAGACCGCAAGTTGATTTGCAGTCTTTCTCTTTTATTTTTATAATATTGAACTTAGTCTTCTTGTCTATAGTAAGCCAGTAGAGTGTTTTTTAAGAGCATAGCAATTGTCATTGGACCAACACCACCAGGAACAGGAGTAATGTGAGAAACTTTGTCTTTTACACCTGCAAAATCTACATCACCAACTAATCTGAATCCACTCTTTTTAGAAGGATCAGCAACTCTGGTAATTCCTACATCGATAATTACTGCACCATCTTTTACCATTTCACCTTTCAAAAACTCAGGAATACCTAAAGCGGCAACAATTATATCAGCTTCCTTGGTAATTTCTTCCAAATTCTTAGTTCTACTATGAGTTAAGGTTACTGTAGCGTTCCCTACTTTTCTTTTTTGAGCAAGAAGTATACTCATAGGACTTCCAACAATATGGCTTCGACCTATAACTACTACATTTTTACCCGAAGTTTCAACATTGTATCTTTCTAATAATTCTAAAATACCGAATGGAGTAGCCGAAATAAAGGTTGGTAGATTTAATGCTAATTTACCAACATTCATAGGGTGAAAACCATCAACATCCTTTTCAGGGGCAACAGCCATTAGTACTTTTTGTTCATCAATGTGAGCAGGTAAAGGCAATTGAACTATAAATCCGTTGATATCGTTATCAACATTTAATACTGCGATTTCATTCAATAATTCCTCCTCTGTAGTTTCTTCCGAAAGTCTAATAAGAGTAGATTCGAAACCAACTCTTTCACAGGCTTTTACTTTAGCATTTACATAAGTTAAACTAGCACCATCATTTCCTACAATAATAGCTGCTAAATGAGGAGCTTTTTTATCTTTTGCCTTAAGATCGGCAACCTCTAAAGCGATTTCTTCTTTAATATCAGCAGAAGTTTTTTTTCCGTCGAGTAATATCATGATATGTTGTGTTGTTGTTTATGTATAAAGGTAGAAAGTAAAAAGAGAAGCCGATACTTCTCTTTTTACTTTCTATATTATTAAAATTTTATCTCATTCCTCGCATCATTTGCATCATTTTTCTTCCACCACCACCTTGCATCATCTTCATCATTTTGCTCATTTGGTCAAACTGTTTCATTAGTTGGTTGACCTCTTGAACGGATGTTCCTGATCCTTTAGCGATTCTTTTCTTTCTACTTGCGTTAATAAGACTTGGAGTACTTCTTTCTGAAGGAGTCATAGAGTGAATAATAGCCTCTATTCCTTTAAAAGCATTATCATCAATATCAATATCTTTTAAAGCTTTTCCTGCCCCAGGAATCATTCCAACTAAATCTTTCATGCTACCCATCTTTTTGATTTGTTGAATTTGACTTAAAAAGTCATCAAAACCAAATTGATTTTTGGCAATCTTTTTCTGAAGTTTTCTAGCTTCTTGTTCGTCGTATTGTTCCTGAGCACGCTCAACTAACGAGATAACGTCTCCCATTCCTAAAATACGATCAGCCATACGATCTGGATGGAACACATCAATAGCATCCATTTTTTCACCAGTACCTATAAACTTAATAGGTTTATCAACAACAGATTTTATTGAAAGAGCGGCACCACCACGTGTATCACCATCTAATTTTGTAAGAACTACACCGTCAAAATTCAATAGATCATTAAAGGCTTTGGCTGTATTTACAGCATCTTGCCCTGTCATAGAATCTACAACAAATAAGGTCTCTTGAGGTTTAACAGCTTTATGGATGTTAGATATTTCCGTCATCATTTCCTCATCTACAGCCAAACGACCAGCCGTATCGATTATAACAACATTCTTACTGTTTGCTTTTGCATGTTTAATAGCGTTCTGAGAAATTTCAACAGGATTTTGATTACCTTCTTCGGCATAAACTTCAACTCCTATTTGCTCTCCCACAACACGAAGCTGATTGATAGCCGCAGGACGGTAAACATCACATCCTACAAGTAATACTTGCTTAGATTTTTTTGTTTTTAAATAATTTGCAAGTTTACCAGAAAAAGTTGTTTTACCAGAACCTTGAAGCCCCGACATTAAAATAACTGTAGGCGAACCTCCTAAATTTATTCCAACGGTATCACCACCCATTAAAGCTGTTAATTCGTCTTTAACGAGTTTCACCATTAATTGGCCTGGGTTTAATGTAGTTAATACGTTTTGACCAATGGCTTTTTCTTTAACCGTTTTGGTGAAATTTTTAGCTATTTTAAAGTTAACATCGGCATCAAGTAGAGCTCTACGAACTTCTTTTAAGGTTTCGGCAACATTAACTTCGGTGATTTTTCCGTGTCCTTTTAGCGTGTGTAACGCCTTATCTAACTTTTCGCTTAAATTATTAAACATGTATCGGCTTCATTTTTAGAGGCACAAATATAGCGATTTTAGTTCTAGTAACGTAGCTTTTACTATGGTAAATTGAAGTGATTGTAGTTAATTTTTAGTTGACCTTAGGATAATGAAGAGATAATAGGACTTGTATGAATCAAATCAAATTTAATTCAGAATTTCGTAGATGTTTAGTACTCAGTTTTTAACTGTTAAAATAACTGTTAAAATCAGCCTCAACTCCTAAAAATAATTAAGAATTATTGACTGAATAATAGGTGAAATAACTAATTTTGGCTGCTTTTAAAACTTAAAACGTTTAGAAATGAAAAAGATATGGTCCCCTATAATTTTCTTTGTTTTTATAATTTCATCAACAATACAAGCACAAACAGAGGTAAAGTTTAATGCTTTAACAACGGCTTTTTTAATTCCTAATGTTGGTGTAGAAATTCAAATGACTGACAAGAGTAGTGTTCAATTAGATGTGTTGGGTTCTTTTTGGGATTCAATTGGTGGTAGTCCATTACAAATAACTCAAATTTTTCCTGAATATAGAAGATACTTTAAACCAAATATGCGTGGCTTTTTCGTTGGAGGACACGTTGGTTTTGGAATGTTTACCTTAAGAAAGTATGGAAAGATTAAATACTCATACCAATCAGGAAGAAATACATACTTCGGTTTAACAGTTGGATATAAAACGGACATAGGTAAAAACTGGGCATTGGAATTTTTTGTTGGAGGAGGAAGCCAACAGGCCCATTATCGTGGATATAATGAAGACGGTGAGCGTGTAGATAATATAGACGAATCTTTAACCAGACCTTTTAATTTGAGTGGAGAGTTTATCCCATATCGTGGAGGAATAATGTTAGTTTATCGTATACCTCCGAGAAAGAGGTAAGGCAATTTAGCGTACCACTTTATGGTTAGAGATCGTCGGTGAAATGTTTTCTTGATTTTTTTTGATTAAACTTTTCTTTATTGTAGGTTTCAGATTGATTTTTAGGAATGGAAAGAGATTTCCAGTTTTCTTTTAAAATGAGTTTTCCTAAAAAGACAATCTGTCCAATATGATAGGGGTAATGACAAAGTTGCCTATTTATTGCTTCAGTAACCGTGTGACCTTGATTTCTGATATGGATGATTTTTTCAAGATCATTTGAGCTTAAAGAATTTAGGGCTGCAAGAAAACAATTCCATCCTTTTTCCCAGTATAAGACAACTTCTTTCTTAGATGCAAAAGAATTAACGAATTCCGAATCTCGATTTCTCCAATCTTTTTCTCCATCTTCGGTTAAAAAGTTAGTCCAGCGTGAGAGCATATTTCCAGCGATATGTTTCACTATGATAGCTATTGAATTGCTTAAACTATCAGGTGTATAAAATAGTTGTTCCTCTGTTAACCTGTTTAAAGTTTCATCTCCAAGTTTTTTATAATAGTTTGCTTGTTTAACAACACTCGATAAATAAGAATTTTCCATAGATAAAAAAAGAGCTAGTTTCTACTAGCTCTAATGTACAAATATTATTTTTTTGGAATGAACTCCAAGGCAACTCCATTGATACAATGTCGAATACCTGTAGTTTCTCTTGGACCATCTCTAAATGAATGCCCTAAATGCCCGCCACATGTATTACACTTCAATTCTGTTCTGGCATAACCAATTTTGTAATCTACATCAGTTTCTACATTTTTTTTAATTGCTCTATCAAAAGATGGCCATCCTGAACCAGAATCATATTTGTGTTCAGATTTATACAAGGGAGTTTTACAAGCGGCACAAGCGTAAATTCCCTTTTTATAATTTTTGTTTAACGGACTTGTAAATGGTCTTTCTGTACCTGCTTGTCTAAGTACATAGTATTGCTTTGGTGTAAGGAGTTTTTGCCATTCGCTATTTGGTTTAGAAACTTTATATTTCTTTTTCTGTGCAGTTGATACCGTTGAAAATAAAATTCCAATGAAAACGAATAAAACGTATTTCTTCATACATCTAAAATTTAACGATTCTACAAAAGTCAACTTTTAATAAAGTTGATTATTTTCGAAGTAACTTCTTTATCTCGAAGTATTTTGGTATGCCCCAAACCTTGAGTAATAAAAAGTACACCCTCCTTTAAACTTTGACGAATCTTTATAGCAGAACTTACAGGAACATCTCCATCCATGCTATCATGAATTACCAATGTTGGAATTTGTATTTTTTTAGCAACAACACTTGAAGAATGATTATCAATATCTCTTTGCCATTGCTTATCGAATATATTTTTCATTTTCTCAGCAATAATAGGTTTTAATTGCAAACTATTTGTGAAACCTCTTATCACACCAGATATGTTATCGGCAGCGCCAATTGTTATTAGTTTATTTACAGAGAAACCTTCGGCTATAGAGTTATATAAACACATACCACCAAAAGAATGACCAATGGCGATTTCAAAAGGGCCAAACTGTTTGTCAATTTCCCTTATGGTTTCTACAAATTCGAGCATGGAAGTAGTTTTTCCTGACGATTTACCATGGGCAGGACCGTTAAAAGAAATGTACATATACCCATTTTCAAGTAATTTGTCAGCAGCTAAAAATAGTTGGGTACTTCTACCTGCCCATCCATGAACAAATAGAACTTTTCGTTTGGAATAACCGTATTGTAAAACTTCAACATTCTTGTTTATACTCGGAATTTGAATTACTTTTTTTTGAGCACTTTTGTACAGCATTTTCTCTCTCTTAGGAGGAGGGAATTTTACTGGTGTTACAAAGAGTTTTGTACCGAACTTGGCAGCATAATTTGATGATATAAATTGTAGTGATTTAGCAAGTAATATTATTTTTTTTGGTATTTGAATACTTTTTTGATGTACACGTACGTTGGTAAAATTCATCAATTGGTGTTTTTACTATAAATATAGAATTTGTAAATTAGAAGACATAATTAATGAGATGTTTTGTGACATGAAATTTATTTTTGTGTCATACTACTGTATAATAACCTGAACAAAATATTAGAGTATGAAGAAAATGATAGCCTTAGCATTTGTGGCTACTATGTTGGTGCAGTGTAGTACAGTGCCCATTACTGGAAGAAAAAGATTAAATATGGTAAGTGATGCACAAGTATTACCAGCCAGTTTTGCCCAGTACGAAGGATTTCTAAAAGAAAATAAGTTGTCGAAAGATGCTTCTAAATCAAATCAAGTAAAAAGAGTTGGAAAGAAAATTTCCGTTGCAGTTGATAGATTTATGAGAGCAAATGGAATGCAAGCTGAAGCGGATGCCTATAAATGGGAATTCAATTTGGTCGAAGATAAAACAGTAAATGCTTGGTGTTTACCTGGTGGTAAAGTTGTGTTCTATACGGGTATAATGCCTATTTGTGCAAACGAAGACGGGGTTGCTGCAGTAATGGGACATGAGGTAGCGCATGCATTTGCTAAACATGGACAAGAAAGAATGTCAACAGGACAGTTGCAACAACTTGGTGGAGTAGCAGTAGCTTTAGGTACAAGAAATAGTAAAAATGCCGCTTTATGGAATACAGCTTATGGTATTGGTAGTCAGGTTGGTGTAATGCTTCCTTTTAGTAGAACACATGAAACAGAAGCAGATAAATTAGGTTTAGTGTTTATGCTAATGGCTGGTTATAATGGAGAAGAAGCTGCTGAAGTATGGGTACGAATGAGTCAGCGTGCAGGGAAAAAAGCACCACCAGAATTTTTAAGTACACACCCTTCGAATCAAAGCAGAATTCAAACTTTGAGAGCGTATTTACCTGAAGCACGTCAATTAGCTGCAAAGTATAACGTACCTGCTAAAAAATAAACAAGTACTTATAATTTATATTATATTGCAAACCGTTCTAATTTTAGAACGGTTTTTTATTTAGTTAATTATGTATAAAATTGGTAGTAAAAAAGTGATTAACGGTTGGGCCTTTTACGATTGGGCTAACTCTGTTTATTCACTTGTAATAAGTACAGCGGTTTTTCCTTTGTACTACGGAGCAATTACAGAAAACAAAGTAGTTCAATTCTTGGGGATTGAGTGGGAACATCCTGAAGCACTTTATAACTATGCCTTATCGTTTTCGTTTTTAGTAGTTGCCTTTATTTCTCCTATTTTATCTGGAATAGCTGATTATACAGGGAGTAAGAAAAAGTTCATGCGATTCTTTTGTTGGATGGGATCTCTAGCTGTAATGAGTTTGTATTTTTTTAAAGGAGTAGATACAGTTTGGATTGGAATATGGTTCACCATATTAGCAAGTATCGGTTTTTGGGCGAGTATTGTATTTTACAACGCTTACTTACCTGAAGTTGCATTACCTGAACAACAGGATAGAGCGAGCGCAAAAGGTTTTATATACGGATATGTTGGTTCCGTATTGTTACTATTGGTTTGCCTCGGTATGATATTGTCACAAGAAAGTGGTGAAGACAAGCTTACAATGATGAGATATTCTTTTGTTATTGTTGGAATTTGGTGGGTTGGTTTTGCACACTTAACATTTAAGAGACTTCCGAATAATATTTACAACAAAAAACCAGAGGATGATTATATCTGGAAAGGTTTTAGAGAGTTAAAGATTGTTTTATCAGAACTGAAAAACTATCCTTATCTAAGAAAGTTTCTAGCTTCATTTTTCTTATTAAGTATTGGAGTGCAGACAATTATTTTAACAGCGACAATTTTTGGGTCGAAGGAGCTAGGATTGGATTCTACAAGTATGATTATTACGGTACTTCTAGTTCAAGTAGTAGCAATATTAGGGGCGTTTCTATTTTCAAGATTATCCGAAAGATATGGAAATATATTAGCCTTAAAAATCACTCTAGGAATATGGACGCTGGTATGTTTTTGTGCGTTTTCATTGGACAAAAGCTTAGAGAATGTAGATTTGTACTTCTACGGTTTAGGTGGTTTATTAGGTTTTGTATTAGGAGCGATTCAGTCCTTAACTCGTTCAACATATTCTAAGTTATTGCCAGAAACTCAAGATCATACAATCTACTTCAGTTTTTACGATGTTACTGAGAAAATAGCTATCGTTTTAGGAACTTTCGTTTATGGATTGCTGTATGCTATGACAAACTCAATGCAGTGGAGTGTTCTTTGTTTGGCAATATTTTTCTTAATCTCATTTATTATACTAAGTACATTGAAGAAAACTAAATATGTTAAGTAAGACAGAGGTTATTTTTTCAATGATTTCATAAATGATCTAGGAGATTCACCAACATGTTTTTTAAATACTGTGGCAAAGTATTGAGAGGAATTATAACCCAATTCAAATGCAATTTTGGTTACCTGACAATTGGTTTTCATTAATTCTTTTGCCCGTTGTATTTTGATACGACTAATATAGGTGTTTGGAGGAATACCGAAGTTTTGTTTAAACCAAACTTTAAAGTAAGCAGTGGACAAAGAAAATAAATCGGCAAGTTCATCTACATAAATTTGTCGATGTATATTTTTTTCAATGAATTCATCGATGTCCTTTAATTTATGTGTTTGATCTTTGTTAGTTGTTCTATTACTTTCATTAAGAGTTTCTAACAAAAGTTGAACAATTAAATTATTAATACTTATCGTGTTTATTGTGTTTTCTATACACTCTAAATGCCTAATTATTTTTTCTAAAATAGGCTTCAAGTTAAAAGTACCCTTATGAACTTTTCTTTCTTTTGTTCTAAGTTGATTTATTAAGTATTTAGATTCCTTTTTAGATAAGTAGCATAGTGTTCCATTTTCGCATAACTCAAGTTGTAACCAAAATAATTCACCAATATCTTCAGGATATGCACCACTTCCGTGCGGAACATTCGGAGGAACTATAAGAAATTCATTTCCTCGAAGTTTAAATAACTCATTATCTATTTCATAAAATTGCTCGCCTTTCAAATAATAACAAATTTCAATAGAATCTTTGTGCCTGTGGATTTCTAAGTTAGGCTCCGCTATATGATAGTTATAATAACCAAAATCTAAACAACCTTTGAAACCAAGTTTATTGAGATTAAATACCTTTCTCTTATTATTAGGGTTATGCATTTAATGAATTTAGGGGATTAAGTATCATTGTAATACAACAAAAATATACGATTAATTTATTAAAATATTCAATATTTAGTAATAAATAGCCTTTAAGAACTTTGGTTATACTTATAATAAGTCCTGAAATACCAATAAGATACTCTTTTTTTTCAGAAGATTTAAGTTTTTTTGAGCATCAATGATGAAAAATACAGGTTAAATTGAAAACTACGAATAGCTTATTTCCAGCTTCATATCTTCCAAAATATGTTTTTCATGCATATATCTTTTCGTGCTTTTTTGCCAATGATAAGAAGCCGAAACAACAACGTCAAGAGCATTCAAATATTCAGTTAATGATTGTTTAATACCTTCTGTAAAACCTGTTAATTTCCTCTGAATAGTCTTATGTGTATTCTGATAATTTTGGTGAATAAGGTTAACCTCTTCTATTGATTGTTTGGTAGCTTCAAAGAGAGATAGATTGTTGTTATATTTTATGATAACATTGATTAAGTTATAATCGCTATGTTTTTCTTTAGGATACGAGAATATGTCATTAGACAAACCGCCTATAAGCGCACATTCATATCTAATTTTAGAAAGTTCTGGAATTTGCTGAATTAACTCTTCGGTTAGGTAAATATCATACATATATTCGATAAGATCGATAACAGGAAGCATTCCACCCGTGTGCAATCTAATTTCGAAATATTCCTTTATTGATTTGAATAAATATGGACTCAAAGAATACTGTAAATGATTAGAGATTGATTTCGTTAATTTGTTAAAGTGAAATTTAGAGGAGTTATTTCTAAATTCAGAGCTAATAAGTCCTAATCCTTTATAAAGGTTTGATAACCTTTCATCACTCGAATGATAGTAATTATCATTTCCTGCCCAAATATTTAGAACTTTATTAATATCAGGAAGTATTCCTTTTTGTGTATCTTCTCCGAAAAAATCATCCATAAAGTATAATACATCATAGAAAACAACTGCAGTTATCATTTTATGGACAGGGGCATTATTGTAAACATAATTAGTCATTGTAGTATGATGATTATATAATTCAGAATCAGCAATACCTAATTTTTCGGAAATTTCTCTAGCTTTCTTTAATATGATCTTTGAATGACAATGAACCTTTGAAGGAGTTTGCGAAATAGTTAGTAAGTGAGAATAGAATTTCATACAATTTCAGTTTGAAAAATGACCAAAAGTAGTTTCAAAAGATAAAAACAATGCATTTTATTTCTGAATTGTTTGTTTTTTCTTCTGAATGGTAATTATAATAAGAATACTAGAGTCATTTCAAATTTATTTCATGATTCAATGACAAATATTTATAACAGAAACTGAAATAATTTGTACTCAATAGCTTTTGAATCAAAGAAATTTATTTAAAAAAGTATAATATAGTTCTGTATAACAATATTAAAAGATTCTAAAAAAGAAATACCGTTATTTTGAAGTATATTTTATTTAAAGAATAAGGTAAACATTGTTTTGGTTTTATAGGTGTGTAGGTTGCACCTATGGGCTAGTTTAGAACAAGAGGGGGGACATCTTGTTTTAACGGGTAAATTCATGAAGAATGCAATAGAGATAATTTATGGTTGTATTTTCTAGAGTTTACCCTTTTAAATTTGTAATAAATTGGTTTAAAGTAATATTTCTTATTCTAACTTCAGAGCTTTTAGAAACACAGCCCTCGAAAAACTCAATTGACATATTTAAAAAGAAAAGTGAAACCCACCCAAATTTCTTCGGGCAGGTTTGTTAGAAGGGAGATCTAATTTGAGTATTCGAACTAATTTGGATATTCGAATGGATCATTATTGTTTAATGATTGCCCAGTCATGGTTTCAATAACATCCCAGTGCTCTATAATCATTCCATTATTATCAAATCTGAATATATCAATAACCCCAGAAATAGCATTTTCTATTGCGTTTAAATCCTCAACTTTTGAATGAATAACTACCATATCGCCTTGGGCAATTACCTTTGCAATGGTTGTATTTGATTTGTAATTGATGCTTTTTAAAAAAGCCATTAAATCCAATAACCCTGTCTTTTTATCAGCTGCAGTTGGATTATGTTGAATGTACTCATCAGCAACATAATTTTCAACGGCGGATAGATCATCTAAATTGTCAAAAGTTTTCAAAACAGCGATAGCTCTTTCTTTATTTTGTGCTAAGTTTTGTTCAGTATGAATATTGGTATCAGGACCAGCATGCATGGTATTGTCATTGGCTGCTTCACTCGGAGGTGACTGATATTGGTCCCAATGCTCTACTAGCTTGCCATTTTCAACACGCCATATATCAACGTAAATATACTGTTCTGAACCGACGGTCCATAAGGAATGTAAGGCTGCGTAGTCATTTTCTCCAACTACTCTTAATATTTCTATTTTGTTATTGCTATTAGCGTTTGATTGTAATTCTTCTCTCAAAGGCTCAACACCATCCGCATAAGCTGGAGCATGTTGTTTATAGGAATTTCCAATATATTTATTGAATTTAGTCATGTCTTTTTCAACAATAACTTCTTGGTAAAAACCTCTGGCAATTTCAGCAGATGTTAATTCGTTTGTGATGTCGTCATTATCATCGCAACTTATGAATATAAACAGGGCTGCAACAATAAATAAAGGGTTTAATAAATACTTCATTCTTATATTTTTTCAAATTACAAGGCAAAAATGAAGTACTTAGTATCAAAAAACATTGAACTAGTACAATAAATTGAATGAGTGTTTAAGTTTTTAGGAAAATAGATTTATTCTCTCACTATCTTTCTACGAATTTTACTAAGAAATTCATGAGAAATACCTAAATAAGAAGCTATTTGAATGTTGGTAAGACGCTCAGCAATTTGAGGATACTTCGATATAAATTCAATATAACGCTGATCCGCAGTGGTACTTATATTTCGGATCATTCGTTGTTCTAATGCCACGTGAGATTTCTGGGTCATAACCCTAAACATTTTTTCGATAGCGGGAATTTGCTCAAAGGATTTGTTTTTATTTTTTCTATTGATTAACAACACCTCGCTATCTTCAAGAGCTTGGATAGTAAAAGTAGCTGGAGTTTTGTTTAGAAAGCTATTTAAGTCGGTTACCCACCAATTTTTGATACCAAAGTATAGTGTGTGCTCATTTCCTTTTTCATCAATGGTAAATAGTCTAAAACAACCTTTTATAATAAACCCCTCAAAATTGCAAATATCTCCTTGCTTTAACAAGAACTCTTTCTTCTTTATAGAAACCATATCAAAATAGTTGACAAACTGATGTAAGTGTTCATCTGAAATATCTACCAGTTTTTTTACATATTCAGCTAATAACTCCATATTTTATAAAGAGGTATTATTTAAAAGTTCTTGAAAAAGATTTATATATTCACCAATATGTGATCCATCTATAAGAGCATGATGGGCATGAATTGACATAGGCATTTCCTTTTTATTACCGTTGTCCGTCATTTTACCAAAACTAATCTTTGGACAGCTATCTTCAAACTCGAAATGTCTAGCATGTGATAAAGCGCTAAATTTAATCCATGGGATAGATGAATAATGAATAACATTTTCACTTGAAGTTGCAGGAATAAGGGTAGTAGTTGCTTGAACTCTTTCAATTTCTAATTTAGCCTCTCTTTCAAATTTAGAAAACTCGTTATAAAAAGCCATGTAAGAAAAACCAAAAGTTCCATTGGGCCTATTTATGGTTGGTGAAGCATTTACTTTGTCATAAACATAAACCTCTCCAGCAATAATTCGATACTTAAAATTTTCAATTTTATTAACGGCTATTAAAGATCTATGAAGGTAAAAAAGAAAAAAGGAAATGTTGTTTTTTTTACAAAAGTCATAGGCAATGGTACAATCGATATCTACCGTTAAACCATAAAAAGGTTCACTAAATCCTTTAAAAAAATCAAAAATTTCTTTTCTGTTCCAATTGTTAATATCAAGTTTAGTTTTCATAGTACTGCCCAAATATCTTGCAATTTAAGTAATTCTAAAAAATGGTGTTTGCTTGTGGTCAAAAAAAAAGGCACATTTCAAATGTGCCTTTTTTAAATTATAAATTTTACTGTTCACTATCGAGTTTTATACTAAAATTGATAGGAAGCTTTAAACTTAATGTTTTTCCTTCCTCTATAGTTATACCAAAATCTAACTTTGGAAGGTTCTCAATGATTTTTATACTTTCATTTATGAAAATTTCATGAGGGCCTTCAGCTGTAACATCGACAGTTTTTCCTTCATGATTAACTTTGAATCTAACCAGTGTTTCAACTTGTTCACCTCCTTTGTAGCCAATGGATTTCGCCAAACTGTCAATCTTGGTGCTGTCGTAGTTGAGAATAGCGTTAGAGATTACTTCTTCATAATTTCCTTGTCCTACTGCTAAATGAGTAACCAGAAAAAAGAATAAAATGAATACCTTTTTCATGAGATTGATTTAATATTTTATGGGATGGTAAATATAACGCAACTTAGTCAAAAAACAAGAAAGAATTTTTGTTAAAACTGCGACTGTTTTTTTAACATTTGTAAGTAGCTCAATTATTTTTTTATTAGAGTAAAGATTTAAGATAGAATAACTTGTTATGTTTTGAAATAAATGACAAGACAATTTTATCCTTTTATGGTGTTATGAAATCAATTTTGAATTTGCATTTGATTTTCAACAAAGTGTTTAAACTGACGAACCCATTTTTCAATTTGTTTTCTATAAATGGACGGAAAAAGTAAAGCCATTAACTTTGGCAAAAACCAATTTATTCTAGTGTATTCTACTTCGTAACTATATTTTGTTGTCGAAGAGTCTAACTCTTGGAAATAACACTTCATAGTATTATCCATAAACTTATGATGGTAATGGGCATCAAATGATTCTGGAAAATCGTTATTAATGATAGTTTCGACTAATGTCATTTTTCTTTTTCCTGTTTGATAAAGCATTTTCGAAACAGCTCCGTTTTGTCCAAAACTTCCGGAAATTAACTCTTTACTAACAAAACCATCTTGATACTCTTTCAGATATTCTGGATTTGAAAAGTATTCTATTACTTTATTCCTTGGGGCGTTTATTTCAATACTTCCTTGAATTTTCATTATGTTATAATTTCATAAGTTGTTTTACTTTCAACTCATTTAAAATAAGAAATAATTTGAAAAATAAATAGTTTACCTTCTAACTTATTTTATTTTTTATCAGGAACTTAGATTTAATTCTACTTAATGTTTCCTGCGATATATTAATGTAAGATGCTACAATCTTATTGGGTAATCGTTTTACAATATCAGGATTAACTTTAAATAGTTGTTTGTATCGTTCTGATGCATTTAACGTAGTAAATGAAATTAGTCTTTTGGAATTATTTACATATGCCTTTTCTAAATAGATATTATAAAAGTCTTTCCATTGAGGAATAATTTTCATGAGATATCGGAAGTCATCATGAGTGATATATAAAAGATCACTATTTTCAATGACTTGAATAGATTCTTGAGCAGGTTGATTTGTTATAAAACTAACTAATTCTGTTGCAAATTGATTTTCGAAAGCAATATAACGGGTAATATCTTTCCCTTCCTCATCTATATAAAACAGTCTTAAACAACCTTTAATAACAAAATAACTAACCTGGCTGTTTTTTCCGCTTGGAAGTAAAATCTGATTTTTACTTTTTTTAATTGTTTTAAAATATGACAGTACAGTTTTTAAATCTTCATCGTCAATGTCAACATTCCTTTTTATGAACGTTATAAGTTCCCGGTGATTTTTCATTTAGCTATAGTCTCTTACAAATTTACGATATTGAATAATATCTTGAATCGAAACCACAACCATATTATGTTCTGTAGCAAACTTTACTATTGAGTCATTTTTAGCCATTGTTCCGTCATCATTCATTAATTCACACAAAACAGCTTCGGGTTTTAAACCAGCTAATTTCATTAAATCGATGCTTCCTTCGGTATGTCCTTTCCTTGATAGTACTCCTTTGTCATTAGCTCTTAAAGGAAATACATGACCAGGTTTAGCCAAATCAGTACTTTTAGCACTTTCATTGCAGGCAACCTGAATGGTTTTTAATCTATCTTTAGCGGAAACTCCTGTTGTAACACCTTCTTTTGCTTCTATTGAAATAGTGAAAGGTGTTTGAAAATTACTGGTATTGTTCTTTATCATGTATGGTAAATCAAGTAAGTCAGCTTTTTCATTAGTGATGCATAAACAAACAATACCACTACATTTTCTGATCATCAATGCCATCTGATCGACGGTCATGTTATTGGCTGAGAATATTAAATCGCCTTCATTTTCCCTGTCCTCATCGTCAATTAAGATAACTCCATTTCCATTTTTAAGATTGTTTAATGCTTTTTCCAATCGTACTTTACTGCTACTGTCAAATATTTTTAGTATGTCTAACTCCGCAATTGTCATTTTGAATGTTTTATGTTTTTGTGAGACTACAAATCTACTGTTGTTTCAAGCCAAACTATTTGACCTAGGTCAATAAATAAACCTATTTGACGGTAGTTATTGTTGGGTTTTTAGCTACAAGAGGCAATTTATTATTTGCATTTATGAAGTTGAGGTATGTATGTTGTAATTTAAATAAGGTGGAGTTTAGCATAATCTAGCTTTTCCAAGATTATGTGTTGTTATGCTTAGTTTTTATTCGTTAATAGTTGCTGTACTAAGTTTCTAATTTTAGAATTTTGCTTTTTATCCTTTTCAATTTTCTTTTGCTGTCTATTAACCTCTGATTTAGCTTTTTTCTTTAAAGTTGGAAATAAAATAACCTTTAAAGCTTTATCAACTCTATTAACAAATTAGATAATTGAGATTTAAACTTGGATTTATTTTTCTTTTCGTTTTCAATATCATTTGGAATCTTATTCTTTATTTCAATAATTTTTAGGTTTTTATCTAGAATAAGCGTTTTGGGATATCCAATTGAACCAAATGTTTTAATATATTCTCTTGACTCTATTAAGTGTATAAAATTGAAATTATTCGTTTTTAAGAATTCCTGGACTTCATTACGAGTTTGAAAAGTAAGAGAAATGAAGTTGACTTTATTTTTAAATTCTGATTTGATTTCGTTTAAAAGAGGAATTTCATCTCTGCATGGTTGACAACTACTAAACCAAAAGTTGATAACAGTGGGTTTTCCTTTTAGAGATTGAGAATTGAGTTTTTTTCCATTTAACTGTGTTAATTCGAAAGGAGGTAACTCTTTTCCTTTATATTCATGAATACTTTCTTTGAACCTTTCATTCATAAGGTTTTTTAAAAATACTCGTTTTAACGAATCATTTTTTTGAGCTAAAAGTATATTTGACAACAATACTACAATTAAAAATAACTTTTGTTTCATGGTTTTATTTTCTCAACTAATATATAAATAGTGAGCGGATTAAATAAATTCTTTTAAATCCTTGAATTCACGAATAACTTTATTAGCATTTTCTAAAGTTTGATCGCTTGACATTGGATTTGAATAACCAAAAACGAAAATTCCAGCTTTATTTGCGGCTTCTATTCCATTGTCTGAATCTTCAATAATTACGCATTCCTCTTTCGATATATTGGCCATGATAGAAGCTTTTTCGAAAATCTCAGGATGTGGTTTCGATTCTTTTAAATCAGCGCCACTAATTTTCCCAGTGAAATATTGGTTTAACTCAAATCGATCAAAAACACGATTAATATTAGGCATTGATGATGAAGAGGCAAGAATTAGAGTCATTCCCTTGTCAAAAAAATATTTGATTATTTCATGAACTCCATCTACAAGTTTTAAAGATGGATCGCTTTCAAAGTAGTTGATATAATAGTTTCGCTTTTTTAAAACCAGTTCACTTGGATCGAGGTTTAATTTAAAGCGAGTAACTAATTTTTGAAAAGCATTGAGTGTTGAAGACCCAGTAATCGTTTTATACAATTCTTCAGATACTTCTATACCTAATGAGGTGAATGTTTCGTAATAGGCTTTTTTGTGAATGAATTCGGAATCAATAATTACTCCATCCATATCAAATATTACACATTTTGTATTCTTTAATGCCTCGGTTTTGAATTGCATACCTGTATTTTATAAGTGTTTTGATTTTGCACAACGGTTAGAATAGCAGCAGTAATATAGCAAAGATAGCTATGATTTGTTATACATTTTTAGTGTATTCATGTTTTAGGTTATTCTATTATTCCAAAAGGATACAGTGGATAATTTTCATCCATTTTAGAATAGTACTTATTTAGTAAGTGGTTATCACCCAATTCATGGCTAATTGAGACCATATATCCAAATACCAAATATTTATGAATTGAATTTATTGAATTAGCTTCTATTTCTTTATCAATTTCTCGTATAGTCTTTCTTGCTTTTTGTTTTATATTTTCTTCTCCATCATCGAATAAATTCTCATCTGAGATAAATGAGTCTACAGTCAATTTTAGGGTAATGATTTGTTGAATCAATTTATTTTTACTCATATTTTTAAGAAACTCATTCAAATCTTTTTGAGAGCCACCCCATTTAGGTTGAATAGATTCAGATTGATGTATATATGCCCAGACATTATTTGGATCTAATTGAATACATTTTTGAAAATTTAATGAAGCTTTTTCATATTCGTCAAGACTCATGTAAACACGTATTAACCTAGCTTTAGCTTCGGCTACCAATGATTTATTCTTTGTTATTTTATTCAATAATTCTTTGGATTTTTCTTGGTAATCGATAAACCCCATAGCATCATCTTTATCAACATCATTAGAATATGCATAGCCTCTTATCTTCCAGCCTTTATGACTATGATAAACCCCTATCGCTAAAGTAGAAGACTCAGAATTATTAGATTGATTATACCATTTTTTTAGTATTTCTCCTTCAATATTTAAAGCTAAACAATCCATCGTTTGGGATAAATTATCTGAAGAAAGAGTTTTTATCATCTCATCTGCCTTCGCATAATTTCCAGCAAGGACTTCGTTCTTAATAGTTTTTGCTTCCTTCAAACCAAATGAATAATCACTTTTTGAAAGTCCCTTATTAATAGTTTGCCCACAGGCGGAAAAGACAATAGTTTGTATCAGCATTACTATTTTTACAAAATTTATTCTTTTATTGATTACTAAAAACATTTTGTCAGTGATTGGTTACAATTTTTCGCCAAAAGTAATTAAAATTTATTGATTGCTGGGTTACAGCGAATACTTTCAAAATTCCGCTGAAATTAGTACTTATGATAAGTTTTTTAACCTTTTAATTATATCTAATATCATTAATTTGTAATTGAGTGAAGTCTAACACAAAATATAAGAACTGGAGTAAGCGAAGCGTATTTGAGCTAATCGATCTATATGAGTATTTTTATTTCTTAGACAGTGTGTAGAAATTACCCATTAACGCAAAAAGGAAATAACCTTTTAGTCTAGCTTTAAATTATTCTGAATTCATGTATAATTTTGTCTATCATTTTTATTTTAAAAATCTTCTGTTTTTTCTAATAGTAATGCCACACCTTCTTTTGAAGTAGCTATTTCACTTTTTAACCAACTTTCGCAAAATTCTTTTTTAGAATATTTTATTTTCCCATGGGCGGGATCAGAAACCCAAATAGAATCAGTTTTTGCTTCAAACACAACTACAAAATGATTATTATTCCAATGAACGATAGCAGGCAATGGTGCTTCATTAACTAATTGTTCAAATGAAATTTTCACACCTAAGTTTTTTAATCCTATACTTTCAGCAGCTTCGCTTAAACCAAGTAATGATGTTCCATTACGTTCCATTCCTGATAACTTTTCTAGTACTTTTATGTCAACATCTTTGCCATAATACTGGCAAATCATTTTTAAACATATCGGACCACATTGGACAGGTTTTTCTTGAAGTATTATTGGGAAATATTTATTTTTTATGGAATTGTTACAACTTGAGTGAATTGTAATTGTTAAAAGTAAGAGTAGAAATTTAATTTTCATTTTTTGTTATAATGGTATAAAACGTTTTGGCTAAGTTGGATTTTAATACAGTTTAGGTGGTGTCATACTTATTTCTCTTAAATTCTTTAATTTTTGAATCGATTTCCTTTCTATATTGGTCAAGGTCGAATATAAGAATAGGCATTACTTTATCGCCGAAGTCCCAAGTTATTTTATTATCATATATAACAAAATCTACCATTAAACCACTACAGTAAATATCTCCACATTTACACGTATATATCGGAATTTCAGATCCAAAACCATAGTTTAATAATTGGGGATCATCTGTTGATAAAGGATTATTAATTTTTTCTCCTTTAAGAATTAGTGAAGAAAATTCCAAATTTTTCAAATCCAGTCCGTCATTAATCCACCCAAGGAATTTATTCTCTTCAATAAATGAATTATAACCATACTTTTTATCAATAATATCCTTTAAATTCACTCCATCAATCATGTATTCAAAATGAGAACGATCCCGAAAATTTTTCGAATTTAGTTTCTTCAATGTCAGTTTGAATTCGCTTATCATAGATCAATTAAGTGTAACATTTTGTATAAACCCTGTTTTAATGGAGTTTAGGTATTGTTATGTACTTCGTTTTATTACTAATCGTATCTTTGAAACAGTGTCATGCCCACCTTGTTGTTGTCCAAATAAATACGATAATGCATCAAATGGGTTTAATCTTAATAGTGTTCGATACGATAATTTTCTGAAATTTGGTTTTAGATTGTGCATATCTACAACTTGTGTTTTTAGTAATCATTTTACCTGGAGTTTGGTTTAAAAAATATTCAAAACTGAAATAATAAAGTATATAAACACAATAGTATAGAGTTGTTAGGGCAATAGAATAAAACAGAGGTCTTATGAAACCTGAAATCAAGGTTATTAAGAGGATGTCACAAACAAAATTTATTATTCTTGTTCCTTTATTTATTTCGTTCATTTCTTTTGTAGTGGTTCACAGTGATCTATTGTAGATAGCATTTTGACTAAGCTGTGTTTTAATGTGCTATTGGTTTTGTTGTGTGGCGTTTTTTATTATTTCTTTTATTTCATAAGTTCCAAATGAAGCCATTATATCTTTTGACAACAGCTTGGTATCCGCACCTTTATCAAGTAAATATTTTAAAGTTGTAGGGTCTTTTGTATTGTATACTGTAATTATTGCGGTATTCAGTAATTGACCATTATTAATATTTATATCAACTCCTTTTTGGATTGCGAATTTTAATCCTTCAATTTCATTGTTGTGAACTGCATAATATGTTCCTTGATAATCATAATTTGAAAGATCCGCACCATTAGAAATAAGGTATTCGGCTGTTTCAATTTGAGAATAGGCAATAGCGTTTTCAAGAGCAACATCTATTTCAAGTTGCGTATGACCTGGCTCTAAGAGACTTTTTAGTTCTGTTAGATTTCCATCTCCAGCTAGGGCTTCAATTTTTATTTTTCTAGAATCTTCCATTTTATAATGACATACAACGGTCTCGGCTATGAGTAGTTGCGTGGTTTAGCACTTAACTTTGCAAGTACACACCAAACTTAAAATCTGCAAGGATTTTCAGAAGTAGGCGAGAACAAGCAATTAAATATAGCCATTGTTGGACAATCGCGCTCTTATTTCAAAATTAATTTCGATGATATTATTTTGGCGTTTTCAAACCTAATTTTAACAAAGTATATTCCTTTTCTGAAACTTGATAAATCAATTTTTATTTCAATTTTATTGTCAGTATCTTCATAATAAACACTTTGACCTAAAGTATTATATAATTCAATGGATTTAATTTTCTGAGAAACATTGGATTTAATATTTATAAAATCAGTTGTTGGATTTGGGAATATTGATATAGTGTTTTTTAAATCAAATTCTGTTAAACTAAGTGTACCTGTTGTAAATTGATAAGTGTCGGAATAGATTACACTACCACTATTAGTGGCAGCTAATCGGTAATAATAAGTTGTATTAGCTAGTGGATTATTAATCGAACCATTTATTAAATTAGTATTATAACCGTAAGCGTAATTTGGTGTACCAATCACTGATGAACCAAAACTGTCTGTAAGTCCGTATTCAAAATGAACATCTGTTAAAAAAGCACCATAAGGATTAATTAAGCCTTTAATTTCTAGAGAATTGTTTTGAGTTTCTTCTATAGTTCCACTAACAATAATAATATTTCCTGAAAAATTAAAAACACCCTCGTCGCTATAAATAGTATCTCCATTATGAATGGCTTTTAATCTATAATAGTAATTTAAGCTCGTATCTAGACCAGTTATGATAGTGCTAACAAATGACGAACTATTAGCATTAACTATTGAAGGTGTAGTTACACTATTGTTTTCGAAATCAATACTTCCATATTCAAACACAATTTCAGTTATATCTTCATGATAAGAAGTTAAATATGCTGATAACGTAACATCAGTGCCATTGATACTTGGACTGTAAAGATTTATATTGTATTCAGGGTGTGTAGTAAAAGATTTTATGTTACCATAAATATCTTCCCCTTGATGTGTTGCCTTAATTCTGTAAAAATATTGTATTTCAGGTTGTAGATTACCTAAGCCTGCCGCAATATTTTCAGTCGTGTTGCCATTAACCGTTACTGGTGTACCTATTATATTATTATTTAAATTATCCGCACTTAGTCCGTATTCAAATTCGACATTTATAATATCATGTTGATTGGACACAATATTACCTGATATCTCCGCTGTAGTTGCTGTATAGTTGTATGTAAAATTTGTAGCTATTTCATAATCAGGAAGTGTTGTAAAACTCAGAATTTCACTATAAGTTATATCCGAACTCTGTATTCCAGATAATCTAAAATAGTATGTAGTGTTTGACTCTAAACCAGCTAAGTCAACAGAAACATTTAAAGAATCATCTGAATTAATTGTATTTGGTGTTGTTGAAATGCTGTTACTGAAAGAGTAATCTGGACTGTATTCAAATTGAATGTTTGAAATAGATTCACCATTTGATGTGACATTACCACTTAAATTAGCAATAGAATTAGATACATTCTCAGCAGAGTTAAGATGTAGAGTTATGGTTTCATATTCTACATCGCTTCTATAGATTTTACCATTAGTTCCTGCTGTATAAATTTTGTCATCAATAAGTTCTATAGAATTGATTTTATATTGTTGTGTAAGATATTCCCAACTTACTCCTCCATTTTCTGTTTTATATAGCTTACCATCTTCATCAGTTATATAGCCAACATTTTTAGAGTAAAATTTAACTTGAGTATACCATCCATAAGGAATTTCTAATTCTTCCCAATTAGTTCCACCATCATTAGTCTTATAAATCAAGCCTTGATCACCGACAAAATACCCATTGTTTTCATCAACAAAATGAAAAGCATTAATATCTTCGTCTACCTCAATATTAAGACTCCATGTGTTACCACCATCTACAGTTTTATACATAGCGTCATAATAGTTGCCAAAGCCAACCAAATCATTAACAAATTGGATTTGTTCAAATCTCACTTGACTTAAAACTTGTGTCCAAGTATTACCCCCATTAATAGTTTTCATCACTTTTCTATTATAAATATTAGAGCCTCCACCACCTGATGTAAACCCAATATTTCCATCTAAAAAATAAATTGAGCTTGCTCCATAATTGAATAACCCATTTCCATTATTTAAAGCAGTCCATGTAACACCACCATCTATAGTTTTGAATACATATCCGTAGGATCCATAAGCCATTGCGTAGCCTAAATTTTCATTGACAAAAGTAAAATCACTAGCAAAAACAGAAGTACCTAAATTTAAAGAACCAACCCAAAACCATATATCTCCGCCATCTGTCGTCTTATAGAAATTCTCTCCAGACTGAGCATAGCCTATGTTATTATCAAGGAATTGTATTTGCCTAAAATTATTATAGTTTTCCGAATGTGATATCCAAGTATTACCACCATCCATTGTTTTAATAATACGACCACGAGCACCTGTGGCATAACCAATATTACTGTCTTGAAAATAAATGCCATACATAGAGGTATTTGAATATCTACCATTTTGAAAGCCTGCCCAAGTCCAAGTAGTTCCACTATCTATAGTTTTAAAAATCACTCCATGATCTCCTGTTGCATAACCATTGTTTTCGTCCAAAAAATAGATTGAATATATAGCATCATTAATTCCTGCTACCTCTACCCATGTTTCTCCTCCGTCTATGGTTTTAAACATATAACTATGTTCTTGTGTTGAAAATCCAATATTTTCATTAACAAAGTAAACCGTAAAATAATCTGAAGGAGTAATATTACTGTTATCTCTTGTTATATACCAATTTTGACCTCCATTTATGGTTTTTAGTATGATTCCATTATTACAAACTGCATGACCAACTAAAGAACTGGTAAAAGATGTTTTATTTACTGCAGAGTTTGGAACACTCAAACTTTCCCATGTAGTTCCTCCATCATCAGTCTTTACAATACTATTTGAAGTTGACAATATAATATTGTTGTCATCAATAATATTAACAGTATTAAAACTGCTATTAAATCCTGTAGATATTTGACTCCATGATACTCCGTTATCTATAGATTTCAAAACATATCCATAGTTTCCAACAATATAACCGGTTGAATTATAGAAACTCATGTCATTACCACTAGAGATATTCTGTTTCTTTAACCAATTATTTCCTGCATCTATTGTTTCCAATAATTCATTAGATGTTATTATATATCCAATATTAGTTGTAACAAATTCAACATCTTTTCCTGTATTAGCAGTTGGCTTTGGGTTTAGTAATTCCCAATTTGTTTGAGAGTGAATTTTATTTATGCATATTATAATACAGAATAGGATAAGTAGATTTTTTTTCATTTCAATTTATTAATTTAATTATTCAAATCGTTCAACATGTTGTCCGACTAGTTATATCCATACAAATACAACTGTTATCTGTTGTATATTTCCGGATAACCGTACCTTTTGGATTTTGTTATCCATTTGATTTAATATTCAAAAAGTAACACCTAAAAGCTAAGTTTCTAAGAATTAGAAACTCCTTTTATGAATTGGATTCCTCCGAACAGAATAGCCCCCCAAAATATATACCCTATATCGGCAACCGTAGCAATAATTCCACCGATACACCAAAGGGCGCCATAGAGCATATCCTTATTAGCTGCCTCTTTTTTTGCTTCGATTATTTGTTGTTCAAGATTATTAACAATAGAAGTAGAACTCTGTTCATCGAGTCCTTTTTCTATAAGAATCTTTTTTGTTTGAAAAGCACTCTTTTCTTGATTAATCATTAAATCAGCAGCATATTGGTATAAATTATTTGCTGCCTCTGAAGGTTGGTTGATTTGATTTTCCATAACGTTTTTTATATTTAGAATTATATCTATTAGTACGGTTTAAAAAAATGATACTATAAATTAAAGTGTTGATACAATTTTTGGTATTTATTCTAGCGCATTTTTGGCAAAGATAATATTCTTAATGAATATTACGAATATTATTTCAAATTGAGATTAATCACAGTTGTTAAGTGTTATGCCATATGCAGGTAAATGGCATAACACTAACTATTATTTAGCCCTTTGTACCAACTCAAGCTGTTCAATTTTAGCTTCAGTGGTGAAGAATCCGTAGTTTACAAAGGCTTTCTTCTTTTCAATCTTATCAATAGTTCCAACCGCATTTCCATCTACCAAACGAACCTTATCTCCAACTTTAAAAATATATTCAGCTTTTGCTTTTGCAATTTTAGCCGCTTCAACTTTCTTTTCCTCTCTAACCTTCACTACTTTTTTAAGTACTTCTTGCTCTACTTTTTTAATCGCTTCTTTTTGTTTTTTCTCAGCGATTTGATCCTGCTTCTTCTCAGTTTTAGTCTTCTTTTTTGGAGGGTTCTTTTTAGTAAACTTTGTTTTTTCAGAAGCCACCCATTTAAAGAAATTTGCAGAAAGCTCTTTTTTATTATTGGTTTGGAAATACTTGTTCAATAATTCGTTAATAGAACGACCTAATGAAAGCATACGCTGATTGTTATCATACAATTCTTGAAAACCTTCTAGTTTTTCACGTATTTTCAACTCTTTGTTTTGCAGGTTTTCTAAATGTTCTTGCTCTTTGCTTTTTTGCTTTTCCAGTGTATCAGAGGTCTTTTGGAGTCTATTTCTTTCTTTTTGTAGTTTTGAAATAGTCTTGTCTAAACGAATCTTTTCGTTTTCAACACGTTTTTTAGCGCGATTAATTAAGCTAAATGGAATACCGTTCTTTTGAGCAACTTCAAAAGTAAATGAACTACCCGCTTGTCCAACAAGTAGCTTATAGGTTGGTTCTAACGTACGCTCGTTAAACTGCATATTTGCATTGGTAACATTATCCAACTCATTTGCCAATACTTTTAAATTAGCATAATGGGTGGTAATAATACCAAAGGCTTTTTTATCGTAGAACTCTTCCAAGAAGATCTCGGCTAAAGAACCTCCCAATTCAGGGTCAGAACCTGTTCCAAATTCATCAATTAAAAACAAGGTGTTATCATTACACTTACGAAGGAAGTATCGCATGTTTTTCAAGCGATAGCTATAGGTACTCAATTGATTTTCTATAGATTGATTGTCTCCAATATCCGTAAGAATTGTATTGAATAAAGTGGTTTCACTTCGCTCATGAACAGGAATTAACAATCCGCTTTGGAGCATCAATTGTAATAAACCAATAGTTTTTAGGGTAATACTTTTTCCTCCCGCATTTGGCCCTGAAATGACAATGATTTGTTGTTTGTCACTTAACTCAATGGTTTGAGGAATGGTATTTATGTTATTGTCTTTATTTTTTCTCCATAAAATAGGGTGGAAGGCATCTCTTAAATATAGCCTTCGCTTTTTATGAATTTTTGGTAAAATAGCATTAATTTCATGAGCGTATTTTGCCTTTGCTCCAATAACATCTAAATGTATAAGAAACTCTAAATATTGCTCTAATAAAGGAACATAAGGACGAATTTCTTCTGCCAGAGCTCTAAGAATTCTTACGATTTCCTGCTTTTCTTCATACATTAAATTCTGCAACTCTCTGCTATACGTTAATGTTGCTTGAGGAGCAATATAAACGATATTACCAGATTTTGAAGAACCTAATAAGCTACCTGCAACTTTACGACGATGCATTGCCAAAACTGCCAATACTCTCTGATTATCGATAATGGTTTCTTTAATATCATCTAAATAACCACTAGCAATGTTTTTACTTAATGCTCTTGAGAAACTTTCTGAAATTTTACCACGTATACCTCCAATTTCTCTACGGATTCTCTTTAAATCGGGTGATGCGTTATCAGCTACTTCACCATAAGAAGTGATTTTTTTAGCGATAGCATCAGAAACATGTGTCGTGTATTCAATATTATCACTTAACTCCGTAAGTTTAGGATAGTAATCTTGAAACTTTGTAAAGAACTTTTTCAGTTCATTAACGGTAGTGGCTGTGGTAGCCACTTTTAAAAAAGCTTCAGTTTCTAAGAAACTGTTTTCAATAGCAAGTCTTTGTATGTGTTCTGTTATATTGTCATAGTTATGATTGGGTATTCTGTTTTCATTTTCAAAAGAGCTTAAATATTCATTAACCATATTTAGTTCAAAAAACAACGTGCGTGTTTTTGAAATAGGTTTAATGTTAAGTACAGCATTTTTACCGAGTGTTGAAATACAAAACTCTGTTACTTGTTCTAATACCGTGTTGAACTCTAAATCTTGTAGCGTTTTTTTTATAACTTGTTGACTCAAAAAAGTGAATTTTTATTTGGACAACAAATCTATTAATTCTTTTTGGGAGCTTTCAAAAAAGTAGCAAGCTTTTTTAGGTTAAAGTTTTAAAAAGTAGTAAGAAGGTTTAAAAATTAATTTATCTGTTATATTTGAATTTTATAATTGAGATTATGGATATAAAGATTGAAGATAGTTGGAAGAATATACTTCAGGAAGAATTTAATAAAACCTATTTCGAAGAATTGATTTCGTTTGTTAAGAATGAATACAGGACGACAACATGTTATCCGAAAGGAAAGGATATTTTTGCTGCTTTTGATCATTGTCCGTTTGAAGATACGAAAGTTGTGATTCTCGGACAAGATCCATATCATGGAGTAGGGCAGGCGAATGGTTTATGCTTTTCGGTTCATGATGGTATTTCGCACCCGCCATCTTTAATCAATATTTTTAAAGAAATAGAAACAGATTTAGGAATTACCTATCCAAGCTCAGGCGATTTGTCTCGCTGGGCAAAGCAAGGAGTGTTGTTATTAAACGCTACGTTGACTGTTAGAGCTGGAATGGCAGGAAGTCATCAGAAAAAAGGATGGGAGCAATTTACAGACGCCGTAATTTCTAAAGTATCAGAACATAAGGAAAATGTAGTTTTCTTATTATGGGGAGGCTACGCTAAAAAGAAAGGAGCTAAAATTGATAAGAAAAAACATCATGTGTTAGCTTCTGGACATCCATCACCGTTAAGTGCCAACAGAGGATATTGGTTCGGGAATAAACATTTTTCTAAAACAAATGAATTTTTACAATCAAAAGAACTGCCTACTATACAATGGTAGGCAATATTTCTTGGTTGTAATAAGGTAAGGTAATAGCATCTAAAATATCTTCTGTACAGTCTGGATAAATTACTTCAATCGTATTTTTCGACTTTAACCATTTAGCAATCTCATTATATTGGTGCTTATTAAATTTTTTAAGAACGGTAACGCCCATTTCTTTTAAACTTAATGCATTGCATTGTTGTTCGTACTGATTTTTCATTGGGATTACTAACAGTTTCTTTTTTAAATACAGAGCTTCAGCCGGAGTTTCAAAGCCTGCACCACATAATACGCCATTAGAGGATGTTAAACTTTTAATGAATGCTTCACCATTAATTGGTCGAATAATAATGTTATTATGGTATTTATGTTCTTTGGTGTGTTTTGAAAATACTTCCCATTTCGCATTTTTGAATTCAGACAACACTTTAATTATTTTTTTATCACTATAAGCAGGAAGATAGACTGTATAATGACCTTTATTGGTAACAGTACGATATCTAATTTCTTTTCTTATGATCGGAGTGAATATTGACGAGGCATATGTTTTAAAGTGAAATCCGAACTTTATTTTGGTAGGAGCATAATACTTCAAAATTAAGCGTTCAAACTTATAAAGCCCGTATTTTGGTGCATTTTCATTTAAAACGGCATTTTGATGACTCAATGATATAATTGGAATATTTCGAAGTTTTGCAGCCCAAGCGGTAACTGGTTCGAAGTCATTAATTACTAAATCGTATTCGTGTATAGGTACAGATTGAATTTCTTTCATCAAGTTTTTAAGTCTCAGTTTTTTCAATGTTTTTGAAAAATCGATACCGCCTTTTTTTCCAAAAATAAAACTTAGTCCATAGAGTTTATATTTTATTTCAAATGGAAATTTTAACTCACATTGGTACCCACTTATTAAAACATCTACTTCTGCTTTTCTTTGTAAAAAAGGAATTATTTCAATTGCTCTGCTTGCGTGTCCATTTCCTGTGCCTTGAATGGCGTATAAAATTTTCATAGTTAGTGTTATTTTGAAGATTTGCTAATATTGAACTCTACCAAGAGCTCTTCAAATAGTTGGGCATTATTACCATCGGCACCAACGAATTCATTATCAATTTTAGAATCTGAGTTTAAACTCTTAGCGAAATTGTCTTTCTCATATTCGTATAAACTCCAAGCTTGGTTATTGTATTCTAATGCAGTAAGGTTCTCTATCCAATCACCAGAGTTTAGATAGGTAGTCACACCATTTTCATTTTTTATTTGCCTTATTTCTGGTTGGTGTATATGTCCGCAGACCACATAATGATAGCCTTTAGAAATTGCAATGTCTGAAGCTGTTGTTTCAAAATCATTGATAAATTTAACAGCACTTTTTACACTATTCTTGATTTTCTTAGAGAAAGATAAACGACCATAACCCAATTTCTCACTAATCCAATTAAAGGCTGTGTTAATCATAATTAAGGTATCATATCCAATACCTCCTAATTTGGCAAGCCATTTTGAATGTTGCATGGTAACATCAAATACATCACCATGGAAAAACCATCCTTTTTTACCATCAAGATCAAGTACAACTTTGTTGACAATTTCAAAACTACCTAAAGTAAAACCTCTGAATCTTCTTAAAGCTTCATCATGGTTACCGGTTATATAATATACTTTTGTACCCGAAGTTATAAAAGACATAATTTGCTTTACAACTTTTAAGTGAGCTTTTGGAAAATAACGTTTGTTGAATTGCCAAATGTCAATAATATCACCGTTTAAAATTAACGTATTCGGATTTATGGTTTTTAGATAGTTGTTAAGCTCGACTGCTCTACAGCCAAAGGTACCTAAATGAACATCCGATATTACTGAGATATCAATTTTACGTTTTTTGCTTTTTTTCATATAAAGTAACTAAACAGTTGTTAAGCAAATTTCCATTTGAAATAAGTGCATTAACAACAAACAAAGTTACTTTAGATGTGTTTTGTTAGTGAAAGTAAATTGTAAAGTATTGGTAATTATAAGATTATTATAAAGTAAGAAGATTGTTATTAAAAAGTAAAAAGCTCGGTGTAAAACCGAGCTTTTCAATATATTATTTGTTGTAAAGAACCCAAGTTCCTTGTTCAAGTAAAGGAATGGCTTGTTTGAATTTTACAACTTTTTCTTCACCACTCATTACATTTTTAATGGTTACTCGTTCATTTCTACCAATTTTTGGTTGTTCTCTAACAACAGTCTCTACTACTTGTTGTTCTTGAGTTTGTTGTTGTCTAGCATTACTGATAGCTTGTTGAGAAGAGTTTTGAACTTCATCTTTACGAAGATCTAGTTTTTCTCTTACTTGCTCTTTCGCTTCAGATATTTGAGACTCATCTTGAGTAGGAAGCTTTCCTTTAAATAAGAAAGAAAGTACTTCTTTGTTAATTTTATCTAAAGTTTGTTCAAATACTTTAAAAGCTTCGAATTTGTAAATTAATAAAGGATCTTTTTGTTCAATATGAGCTGTACTTTGAATAGAATGCTTAAGTTCATCTAATCTTCTTAGGTGATCTTTCCAATTTTCATCAATAATCGCAAGAGTAATGTTCTTTTCAAAATCATTTACCAAAGATTTACCTTCCGATTCGTAAGCCTCTTTTAAGTTGGTTACAACTTGTAATGTTTTGGTTCCATCAGTAAAAGGAACAACAATACGTTCGTAACGATCACCTTCGTTTTCAAAAACATTTTTAATAACAGGAAAAGCCTGAGTTGCATTTCTACCAGCATCTTCTTTATAATGTTCTGAAACTACCTTATATAATTTAGCAACTAAATCTTCTTCAGGAGTTGAGTTGAATTCATCCTCAGTAAATGGAGAAGTCATCGAAGAGAACCTGATTAACTCGAACTCAAAGTTTTGATAATCCTTTGATAATTTATTGTTCTTTACAATTGAATCACAAGTATCATAAATCATATTTGCAATATCAATTTGTAAACGTTTTCCATCTAAAGCATGACGACGACGTTTGTAAATAAATTCACGTTGTGAATTCATTACATCATCATATTCTAATAATCGCTTACGAATTCCGAAGTTGTTTTCCTCCACCTTCTTTTGCGCTCTTTCGATAGATTTTGAAATCATAGAATGTTGAATAACTTCTCCTTCTTTTAATCCCATTCTATCCATCATTTTTGCAATTCTTTCTGAACCGAATAAACGCATTAAATTGTCATCCAATGCAACATAGAATTGAGAAGAACCAACATCTCCTTGACGACCAGCACGACCTCTTAACTGACGGTCAACTCGACGTGAGTCATGTCGTTCTGTACCAATAATAGCTAAACCACCCGCAGCTTTTACTTCATCAGATAATTTAATATCGGTACCACGACCAGCCATATTGGTTGCTATAGTAACTTGACCTGGCTTTCCTGCTTCAGCAACAACATCTGCTTCTTTTTTGTGAAGCTTTGCATTTAAGATATTGTGAGGAATTTTACGAATCTTAAGAGTTCTACCTAATAATTCAGAAATTTCTACAGAAGTAGTTCCAACAAGTACAGGCCTTCCTTCACCAACTAACTTAACAATATCTTCAATAACTGCATTATACTTTTCACGAGTAGTTTTGTAAACTAAATCTTGTTTATCATTTCTAGCGATAGGTCTGTTTGTTGGTATTTCAACAACATCTAATTTGTATATTTCCCAGAATTCACCTGCTTCAGTAATTGCCGTACCTGTCATTCCAGATAATTTACGATACATTCTGAAATAATTTTGAAGTGTTACAGTAGCAAAAGTTTGTGTAGCATCTTCAATCTTTACATTTTCTTTAGCTTCAATAGCTTGATGTAATCCATCAGAGTAACGACGACCATCCATAATACGACCCGTTTGCTCATCAACGATCATTACTTTGTTATCCATAACAACGTACTCTACATCTTTTTCAAAAACAGTATATGCTTTTAAAAGTTGGTTCATTGTATGAATTCGCTCACTCTTAATGCTAAAGTCTCTATAAAGTTCTTCTTTTAAGGTTGCTTTTTCTTCAGGAGTAGAATCGGCTTTATCAATTTCCCCAATTTTTACACTAATGTCTGGTAAAATAAAGAAGTTTTCTTCTTTTGTAATATCAGAAAGATAAGCAACACCTTTATCTGTTAAATCAATTCCATTATTCTTTTCTTCAATGGTAAAGTAAAGTTCCGCATCAACTTCAGGCATCAATTTGTTATTGTCCTGCATGTAGAAGTTCTCTGTCTTTTGAAGAATTTGTTTCACTCCTTCTTGCGATAAGAACTTTATCAAAGCTTTATTTTTCGGTAAACCTCTATAAACTCTTAATAATTGGAATCCTCCTTCTTTTGTATCGCCTTCTTTAATTAATTTTTTAGCTTCAGCTAAAACACCAATTAAATATTTATTTTGTAATGATACTAAATCAGCAACTAATGGTTTTAATTCATTGAATTCATGACGATCACCTTGAGGAACTGCTCCTGATATAATTAAAGGTGTACGAGCATCATCAATTAAAACTGAATCTACCTCGTCAATAATGGCATAGTTAGGAGCACGTTGAACCAAGTCTTTCTTTGAGCTTGCCATATTATCACGTAAATAATCAAAACCAAATTCATTGTTAGTTCCGTAAGTAATATCGGCATTGTATGCTTTTCTACGATCTTCAGAGTTTGGTTGATGATAATCGATACAGTCTGTACTCAAACCATGGAATTCGAAAACTGGAGCCATCCAAGCACGGTCACGCTTTGCTAAGTAATCATTTACTGTTACTACATGAACTCCATTTCCTGTTAATGCGTTTAGGTATATTGGCAGGGTAGAAACTAATGTTTTACCTTCTCCCGTCATCATTTCCGCAATTTTACCGGTATGTAATACAGAACCACCAATTAACTGAACATCGTAATGGATCATATCCCAAGTAACAGGTTTTCCTGCTGCATCCCAAGAATTTTGCCAAAAAGCTTTGTCATCTTCTAAAACTACATGTTCTCTGGTTGCTGACAACTCTCTATCAAAAGGAGTAGCGGTAACTTCTAATTCTGTATTTTGAGTAAAACGCTTTGCTGTTTCTTTAACAACGGCAAAAGCTTCAGCCATAATATCTTTTAAAACTTCTTCAGACGCTTCATAAGCTTCATCTTTAAGTTTATCAATTTCGGTATAAATATCTTCTTGTCTGTCGATATCGGCTGTTAAAACTTCTTCTTCTAAAACAATAATTTTATCGTTAAAAGGTTTGGTAACCTCTGCAATTTTTGCTTTAAATTCAACAGTTTTAGCTCTAAGTTCATCATTTGAAATAGTACTTAATGCATTTTCGAAAGATTTTACCTTATCTACTATAGGCTGTAAAACTTTCAAGTCCTTTTGTTGTTTGTCTCCAACAAATATTTTTATAATCGAATCTAAAATACTCATTTTATAAACTGTTGTTTTCTAGTTAATTAGTCTTTGGTAATTAACGTAATTAAAGTGGTTATAATATATATGCTAAAAATAAGCAAAAAAAAAGCCTCTGTAATGAGACTTTTCTATGTTGTTTTTTTAATATTCATCTTCGTTCCAAAGATAATCTTCTTCGGAAGGGTAATCTGGCCATATTTCTACAATAGAATCATAAGCTTCACCTTCATCTTCAATATCTTGTAAGTTTTCTACAACTTCCAAAGGCGCTCCTGTACGAATTGCATAATCAATTAATTCGTCTTTTGTCGCCGGCCAAGGCGCATCTGCTAAATACGATGCTAATTCAAGTGTCCAATACATTTCTTTATCGGTTTTTTTGATTTCCGCAAAAATAATTTTTTTTTCTAAAAAGTCAAGTTTTTTTTGAAAAATCTGTGGTTATAAATAAAAGAACTTCACTACAGCTTCTCAGGAACCCATTTAATTTCCTCAGCTTGTAGATCTTTAGTCAACTTTCGTGCCAACACAAAAAGGTAGTCAGAAAGTCGGTTTAAATACATTAATATGGTGTCATGAATGACTTCTTCTTCACTTAAAGCTACCGTTAAACGTTCAGAACGTCTACAAACACAGCGTGCAATATGACAGAATGACACTGTTTGATGACCTCCAGGAAGAATGAAATGAGTCATAGGAGGGAGCTCCTCATTCATTTCATCCATTTTGTTTTCAAGAAACTCAATAGAAGATTCATTTATTTTAGGGATGTTTAATCTTTCTTTTCCGTTTTTTAATGTTTCTTTTTCAGGAGGAGTCGCAAGCATAGCTCCAAGTGTAAATAGGTCACTTTGAATTTTTACAAGATCTTCCTTAACGGTATTATTCATTTGTTGGTCTTTAATAAGACCTATATACGAATTTAATTCATCAACAGTACCATAACTTTCTATACGAAGGTGATGTTTTGGAACGCGAGTTCCTCCAAATAGAGCTGTAGTACCTTTGTCTCCAGTTTTTGTATAAATTTTCATTGTTAGTTTGATAATCTATTTTAAATAAAAATAACATTAAGATATGAATATATGTTAATATGTTACATCTTTAATTAAGTTAATATTATTTTTATGAAGTTGTTGTATTTTTTTCTATTTTGTTTAGAATATGCTCGGGACAACGAGTAGGTCTCATTGTTGTTGCATTTACAAATGCTAAGATAGTGTTCCCTGTGCATAAAAGTTCCTTGTTTTCATTCATAATTTCATAGTCGAACTCAATCTTAACAGAAGGCGTTTTTTTCAAATAAGTATGAATGGTAATTACTTGGTCGTAATAAGCTGATTTTTTAAAATTACAGGTTAATGATATTACAGGAAGCATAACACCACTTTCTTCAAGGTGTTTATAACTTGTTCCTAAATCGCGTAACCATTCTGTTCTACCTATTTCACAAAAGTGAGCATAGTTAGCATGATGAACAACTCCCATTTGATCTGTTTCGCTGTATCTTATTCTTACTGATGTTGTATTTTTATACAAAGTGTTTTATTTTATAAATCTAAGATTAACGATACGTAAAAAAAAAATAATAATCAATAGCGATTTGGTTTTTTTTTACTGAAATTTATTCACACTTTTGTTCCTCCGAATATGTGATTTTAGAGTCCCCTATAATCTGAATAAATTTAACAAAAAATTTAATCCTTTTTTCACCAATATGACTAAAACAGCTGATTCAGTTTGGATGGAATGCTTGTCTTTTATCAAGGACAATATCAAACCACAAGCATATAAAACTTGGTTTGAACCGATTAAGCCGGTAAAGTTATCTGGGGAAGCTTTAACTATTCAAGTTCCAAGCAAATTCTTTTATGAGTGGCTGGAAGAACATTATATTAAATTGTTAAGAGTTGCCTTGGTAAGACAGTTAGGAAACGAAGCAAAGTTGGTATATGACGTTCGTATGGAGAATACTTATAGCAGTAATAATCCACAAACGGTAAAAATACCTAGTTCTAACAGAAATCCAATCAAACCTCAAAAGGTAACAGTACCTATTGAGTCAAAAAGAGAACTTAAAAACCCTTTTGTAATTCCTGGATTGCAAAAGGTAAAAATAGAATCTCAGTTAAACCCAAATTACAATTTTGTTAATTTTGTTGAAGGAGATTCAAACAGGTTGGCTAGATCTGCTGGAATGGCAGTTGCAAATAAACCTGGAGGAACATCATTTAATCCGTTATTGATATATGGTGGTGTTGGTTTAGGTAAAACCCATTTGGCTCATGCAATTGGTGTTGAAATAAAGGATAAATACCCAGATAAAACGGTTTTATATATATCTTCTGAAAAGTTTACACAACAATTTATTGATTCAGTAAAATCAAATACTAGAAATGATTTTATTCATTTCTATCAAATGATTGACGTTTTAATAATTGATGATGTTCAGTTCTTATCTGGTAAAGCTGGAACTCAGGATGTGTTTTTCCATATATTTAATCATTTACATCAAAATGGTAAACAAGTAATTTTAACTTCTGATAAGGCTCCTGTAGATATGCAGGATATTGAGCAACGCTTATTATCTCGTTTCAAATGGGGATTGTCAGCAGAATTACAGTCACCTGATTATGAAACAAGAATTTCAATTCTTCAAAATAAACTTTACAGAGATGGTGTTGAAATGCCTGAGGAAATTGTAGAGTATATCGCAAAGAATATTAAATCGAATGTTAGAGAGTTAGAAGGTGTAATTATTTCAATGATAGCTCAAGCTTCATTTAATAGAAAAGAGTTTACTATTGAGCTTGCTAAACAAATCGTAGATAAATTTGTTAAAAATACCAAGAAGGAGTTATCTATAGATTATATACAGAAAGTTGTTTCTAAGTATTTTGATATGGATGTTGCCACACTTCAATCGAAGACTAGAAAAAGACATATTGTTCAGGCACGTCAGTTAGCTATGTATTTTGCCAAAAGAATGACAAAATCGTCTTTAGCCAGTATTGGAAGTCAAATTGGTCAACGTGATCATGCTACTGTATTGCATGCTTGTAAAACTGTTGATAACCTTACAGAAACAGATAAGCAGTTTAAAAAGTATGTAGAAGACTTGACGAAAAAGTTAACTTTATAATTTAATAGGCTGTCAAGAATTTGGAATGCAAGAATTTTGGTAGCCTTTAGCTTTTAAAAAACGTTTAAAAACAAACAGATGAAAATACTTATGGTTTGCTTGGGGAATATTTGTCGATCTCCATTAGCCGAAGGTATTTTAAAATCTAAAGTATCTTCTGAAAGTGTATTTGTTGATTCGGCAGGAACTGCTGGTTATCATGTTGGAGAATTACCAGATAAAAGATCTATTGCAGTTGCAAAGAAATACGGTATCGATATTACAGATCAAAGATCGAGAAAATTTTCTGTTGCAGATTTTGATAATTTTGATACTATATATGCAATGGATGAAAGTAATTATCGCAATATTGTTTCTTTAGCTCGAAATGATGAAGATGCCGAAAAAGTAAAATTAATATTACAAGAAGTATCTTCTAATGAAACATTAAACGTTCCTGATCCTTACTATGGAGGAGACCAAGGTTTTGAAAATGTTTATAGTATGCTCGATGAAGCTTGTGATATTGTTGCTTCTAAAATTTAATTCCATAAAATAAGCCATAACAAATCCATGATACCATGGAAATGATTATTGGCGGATGAGATCTTATCTATAAAACACAAAAAATAAACAGATGAAAGGCAAGTTATATTTAATACCAACAACATTAGGAGATACAGAACCTTTGGAGGTAATGCCTATATCTGTAAAAAAGGTAGTTGAACAATTGGATCACTTCATTGTTGAGAATGAAAAATCAGCAAGAAGATTTATCAAGAAAATAACACCAGCAAAATCGCAAGGCTCACTTCAATTAATGTTGCTAGATAAGTATTCCGATGAAATGGAAATACAAAATTATTTGAACGTTTGTGAGGAAGGTGTTTCTGTAGGATTACTTTCTGAAGCAGGAGTACCTGCGGTTGCTGATCCAGGTGCAACAATTGCTAAATTAGCTCATGAAAAAGGAGTTCAGGTTGTTCCATTGGTCGGACCTTCTTCTATTTTACTTGCTATTATGGCTTCAGGAATGAATGGACAAAGCTTTGCTTTTAACGGATATTTACCAATCGATAAGTCAGATAGGAAAAGAACTATTAAAGATTTGGAAAGAATTTCTAAGGATAGAGATCAATCACAGATTTTTATTGAAACTCCATATAGAAATGAGAAAATGCTAGCGGATTTATGCGCTACGCTTTCTCCTCAAACAAGGCTTTGTGTTGCTTGTGATATTACATTACCTACCGAATATATTAAGACCTTTACGGTAAAGCAATGGAAGAATGAAAAAGCCGATTTGCATAAACGCCCTGCAATTTTTATTATTCACAGATAGCGATTAAATAAATCGACTTCTATATTTTATTTATTATACAGTTGCATGTTTGTCTGCAACAATATTTGATACATCGTATCCTTTAAACTTTTTAAGGTAATGTTGTATCGATGTTCCAAAGGCATCATTAAATGTAAACTTACCATATGAACGCAAATACTTTTTTACATTTCCTGCTCCACTCAAATGTGCTGCAGCCAAAATACCTGATTCGGTAATTTTAATACCATTTATTTTTTTTCCAACAAAACGTTTTATATCTCTACGTAAAATCCATTTGTTAACCTTACATAGTGCTGTAAACGTTTTTTCCTGCAATTCTGGATTCTTAAGGAAATTCGAAGTATTGTATATTCTAAATCTTTTTAATGTAGACTTCCCAAACTGATATTTCCCCAAATAACCAAGTTTATTTACTATGGTATACCTTCCTTGTGATTCTTTAAAAGCAAGAGCTTCTCTAAAACCAATAAAATCCTTTTGTAAAAATGGAAAGTTAAATTCCTCTTTGAAAACAACCTCTGAAATAGGTGTTATTGTAATTGTAGTACTTTCCCCTTTTTTCCCCTTTGTTGGATTTTTTGTGAAACTTGTCAGTATAAAAAATCCTAAAAAAACAATTACTAAATGTTTGATAATTAAATACTTTCTGTTTAGCGCGGGCAAAGATACAACAAAATTGCAATATATCTAATAACCAGTTGATTACGTTTTTTTAGGTGTGTATAAGATTCTCATAAAAACGTGGTTATTTTGTTTATTTTGAGGTTTTAGGATTAGTTTAGTCTCAGATATTTAATTTAATATCTGTTTTTTTGAGAATAAAATATTGTTAAAATTATCGATTTATACCTCTTTGACTGATCCATTTTTGGTATTTGGCAGCATTTCTGTTATGTTGAGCAAGAGAATTTGCAAACTCATGAAAACCAATCTTTTCTATGCTAGCGCACATATAATAATAGTTGTGTTTTTTATAATTCAGCACAGCATCAATAGCAGAAATATCCGGCATTGATATTAGAGTGGGAGGTAAACCTGTATTTTTATATGTATTGTAGGGAGAGTCAATAACAAGATCTTTATTCAGAACTCTTTTGACAACAAAATCTTGACCATTAAGTTGTTTTAAACAATAAATAATAGTAGGATCGGCTTGAAGGGGCCAATTACTTTTTAAACGATTTAAATATAACCCGGCAACAATTGGGCGCTCGCTTTTTTGAGCGGTTTCTTTTTGAACAATGGAAGCTAATGCGAGAACTTCAGATTTAGACAAATTCAATTTTTTAGCTTTAGCAACTCTTTTCTCATTCCAAAAGCGCTTGTATTCTTTTAACATGCGATTTCTGAATTTTTCAGCTGATGTATTCCAATAGAGTTCATAACTGTTGGGAACATACATTCCTAAAGCTGATTTTTCATTAAAACCATTAGTCTCTAAAAATTTCGGGTCTTTCATTACTTGTAATAAAGAAATAGAATCAGCCTCAATTTGTTTAGATATTCTACCAGCAAGTTTTTCTAAAGTGTCTTGGTTATTAAAAGAAAGTTTAATTGGTGTTTGCTTACCACTTCTTAAAAGATTGATAAGATCATTTAGACTCATGCCTTCTATTAATTCATAACGACCTCCTTTTGGATTTACATAATTTTTCTTTTTAGCAATCCATTCAAAATTGGAAGGAGTATCAATGAATTGTGCTAGCTTTGTTTTAACATCTGTTAATTCATCTGTAGATTTAATGAATAGAATACCGTTTTTAGTAACTGCGTTTCCAAAAATTTTGTTGTAGAAGCTAAACCCTGCAATTACAGCTATTGCTAAAACAATAGCTATAATTCCTAAAATAATTTTTTTACTCATTGATTAGTTGAAATAAAATTTCGTCTTTAAATTTTCCTTGATTATAAATCCAATCTTTTTTGGTTCCCACTTCTATAAAGTGTTTACCACGAAACAAATGTAAGCTATTTAAATTATCGGAAGTAATATTAGCATAAAGTTGATGTAAATTGAGATGTTTGAAGCAATACTCTATTAAATGATCCAAAGCTTCATTTGCATAACCATTTTTTTGATAGTTTGGATGAATAAGAATACCAATACCAGCACGTTTATGTTGAGGATTGAAATCAAACAGGTCAACCATACCGATAGGTTGTTCACTATTAGCAAGCTCAATTATTAAGCGTAACTGTTTTGCTTCATAAATATCCAAATGAGAATTTTCTAGATATTGTTTCAAGAGAAAACGTGAAAAAGGAGTTTGTGTATGACTTATTCCCCAGAATTGTTCATTGTTTTCAATATTGAATAAAAATGATAAATCTTCAGGTTCTAAAGCTCTTAAGTTAATATGTTTTCCTCTTAGCGTTTGCATTAAATAGTTATTTCTCCTTTAAAAACAAAGGTAGCAGGTCCAATTAAAAAAATGTTGGTATAACCATTATTATTTTTTTCAAAAGAAACGGAAAGTTCACCTCCTTTTACTGGTAATGTAATTGCAGAGTTATTTGTTTTTCCAGAAGCATGCATAGCAAGAGCAACCGCTGTAACACCAGTACCGCAAGCTAATGTTTCATCTTCAACACCTCTTTCATAAGTCCTTACCTTAAAAGTAGAATCATTTAAAGGTTCTACAAAGTTTACATTACTTCCTTCTTTACCATAAACATTATTTCTAATATCTCTTCCTTCGGTGAAAACATCGTAAGAATCTAAATTTTCGACTAATTCAACATGGTGTGGAGAACCAGTGTTAGCAAAACAATAGGTATCATATATAGAAACTTCATTAACATCTATCATTTGCAAAGAAACTATTCCATTTTCAATAGAAGCATGATGTAAACCATCAATAGCAATAAAAGAAGTGTTTTTTTCAAACAACTCTAATTTATGGGCAAAGGCAACAATACATCTTCCTCCATTTCCACACATAGTACTTTCGTTACCATCGGCATTATAATATACCATTCTAAAATCGGTATCGTTATCGTTTTCTAATAAGATAAGTCCATCAGCACCAATACCGAAATAGCGATTACACAATGATGAAATAATGTCAGCGTTATCTTTTGGAAAGATATTTGATCTATTATCAATAATTACAAAATCGTTACCTGTACCTTGGTATTTATAAAATGTCAAATTCATAAGGCAAAGATACGTATTTAGGTATTGATTCATCACTGTTAAACAGCGGTTAAAAATCGTTAAAAAGAAGTTAAACAGATTTTGTTAAAATGTTAAAATTGTATATTTGAGTAACTAAATTATTGTAAGCATATGAAGAAAATTTTAGGAATTTTAGTAGTAGCGTTTATTGGGGGCGCGGCGTCGCTTACTGGCTACAAAGTATTTGTGGAACAGCCTCAAGTGATTGTTCAAGAGGGAACACCAGCTTTACAAACAGTAAAAGCGAATTATGTAGCCCCAACTTTAACTAATTCTTCAGTACCAACAAATTTTACTGAAGCAGCAGAAAGTACTGTAAATGCAGTAGTGCACGTAAAAAACACGGCTATTCGGACACAACAGAACCCTTGGGCTGAGTATTTATTTGGAAGAGGTAAAGGTGGTAGAAAATATGAACAAGTAGGAACGGGAAGTGGTGTTATTATTTCCCCTGACGGATATATCGTAACAAACAACCATGTTATTGAAGGAGCTTCAGAAATTGAAATAACTCTAAATAATAGTAAGAAATTAAAAGCTGAATTAATAGGAACCTCAAAGAGTAATGATATAGCTCTCTTAAAAGTTGAAACAGACGAAGATTTACCGTATCTACCGTTTGCAAATTCAGATTTTGTAAAGATTGGTGAGTGGGTGTTAGCGGTTGGAAACCCTTACAACTTGACTTCTACAGTTACGGCAGGGATTGTTAGTGCAAAAGGGCGTGATTTAGATGGAAATAATAATACTGAATCATTTATTCAAACCGATGCTGCTGTAAACCCGGGGAATAGTGGTGGAGCCTTGGTGAATACAAGAGGTGAGTTGATAGGGATTAACACAGCTATTACATCAAGAACAGGTTCATTTATTGGGTATTCATTTGCCGTACCTTCAAATATTGCTAAGAAAATTATCGATGATTTGTTAGAGTTCGGTTCTGTTCAAGAAGCTATTTTAGGAATTTCAATAGACCCAGTAGATAAAGAAATAGATGGTGTTAAAATAGGGACAATTGATGAGAAAAGTGAAGCTTTAAAGGCAGGTTTAAAAGAAGGAGATGTTATTACAAAAGTGAATAATGTGAAAATTTCTAAGTTTTCTGATTTAAAAGGTCAATTAACTGCAAAAAGACCTGGTGACCTTGTTGATGTAACCGTTGATCGTGATGGAGAGAGTTTGACAAAAACTATAAAATTAAGCAAAAGAACATCTTACATTTCTCAATATTTAGGCACACAGTTTAAAGACTTAACCAAGGCGGATAAGGAAAAATATGGTTTAAGTGGAGGTGCTAAAATAGAAATTACTCAAAATCGAGCATTTTTAGAATATAAGGTTGGTAAAGGGTATATTTTGACAAAAATAAATGGTAAGAATATAAATTCAGCCTCGGAAGCTGTTGAGATTTTAGATAAGAACCAAAATGCAAGATTTGTTTTAGAAATGATAAATCCTGATGGTGAAATTGAAAGATTTAGGTACTAATATGAAGCCTATAAAATAAAAAAAAATCCTGTCCTAAAAAAGACAGGATTTTTTTATTTCAAAAAATTTACGAAATCGATTGAAATATGTACTTTTGCACAAATTTTTTAAAATTAGTTAACACACAACTATGTCAACAATAATAAATTACGAAAGTGAAGTAGCCAATCAAGCTCAGGTAAGAAGAGCTACTGTTGAATTTATCAATATTGTAAATGATTTATGGTATGATAAATCGATAGAATTAGTTTTATTTCGAAATCCTTTAGTTGATAAAAGAGCTAGTGAAGTTCTTAACTTAATCAATTATGCAAAAGAGTTTGTTGCTAAACCAATTTCTATAATAGATGCTCTTGAAATAGCTAGAGCAATACAGTCAATTGAATTGCCTGCTTCTAAGTTAGATATAGGAAAATTAGCTTACGAGTATCATTTAACAGATAATTCAGACTTAGATAAAGTTGAGTTTGTAAAAAATCAATTAAAAGATGCTACTGAGGCTGCTCCTTTTCAACCAAAAGATGTGGTTTTATACGGTTTTGGACGTATTGGACGTTTATTAGCTCGTGAGTTAAGTAGCAAAATGGGGAAAGGTTCTCAATTACGTTTACGTGCTATTGTAACTCGTGGTAAAATCGATCAATCTGTATTAGAAAAAAGAGCTTCTTTGTTAAGTGTTGACTCTGTTCATGGTGACTTTTTAGGAACTGTTCAGGTAGATGCTGAAAATAGCGCGTTAATTATTAATGGAACTACGGTTCAGATGATTTCTGCAAGTCAACCAGAAGATATAGACTATACTGAATATGGAATTAATGATGCTTTAGTAATTGACAATACAGGAGCATTTAGAGATAAAGAGGCTTTAAGTCGTTTATTAGCTTCAAATGGAGCAAGTAAAGTGTTATTGACTGCTCCAGGAAAAGGTATTCCTAATATTGTTCACGGTGTTAATCACTTAGAGAATAATCCTGATAATATCGATATTTTCTCAGCAGCTTCATGTACAACGAATGCTATTACTCCTGTGTTAAAAGTTATCGAAGATAATTTTGGAATTAAAAAAGGACACTTAGAAACAATTCATGCATATACTAATGATCAAAATTTGGTAGATAATATGCATAGTAAATACAGAAGAGGTAGAGCAGCTGGATTGAATATGGTAATTACAGAAACTGGTGCTGGAAAAGCAGTTTCAAAGGCGTTACCAGCTTTAGAGGGTAAGTTAACTTCAAGTGCAATTCGTGTACCAGTGCCAAATGGATCTTTGGCTATTTTAAACTTACAGTTAAATTCTAATGCCACAGTTGATTCGGTAAATGCTATTATGAAGCAATACGCTTTGGAGGGTGATTTAGTTGAACAAATTCAATATTCTTTGAGTAATGAATTGGTTTCTTCTGATATTATAGGAACAACAGCACCTTCAATTTTTGATAGTAAAGCCACTATTGCAGAAGGTGATACAATAGTAATTTATGTATGGTATGATAATGAGTATGGTTACTCGCATCAAGTAATGCGTTTAGCAAAACACATAGCAAAAGTACGTAGATATACTTACTATTAAGACAAGATTAAATCTTTACATAATTAAACCGAAACATGGAAATGTTTCGGTTTTTTTTTATATTTGGTATATTAACCTTATATAAATCCCCGAAATAACATGAAAAAAGCTTTGGCATTTTTTGTTCTGGCTATTGGTATTACCATGGCTTCTTACGCTCAGGATAGTTCTGATCAATCGTTTCTAACTTCTGGAAAATGGAAAATTGAATCCTTAAAAATTGGTGAAGAAAAAGAAGATTTTTCTGACTGTAAAAACAGTTGGTTAGTTTTTCAGGAAAATGGAAGTTATAAAATGATGATGAGAAAAAACCAAAAGCTAGGTCAATGGACCTTGGAGAACAACGAAAAATTATTAAAATTTGAAAACCAAGGAGCAGTAGATAACTTTAAAATATTAAAGTTAACAGAAAAGGAATTGTTGTTTTCAACTACAGATCAAGATATCGTATATACGATGACTCTAAAAAGATAAAAAATAATTTTTTATACATCAAAAACCGAGGTAAATACCTCGGTTTTTTTTGTACTCAATTTAACTGTTAAAATGTAAAGAAGTTTTCCTTAACTTAGCCAGTAGAACTGTGGTAAAACATGTTTTAGCTAGTAGTTCATTTTTAGTATTATAGATAATTAGATTTATATGAGAATTGTATTAAGTTTTGTAATGTTATTTGTCATGGGGAAAATAAACGCACAAGAATTACCGTATTATGAAATACCAGAGGCTCCAAAAAAATATACCGAAGGTACAGTAGCAGCCAGAATGTTAGATGGTTTAGGATTTCGTTATTATTGGGGAACTGAAGGGTTGAGAGAAAAAGATTTACAATATAAACCAAATGAAGAAGCAAGAACCGTTCGTGAAACTTTAGATCATATTTTAGGGTTGTCTATTATGACATTGAGTGCGTTAGAAGGGAAAGAGGTTGTTTTTAAAAAGAGTGATCATCTTTCATTTAATGAACTACGCAAAGAAACACTTGAAAATTTCAAAAAAGCTAGTGATATTTTAAAGGAATCTGACGATTTATCAAAATTTGTAATGAAAATAGCCAGACGTGATGGTGTTGCTGAATTTCCATTTTGGAATCAATTAAACGGACCTATTGCGGATGCTCTATGGCATGTTGGTCAAATAGTATCGTTCAGAAGATCTTCAGGAAACCCTTTTCCTAAAGGGGTTAGTTTATTAACAGGAAAAGTGAAAAAGTAAATAAAACAGTTATATTTTTCGATGACAATTAAGGATAAGATAGAAGCACTTAGAGAAGAATTACGTGAGCATAACTATAATTATTATGTATTGGATAATGCCACGATTACTGATTATGAATTCGATATTAAATTAAAAGAGCTAGAAAAGTTAGAGAAAGAACACCCAGAGTTTTTCGACGCAAACTCCCCAACACAACGTGTAGGTGGAGGTATTACAAAAAACTTTGATACCATAACACACAAAAACAGAATGTACTCTCTTGATAATTCGTATTCAAAGGAGGATTTACTGGATTGGGAGAAACGTTTGCAGAAGAATTTAGGTACAACTGAAATAGAATATACTTGTGAGTTAAAATACGACGGAGCCTCTATTAATTTAACATTTGAAAATGGGAAATTTTTAAGGGCAGTTACGCGAGGTGATGGATTTCAAGGTGATGATGTAACAACGAATGTTAAGACAATTAAGTCAATTCCTTTGATTCCAAAAAAGGACTTTCTTTTGGATTTTGAAATGAGAGGAGAGATTATTTTACCATTAGATGGTTTTAACAGAATGAATGAAGAAAGAGTTGCGAATGGAGAAGAAGCGTATCGAAACCCCAGAAATACGGCTAGCGGGAGTTTAAAATTACAAGATAGTTCAGAAGTTGCTAAAAGACCATTAGATTGTTTGTTGTATCAGGTAGTAACAAACGAAAGAAAATATGAAACACATTATGAGAGTTTAGAGGCAGCCAGAAATTCAGGATTTAAGGTGCCTCAAACAATTATATTAGCAAAAAATATTGATGAAGTTTTAGAGTTTGTTAATTCATGGGATGAAAAACGCCATGACTTGCCTTATGAAACTGATGGTGTTGTTGTTAAGGTAAATAACCTGTTGCAGCAAGAAGAGTTAGGTTATACTTCCAAATCTCCTAGATGGGCAATTGCTTATAAGTTTAAAGCTGAACAAGTAACAACTGTTTTAAATGAAATTACATATCAAGTTGGTAGAACAGGTGCCATTACTCCGGTTGCCAATTTAGAGCCAGTGCATTTAGCTGGAACAGTTGTAAAGCGTGCTTCATTACATAACGCAGATCAGATAGAAAAACTAGATATTCGATTAGGTGATACTGTTTTTGTTGAAAAAGGAGGAGAGATTATTCCAAAAATCATTAAAGTTGATTTAAGTAAAAGACCTGAAAATTCTGTGGCGACAGTATATGCAACACACTGTCCAGAATGTGATACAGAATTAATAAGAACCGAAGGAGATGCAAAGCACTATTGTCCAAATGAATTCGGATGTGCTCCTCAAATAACTGGTAGAATTCAACATTTTATTTCTCGTAAAGCTATGGATATTGACGGTTTAGGAGGCGAGACTGTTGATTTACTGAGAAAAGAGGGACTTATTAAAAATTATGCTGATTTGTACGAATTAACAAAGGAGCAAGTGATTCCATTGGAAAGAATGGCTGAGAAGTCCGCTCAAAATATGATTGACGGAATTAAAAAGTCAAAAGAAATTCCTTTTGAAAAAGTGTTATTTGCATTGGGAATTCGTTTTGTAGGTGAAACTGTGGCGAAAAAATTGGCGAAGCATTTTAAATCAATGGATAATTTGATGCAAGCTGATTTCGAAACCCTTATAGCTGTTGATGAAATTGGAGATCGAATTGCAAAAAGTATTCTTGACTTTTCATCTAATGAAGGTAATATAGAGTTAGTGAAAAGGCTTAAATCTTATGGAATTCAATTGGAAGTTTCAGCAGAAAGCATGGAAAACCAAACAGATAAATTAAAAGGAAAAGCATTTGTCGTTTCCGGTGTTTTTCATCAGTTGAGCAGAAACGAACTCAAGAAGGCAATAGAAGATAATGGAGGTAAAGTAAGTAGCTCAATTTCTAAAAAAACTGATTTTGTAGTTGCAGGAGATAAGATGGGACCTAGTAAATTAGCGAAAGCAGAAGATCTAGGAATAGCCATTATTTCAGAGCAAGATTTTATTGATATGATTAATTAATGGACTAAATATAGTTTCTTAATGAGAATGCAAACGAAAGTTATATTATCCCATTTACTTTTTCTAATAGTAGGTATAATTGACGTGTATGCAGTAATCATAGAAAATAGGAGCTTGGAACTTGTTTTTAAACCATTTTTAATGATCACCCTGTTGATCGTTTATTTTTCGGGAGTTAATAAACCGAACTCATGGTTTATAGCTAGTTATTTCTTTTCATTTTGGGGAAATGTATTTCTTATTTATGAAAAAAGTCACCTTATTTACGGTTTAATAGCTTTTCTTATTGTTCATATTATTTATATCAAATTGATTGTTGGTTTTTTGAAAAAAGATTCTGTTTCAAGGGTTATTGTTTTATCATTACCGTTTTCACTATTGTTTCTTGGAGTAATGTACTTCTTATTTAACAATCTTGGTAATATGGTGTTTCCAGTGATGTTGTATGGAGTAGTAATTGCTGTTTTCGGAATAATGTCTTTACTTAATTATTTGCAAGAAAGAAAAGAAGAAAATTTATGGCTATTATTTGGTAGTATCTTATTTATTTTTTCGAATATTTTTGTTGGATTTGATAATTTTTATGATCCTTATCATTCCTTTAATGTCTTACTTATTGCGTTATTTATAGTAGCTCAATACTGTATTTGTAGAGCAATGATATTAAAGGGAAGGTAAGTGTCGAAATGATTGTTAAAAGAGAATCATAAATCAGGAGTTAGAAGTAAATTGAAAGTATAAATTGAATAAAGAATAAAATTATAATTTAAAATGTCGAAACAAACCAAATTGACCATGGCTACCTTCTTGTTTTTATTGGTTGCCATTACAGATGTATATGCTGTAATTACAAATAACAAAGTATTAGAAATTATATTCAAACCATTATTGATGACAACATTGGTTGTTGTATATTTAATAGGTGTTGAAAAACCAAACTTTTGGTTTGTAAGTGGTTTGTTTTTCTCATTTTGGGGTGATGTTTTTCTTTTAGATAAAGAGAATTATTTTGTATTTGGGTTGGCTTCCTTTTTAATGGCACATGTTATATACATAAAAATTACCATTAGTTTTTTAGAAAAACATTTAACCTTCAAAATAATTACTTCCGCTATTCCTTTTGTTTTGTTGTTTATAGGAATACTGTATATTACCTATGATAATTTGGGAAGTTTACTTATTCCTGTGATTGTTTATGGAGTTACAATAGCAACTTTTGGAGCTGTAACCTTGCTTAACTTTAGACAAGAGAAAAGTACGGAGAACTTGTGGTTACTTTTAGGAGCTCTTTTATTTATAGCATCAGATAGTTTAATAGCATTGAATAATTTTTATGTAGCGAAGCATTTATTTAGTATTTTAATAATAGTTTTATATATCATAGCACAGTATTTTATATGTAGAGCAATGATTGCAAAAAATCAACAAGCACAAACTTGATCTATCTATGAGATGAACAACAGGGCGTTAAAAATCTATTCAATTAAAAGATAATATGGAAAAGCCGAGAATAGCGAGATTAACTCAAATTGTTACTCAATTACAATCGAAACGTATTGTCACTGCTAGAGAATTGGCCGATAAACATAAGGTTAGTATTAGGACAATTTACAGAGATATTCGAACTCTTGAAAATTCAGGTGTACCTGTTACTACTGAAGAGGGAAAAGGGTATACTCTTGTTGAAGGATATCAATTACCTCCAGTTATGTTTTCTGAAGAGGAAGCAAATGCATTAATTACTGCTGAACAGTTAATTTTAAAGAATAAGGATGCTTCCCTTATCGAAAATTATATGCATGCAATTACAAAGATTAAGGCAGTTTTGAAATATTCTCAAAAAGATAAAGCAAACTTGTTGTCACAAAGAATTGCCTTCAGAGCAAATATTACAGAAGAACGGTCGAGTAATTATTTAATTCAAATTCAAAAAGCTATAACCAATTTTAATTTACTAGAATTAGAATATAAATCTCTCGAGAATAAATTCACCAAAAGAATTGTAGAACCTTTTGCTTTATATAGCACAAATGAAAATTGGCTATTGATTGCTTATTGTAGACTAAGAAGAGAATTTCGAGCCTTTAGATTAGATTGTATGGTTAAACTGGTTGAGAGTTATGAAACCTTTGAGCCTCATGACATGACTATACAGCAATATTTTGAAATATGCAAAGAAAAATATTTAAAAACCCTTGACAAAGGGCTGTCATAAGCTGAATATATTTTTGTGTTGAATTAAAAACATAAAAATGGAAACAATACAAAAAGAAGAGTTTTATGTAGTAGGAATTTCAGTACGAACTTCTAACGAGAATCAAAGAGCTAAAGAAGATATTCCAATGCTTTGGGGACAATTCATGTCTAAGGATATGAAAAAACTTATCAGTAACAGAATTGACGATACTATTTGCGCGGTTTATACAAATTATGAATCAGATCACACTAAGCCATATGACACAGTTTTGGGATTTAGAGTTGAAAATTTGGATAATATACCCGATGAAATGGTAGGAATAACCATTAAAAGTTCTGCTTATAAAAAGTTTATTGCAAAAGGAGATCTAACTAAGGATGTTGTGATCAATAAATGGAAAGAAATTTGGCAAATGGATTTAAAAAGAGAATATACTGCAGATTTTGAATTGTATGGAGAAAAAGCAATGGATCCATCAAATGGAGAAGTAGAAATTTTTATAGCTGTGGCTTAGAAAATAAAAAACCATTGGTTTCTCGTTTTAAAAAAGAAACCAATGGTTACTGATTAAGGATTAAATAATTCAGACATAATCGTTATTTTTTCTCTCATTACTTTTTCATTTACTGAGGAATAACCAAGTACAAGCCCTTCTTTTTTCTTTTTAGTAATATAATAGTTGCTTAATGGATAGGCTACTACATTTTTAGTTAAAAGCTCTTCATGAATCAAATGATCACTTTTATTTGTTGTTTTAATTTTTCCTATTAGGTGCAATCCTTCAAAGGAAGTATCTATGTCTAAAAAACTTCTTGTTAATTTGGAAAATATTTTTTTTCGATTTTTAGATGCAATAATAACATTTCGAATATGTTTGTTCAAATAATCTTTGAGTATAAATTCATTGAGATTTTCCTGTAAATGAACCGAAACAAATCTACTGGATTGTTCATAAATACTTTTAATTGGTGCAATTAAATATCTAGGAACTACCATATAACCAATTCTTAAAGAAGGATGGAGCAGTTTGTTAAAAGTACCAGTATAAATTACTCTGTTTTCAGAATCTAAACTAAAAAGAGATGAAATTGGATGTTCCCAATTACTGAATTCATGATCGTAATCATCCTCTATAATTAGGGAATTATTTTTTGAAATCCAATCAAGTAATTCTTTTCTTCTGTCTTTACTCATTTTAATACCCAAAGGATATTGATTTGAAGGTGTAGTATAAATAAATTTAACCTGTTGATGTTTCATGGAATCTATATTGATGCCTTTGGAATCTATTCCGCAAGGAATAATATTCGCTTTTAAGCTTTTGAATAGATAATAAGCTCTGGGGAAAGTTGGGTTTTCCATGATGATAGTATCTCCTTTATTTAGTAGGCTGTTACCTATTAAATATAACGAGTGCAAAGAACCTGAAGTGATAATAATTTGTTGATAATCACAATTTATATTTCTATAAATACGAAGATAATTCATGATATTTACTCTTAATTTATCAAGCCCTTCAGTTGGAGCGTACGATAAATTTGTAGGGGTAGCTTCTCTCCAATATGTATTTGAAATTTGTTTCCATTGGTGAATAGGGAAAATATCTAATGGAGGTAAACCAGGTCTGAAAGCAACATTGTTTTTAGAGAATGTATCTGTATTTAAGTATACGTTTTTTAGAAAGTGATTGGCTCTTTTAGATATTGCAGGGTATTTATAAATAGTACTGTGCACATCTGATAAGCGTTTTTTAGTTTGATTGTAATTCACAAAAACACCAGCTCCTTTTTTAGATATGATAAATCTTTCAAAGCTTAATAAATCAAAAGCTTTTAGTACTGTACTTCTCGATATACCTAAATCGTCAGCTAATACTCTCGTAGGCGGTAGTTGAGTGTTATTAGGTATAGCCTTGTTTATGATTAAATATTTAAACGAATTATATATTCTCTTGTAAAGAGGAGTTTTATGATTGTTCCACTCTTTAGTTTCCTGTAGTAAGTTCTTAACATTAAAATACAAATTGGTATTCTTTAAAATAAATAATTGGTATGCACAATATACGTGTTTAACTCTATAAATTTATAATAATATAAAAAGTAATATATGAGAGTCAATTTAACCTTTATAAAATTAGTAGTTCTTTTTTTATTTATAATAGGTTGTACTTCAGTTAAAACCGTTCAATTTAAAACTCCAGTAGATACCACGTCTAAGAAAATTTATAAACAAACTAAACAGACATATGCTATTGATGCTATTGGAGTTTATGCGTCTAATAATTTTGATGCTGCACGTTTAAATGGATTTGAAATGGTAAACGATAGTACTGTAAAAGCTATTATTAGGCCAGAGAATACACCTATTAATAATAGTGCGTATTATTCCTTTAAAATATGGTCGAAAGACCCAAAATCAATTTATATACAGTTCGATTACCCTAAGGAGTTTAAACATCGATATCTTCCAAAGCTTAAAGAAAAACATATTAACTGGCATGCTATTGATTCTTCTGATGTTTATAAAAATGGAGAATCGGTTTATGTAAAGTTAAATGTATCAAAAGATACTACATGGGTGTCTGCACAAGAAGTGGTAACCTCAAAAGACACGGAACTTTGGTATAAAAGTTTAATCAAGAATAAATCATACGTACATTTAAAAAGTATAGGTAAAACTACTTTAGGACGTAACTTACCCGTATTAGATATTTACAAAGGAATAAAATCCAATAAACCTATTGTCGTATTATTAACAAGACAGCATCCACCAGAAGTGACAGGTTTTTTTGCTTATCAAGAATTCTTAAAAACACTTTTAAAAGAAAATAAATTAACATCTCAATTTTTTAATACCTATAGAGTGATAACTTTTCCAATAGTAAATCCGGATGGAGTAGATTTAGGGCATTGGCGTCATAATGCAGGAGGAGTTGATACCAATAGAGATTGGTCAGAATATCACCAACCAGAAATTAAACAGCTTGTGAAATTTGTTACAAATCAAAGTAAAAAAGGCAAAGCGAAAATTGTGTTAGGAATTGATTTTCACTCTACTTATGAAGATGTTTTTTATACCAATAAAATTAGAAAAACTACCGCTTTGCCCAATTTTATAGAAGATTGGTTTACAGCTTTAGAAGCTAATATTCCTAATTATAAGGTAAATGAAAAAGCAGCAAATAGTACGAAACCAGTTTCTAAAGGGTGGTTTTTATACGGACAAAATGCGGTGGGTATTACTTATGAAATAGGTGACGCTACACCAAGAGATAAAATAAAGTTAGTAGGTAAAGTTACCGCCGAAGAAATGATGAAAATTTTAATACAATCAAACTAGTAGTATTTTAAAAGAAATATGAAAAATATTTTACAAATTGGTTTTGGACCTTTAGGAGTTCAAATAGGGAAGTATATAGCCCAAAAAAAGACAGTTAAAACTTTAGCAGTTGTCGATATTGCCCCATCCTTAAAAGGAAAGTTATTATCGGAGTTAGATGAAGATTTACCGACTGATGTAACTATTTTTTCTTCTGTAAAAGAAGCTGTTGAAGATTTAAAAGTAAAGCCTGATGTGGCTATTATTACCACAGTTTCCAGTTTACAGAAATTAATTCCGCAAGTTGAAGAAGTTGCCAAATATGGAATTCCAGTAATTTCTACATGTGAAGAATTATCATATCCGTGGAAGTTACAACCAGAATTAAGCAAACGTTTGGATGATATTTGCAAGACACACAATATCGCCTGTTTGGGAACCGGAGTAAATCCAGGTTTTTTAATGGATTATTTACCATCAGTATTTAGTTCTATTTCAAAAGACATTGAGCATATAACAGTAGAGCGTATTCAAAATGCAAGTCCCAGAAGAATCCCTTTTCAGCAAAAAATAGGCGCGGGTTTATCAATAGAGAATTTTAGAAAAAAAGAAGCTACAGGAACTTTAAGGCACGTAGGTTTACAGGAATCGGTTTATTTACTGGCAAGTTCTATAGGGATAACGTTAGATGAAGTTACAGAAAGTCTTGAACCTGTGATTGCTGATACGGAAGTCGCTTCTGAAGCAATTCAAGTGAAAAAAGGAGAGGCGAGAGGCGTTGAGCAAATAGCTCATGGTTATAAAAATGGAGTGTGTAAAATTAAAATGCATTTTAAAGCTGCTATTGATGAACCTCGTTCTTATGATAAGGTAACCATTAAAGGAACACCAAATTTTTCGTCAGAAATAGATGGAGGCATTAATGGAGATATAGCGACTTGTGCTATTACGATTAATTGTATCAATAGTATTTTAAAAGCTCCTGCTGGATTACAAACAATGAGGTCTATTACTGTTCCTGGATTTATTAATTAATATGGTTTTATGATATCGTTTTTAAAAAGAATAGCATTTTTAAGTAGTACTATTCTGTTAATTTATGCTTGTAATGATGTAAAAAATAATGTGACATTTGATGCTTCGTTTAAAGGAGGAAGATTGGACAGTGTTCTTTTTTTAAAGAATAACAGTTATAGGTTATTGATAAACCCAGCTTTTGAACCTGTTAATAAGAGTCCGTACTTTGCATTTTCAGTTACTTCCAGTACTCCTGAAACAATTAATGTGGTATTAGATTATGGAAAGTATAAACACCGATATATTCCGAAGTTAAGTACTGATAAAAAAAATTGGAGAAGCATTGAAACCAAAAATATTTCAATGGATACCATGTCAGGAAATGCAAACTTAAAACTACATATTTCTTCCCAAAAACTATTTGTAGCAGCTCAGGAAATTGAAGCTTCAGATGATACTTATTTATGGGTAGATAAAATGATAGCAAAGCACCCAAAAATAAAAAAAACTGTAACAGGGAAAACAGTTTTAAAGAAAGGTAATTATTGTTTAGTATTTGAAAGTGATACTATACAACACACTATAGTATTGGTAGCACGACAACACCCACCAGAAATTCCAGGAGGAACTTTTAGTTTTAAAGCATTTTTTGAAGAGTTATTTGCCGATACCGATATAGCAAAAGAATTTAGAAATAGCTTTAACATATATACATTTCCATTGTTGAATCCAGATGGTGCTGATTTAGGAAATTGGAGACATAATGCTAATGGAGTAGATTTAAACAGAGATTGGATGGATTTTACACAACCAGAAACACAAATGGTAAAAAACGTTGTTGAAGAAAAAGTTTCAACTGGAAAGAAAATCCAATTTGCTATAGATTTTCATACTTCTTATAATGGACCTTATTTGTTAATTCTTGATTCTATTAATGAGATAAAAACTAAAAAGATAATTCCAGATTGGATTAACAATATTGAGAGTAAATCAAAATTTAAGGTAGAAGCTAGAAGACGAAGTCAAGAATTACCTTACTGTTATAACTATTTTATAAATGCTTTTGGTTGTGAGGCTGTTACTTATGAAGAAGGAGATGAGGTAGACAGACAGTTGATAAAGGAACGAGCAAAAGCTTATGCACTAAATTTGATGAAAACAATGCTCACTAAATTAAAAAATAATGAACTATAAAATTTATATATCATTACTTGTTATTGTGCAATTTTTTTCTTCGTGTTCAAAGAAAAAAATTGAAGCCGATATTTTGATAAAAAACGGAACCGTTTACAATGGAATAGATATAAAACCTAACAATAATTCCATAGCTATAAAAGACGATAAAATTGTATTTATAGGACCTGAAAACTCAGTAAATGTTAAAGTAGAAAAAACAATTGATGCTAAAGGATTCATTGTTTCTCCTGGGTTTATTGATCCGCATACACATGCTGATCGAGATCTTAACATCGCCGAGAATTCTCATAATAAACCTTTTTTGTTTCAAGGAATTACCACTGTCATCGTTGGAAATGATGGTGATAGTTTTTATCCAACTTCAAAATATATCGATTTGTATACTACTCACGGAATTGGAACAAATGCAGTCCCTTTGGTAGGGCATGGTACTATTCGAAATCAAGTGATGGGAAAGAGTAACAGAAAAGCCACCGCTGAAGAAATTACTGAAATGCAAGAGCTTGTAAAACAAGAAATGGAGGCTGGAGCCTTTGGAATTTCAACAGGTTTGTTCTACTCTCCAGGTAGTTATTCTAATACAGAAGAAGTCATTGCATTAGCAAAAACCGTAGCGCAATACGATGGAATATACGACACACATTTACGCGATGAAAGTTCATATACAGTAGGTTTAATTCCTGCTATCGAAGAAGCCATTGAAATTGGTCGCCAGGCAAAACTACCGATCCATATTTCACATATAAAATGTTTGGGAGTAGATGTTTGGTATCAAAGTAAAGATATTGTAAAGGCTATTGAAAAAGCACAAAAAGAAGGAATTGATGTTACTGCGAATCAATATCCTTACGATGCTTCTGCAACAGGATTGAAATCGGCAGTGGCACCACGTTGGGCAGAAAGTGGAGGAAAAGACTCGTTAATGATTCGTTATAACAATTCCGAGTTAAGAGCAAAAATTTTAGTAGATACCAAAAAGAATATCACACGTCGAGGAGGCCCAGAAAAACTACTCATTGTGAAATCAGAAGAATCAAATTTTGTAGGAAAAAATTTATTAGAGATTTCTCAAATGTTAAATGAAACCCCAGAAGAAGCAGTTTATTCTGTTTTAAAAACGGGGTATGTTCGTGTAGCATCTTTTAATATGAATCCTGAAGATATTCATCATTTTATGCAACAAAAATGGGTGGTTACAGGTTCTGATGGAAATACAGGTCACCCTCGGAAATATGGTTCTTTTCCTAGAAAATATAACAAATATGTAGTGAAGGATAAAATAGTAGATTTACCAACATTTATTAACAGTAGTACAGCAAAAACGGCAGCTATTTTTAAAATCAAAAATCGTGGAAGTTTGCAAACAGGAAATTTTGCAGATATAATCATTTTCAATCCTGAAACGTTTAAAGACAAAGCAGATTTTACAGATGCGTTTCAGCTATCAGAAGGTTTAGAATACAGTATTATTAACGGAAAGTTCGCTGTAGACAAAGGGCAATTTACCAATTCATTAAATGGAGAAGTCTTAAAAAAATAAAAAACCATTGGTTTCTCATGTTATAAAGAAACCAATGGTTAGTAATTAAACAAACAATAATTTAAATTTTATTTAGAAAAGGAACATCCTTTTTATTTATTATTAATAAAACACCTCCGATTAAAAATGTTGCTAAGGCCGAAGCAAATAGCACACCTCCATCATTATTATGTTCAATTCCTATTTTGGTTAAATGACTCATAATAGCACCGCCCATTAAACCTAAAGTTAAAATTGCACCCACCCAGGTTTTGTTTGGTACAAACAGTAAAATTGAGGCTATGAGTTCAATTACTCCCGTTCCTATTCTCATTATAGCTTCATTTTCTCCTGCTACTTTTGTAAAAAGATCAATACTTTCTTGTGCTCCCGAGAATTTAAAAAATAGAGTTTGAAGCATGATAATTGCCGCCATTACTTTTAACAATAAAGGAATATGTTTTTTCATGTTCTAGTGTTTTAAGATTTAGACGCATAAAATTCTATACCTTACATAGATAAATACTATTTTAGCACTTTTTATTGCTAATGGTACTAAATAGAACGGTATGAAATATGTTTTTTTGCTAATAATTGGAATGTGTTTTTTAGGATGCAAAAAAAACAATATTCATGTACGCTTTTTAGACGAGTATGTTTTACAGGACTCTAGTATTTTTCAAAAATCAATAGTTGGTGGATTATCGGGTATTGATAATTATGGAGGTAATTATTATTTTGTTGTTGATGATGCTAGAGAGCCAAGAGTGCTTGTTGGGGATGTAATTGTTGAAGACAGAAAGATTTCGGATGTTACTTTTAAGAAGACAATTTTTTTTAATGATACTTTAAACAAGTTTTATCAAAATGAGGTACTGGATTTAGAATCAGTTTTTGTCAATTCAAATGGGAGCTTGAATTTAACAAGTGAAGGATCAATTAGAAAGAAAAAAAGACCAACCGTGTTTGTAACGGATTCATTAGGTAAATTTGTAAAAGAAATATCGTTACCCAGTCATTTAGGAAATATTAATATTGGAAAACACAGGCATAATGGTGTATTTGAAGGTTCATGTAAGTCAACTGATGGAAAGGGGTTTTGGGTTTCGTTGGAGGCTCCTTTAAAGATAGATGGAGAGGAACCTTCTTATAAAGTCAAGAAATCTTCAGTCAGAATTACTTATTTTGATTCTGATAAAGGAAAGGCAACGAAACAATACGCTTATGAATTGGAGAATCTTGAAAAACCAAGGAAAGGAGATATTAACTTAAATGGTGTAACAGCTATCTTAGAGTTTCGTAAGAATGAATTTTTTGTTGTTGAAAGAATTTATCATAGCGGCTATGGAAGCTATGGAAATACAATACGGATATTCAGAGCATGGGCAGACGAAAATACGACGAATACGATTAATCTGGAATCTCTTAAGAAAGTGAATCACATTCCGTTAAAAAAAGAGCTTTTATTTGATTTCGAATCGGCAAAAGATCAGTTAACTGATGGAATTATAGATAATATTGAAGGAATTTGTTTTGGAGATGTTTTACCCAATGGGAATAAAACATTACTTTTAATTTCCGATGATAACTTTCAGCTTTATGGAAAACAGTTGAATCAATTTATATTGATGGAATTAGTTGAGTAATATTGTTGAAATTTCAAAAAATAATAGCCCCAATTATTAAATAAGATTACAAATTACAAAGAAATGATAGGTAATTTTAAAGAAAAATCTATTGAGAAACAATACAGTAAACTTAAGGAGAAAAGTGTAATTACTAATAGCCAAGGAGGAAAAATAAAATCCGTAGCAGTTATATTGGACAATGCTTCACTTGAAAATGTCATAACGTCTAACTTGGCTAGTAAATTAAATTTCGATAAAAAGAATATTACATTTTTGGTGTACCGTAAGTTTTCAAAAAAAGATGAAGTAACACCTAAATTTTTTACTGAAAAGGAAATTGGTTTTAAAGCAAGTTTGAAATCTGACAATTTGAAAAACTTTGTTAAAAATGATTATGACTTACTTATAAACTATACAAAGGTGTCAAATTTATATACTAATGTAATAACTTTGCATTCTCAAGCAAAGCTAAAAGCTGGCTTTGCTGATATTGATGATAAACTCTTCGATATAGTAGTTTCAGATCCTACATTTAACGAAGCGGTTTTAAATCAGGAATTAAAAAAATATTTAACGATTTTAAATAAAATATAATGCAAGAGTTTGTGGGAATGGGAGTTGCTTTAGTAACACCTTTCAACGAGGATTTGAGTGTAGATTTTGACGCTTTAAGAAAATTAGTTACTTATAATATTGATAATGGAACAAACTATTTAGTTATCAATGGAACAACTGCGGAAAGTGCTACCATTACGAAGGAAGAAAAAATCGAAATTATTAAGGTTATTGCCGAAGTAAATAATGGACAATTACCATTAGTTCTTGGTGTTGGTGGAAACAATACACAGGTTGTAATAGACGAACTAAATTCATTAGACTTGTCTAATATTGATGCAATTTTATCTGTGGCTCCATATTATAGTAAGCCAACTCAAGAAGGTTTTTACCAACATTTTAAAGCGGTAGCTGAGGCTAGTACAAAACCTGTTATTTTATATAATGTTCCTGGTAGAACGGCTAAAAATATGTTACCAGAAACAACTTTAAGGCTCGCTAGAGATTTTGATAACGTTATTGGAGTTAAAGAAGCAGGAAACAATCAACAACAGTATTACGAATTATTAAAAAATAAACCAGAAGACTTCTTAATAATTTCAGGAGATGACGATTTAGCATTAGGAACAGTTTTAGCTGGTGGGGCAGGAGTAATCTCTGTAATAGGTCAAGGGTTTTCAAAAGATTTCTCTGATATGATTCGCTTAGGATTGGAAGGAAAAAACAAAGAGGCTTACGCTTTACATTATAAGCTAATGGACGTTATCGGTTTAATTTTTGAAGAGAATAATCCAGCAGGAATAAAGTCGGTTCTGAAAAAATTAAATATTACTGGTGATAGTGTTAGATTACCATTAGTACCAGCAAGTACCGATTTACAAAACAGAATAAGTGATTTTATAGATAATCTATAGAGTTTAAAAAATAGAATATAAAGACCATAATGTTTTACATTATGGTCTTTTTTTTAATCTAAATTAGATTGAGTAGGTTTGTGTAATTTTATACTGGTTTTTCATTTTCACAATGCACTTCCTCCATCCATTTTCCGTTATAATAAACGGTAATTGAATAACAACAAGGTTCATTTTTTTCACAATTCTTTTTTGGGATAGTTCCAATTCCTCCTAAAATAGATTTTTGTTCATTACTGTTTAAAACTTTACCCAAGTTTTTTAAATTTTTCATAATAATAGTTTTTCTAAATTTGATATGCTTCGGTCGTTTAAGGACACCCGAAGATTATGTCCATACATTCTAAAGTCTTATTTATTCTTAAATAAAACCTAATAGTTTCTGATAAAAAATTATTGTTTTCGGGAAATAAAATGCTAGCAAATTTTATTTTCAATCAGCAATATTTGACGCTAACTTACAAAATGAATTACTAAAATGAAATGATTTATGAAACTTTAACTTTTGTCTAACTCCTTTAAAAATCGCTAGTTTCATTGCTATGATTTATAAAATATTGATAGCTAGTAGAGTTTTATCTTTTATGCTTTTTTTGCATCTTTGCAAATTAAAAAAACAATCAACTATGTTGTCTAAAAAAATAGAAGAAGCATTAAATAAGCAAATAAGAATAGAAGCAGAGTCTTCTCAAGTATACCTAGCTATGGCATGTTGGGCTGAAGTTCAAGGTTTTGAAGGAGTAGCTCAATTTATGTTTGCTCATTCGGATGAAGAAAGAATGCACATGTTAAAGTTGGTAAAATTCGTAAATGAAAGAGGTGGGCATGCTCAAGTTTCTGATTTGGCGGCACCTCCGACTGAATTTGGTTCTTTTAAAAATATGTTTGAAACCTTATTTAACCATGAGGTAATGGTTTCTCAATCAATTAATGATTTAGTACATATTACACTAGAAGAAAGAGACTATGCTACTCATAACTTTTTACAGTGGTATGTTTCCGAACAAATTGAAGAAGAAGCATTGGCTAGAAATATTTTAGATAAAATTAATTTAATTGGTGACGATAAAGGTGGTTTATATCTTTTTGATAACGATGTAAAGCAACTTGTTGCTGCTGGACCAGACGCTCCACAATAGTATTAACATACATTTATGAGTTCTTTACCGTTTTTGTAACAGAATATATGGTTTATTGCACTCAAAAATAGAAGGTTCACTGACAGAAAGGATTTATTGATATTTTTGGGTGAAAAGATTGAAATCTTTCAATAGTATTACTAAAAATTTGAATCTTAGTAAGTGAGTGAAAATTCATTTTAATAATCCATTAATAATACTTAATTTTGCCAGATGCGAAAAAATAAAAATTTAGCTTTATTATTTGTACTTATGTTGGTACTAACTTCATGTGGAGAGTATCAAAAGGTATTAAATAAAGGAACTACAGAAGAGCAGTACAAAATGGCTGTGAAAATGTATGAATCTCAAAAATATAGCAAAGCTCTGCGTTTATTTGAGAAAATTACACCTTCATATAGAGCAAAACCACAAATGGAACGTATTCAATTTATGGTTTCTCAAGCTAATTTTAATGTGAAAAATTATAGTTTAGCTGGATACTATTTTGATCGCTTTGCAAAGAATTACCCAAAAAGCTCAAAGGCTGAAGAAGCTGAATTCTTATCAGCGTTAAGTTATTACAAGGCTGCGCCTTCATTTAGCTTAGATCCAACTGATACCAATAAGGCATTAGAGTCTTTTCAAAGGTTTATTGATAAGTATCCTGAGTCAGGAAAGTTAGTTGAAGCCAATAAGTATTACGGCGAATTACGTTTTAAACTTGAAAAGAAAGCTTTTGAAATAGCAAAAACTTATTACAGAACGGCTCAGTACGATTCAAGAAATTACAAAGCGTCTATTGTAGCTTTTGATAATTTGTTATCTGATTATTTAGGAACAAGTTTTAAAGAAGAAGCGCTGTATTATAGATTAAAAGCGGCTCATGATTTTGCCATGAAGAGTACACCAAGAAGAAAGGCAATGAGGATAGAAGAAGCTGTAAAGGCTTATGATAAGTTGAAAAGAAACTTCCCTGAATCAAAATTTATGGAAGATTCTAACAAAATGCTAGCAGCATTAAATAAAGAACAAGAACAATTAGTTAAAAGTTAAATAATGGATTATAAAGAAACGAAAGCACCTGTAAGTACAATTACTTATGATAAAGAAGCTATCGAGCAACCAACAGAGAATATCTATGAGGCAATTTCTATTATAGCAAAAAGAGCTACTCAAATCAATTCTGATTTGAAGAAGGAGTTAGTAGATAAACTTGATGAGTTTGCAACTTATAATGATAGTTTAGAAGAAGTTTTTGAAAACAAAGAGCAAATAGAGGTTTCTAAATTCTATGAGCGTTTGCCAAAGCCACATGCAATAGCAGTAGAAGAGTGGTTAGAAGGTGGCGTTTACTTCAGAACACCAGACAATAAATAATAATATATGTCTGTACTAAGCGGTAAGAAAGTTTTACTAGCCGTTACCGGAGGAATTGCCGCATACAAAACGGCAGGTTTAGTCCGCTTATTCATAAAATCAGGCGCAGAAGTCAAAGTTATAATGACTCCTGCGTCTAAAGATTTTATTACTCCACTCACCTTATCTACACTTTCCAAAAATCCTGTTCACTCAACTTTTTATGATGAAGAAGAGAATGATTTATGGAATAATCATGTTGAATTAGGTTTATGGGCAGATGTTATGGTGATAGCACCTGCAACAGCAAATACTTTGTCTAAAATGACGAATGGTATTTGTAATAATCTAGTGTTAGCTACTTATTTATCGGCAAAATGTCCTATCTACTTTGCACCAGCAATGGATTTGGATATGTACAAACATCCGTCAACTAAAAATAGCTTAGATAAACTTCAGAGTTTTGGGAATATTATGATTCCGGCGACTTCTGGTGAACTAGCAAGTGGTTTGGTTGGAGAAGGGAGAATGGCCGAGCCAGAAGATATTGTAACCTTTATTGAGAAAGACATTGTATCAAAGTTACCATTAAAGGGTAAAAAGGTTTTAATTACAGCAGGACCAACTTATGAGGCCATTGATCCAGTTAGGTTTATAGGTAATCATTCTTCGGGTAAAATGGGGTTTGAACTGGCAAAATCTGCCGCAAACCTTGGTGCAGAAGTTATATTAATAAGTGGACCAAGTTCTCAAAAAGTAAAACATTCTTTTATAAATAGAGTTGATGTTAAGTCAGCTGAAGATATGTATCAGGCTTGTCATGAACACTATGAAAATAGCGATATAGCTATCTTATCTGCCGCGGTAGCCGATTATAGACCAAAAAATGTTGCTGATAAGAAAATAAAAAAGAAGGATGCAGCGTTAACTATTGAGTTAGAACCAACAAAAGATATTTTAAAATCTTTAGGTGAAATAAAAAAGAATCAATTATTAGTAGGTTTTGCGTTAGAAACGAATAACGAGTTGGAAAATGCAAAAAGCAAAATTACTAGGAAAAACTTAGATCTAATTGTATTAAATTCGTTAAGAGATAAGGGAGCTGGATTTGCTACTGATACAAATAAAATTACTATTATTGATAAGGATTTAAATCCGAAACGATTTGATCTGAAACCCAAAAATGAGGTTGCTAACGATATAATTAATGAAATAATATTAAAATTACATGCGTAAGTTTTTCTTTTTAGCGTTTATATGTTTTGCATCTTTAGCTGTGAATTCACAGGAATTGAATGCTTTGGTTACAATTAATACGGAGAAAATTCAAAGTTCGAATAAACAAGTGTATACAACACTTGAAACCGCATTAACAGAATTTATCAACCAAAAGCAATGGACGGATAAAAAGTTTAAGCTTCAAGAACGAATTAACTGTGCATTTACGATTATTGTAAATGAGCAAAATGGAAATAACTTTTCTGCAAGCCTTCAAATTCAAGCTACAAGACCAGTTTATAATTCATCATATGCTAGTCCAATATTAAATATTAATGATACCAATTTTAATTTTAGGTATAATGAGTTTGATCCTTTAATATACAATCCAAACATATACGATTCTAATTTGGTTTCAATGATTGCTTTTTATGCTTATGTTATTATCGGAGTGGATGCTGATACTTTTGCTAAAAAAGGTGGGCAAGACTATTTAAAGCAGGCAGAGAATGCAATGTTGCAAGCACAATCTAATGGTGAATCTGGTTGGCAAAACCAAATAGGAGAGCAAAACAGATTTGCTTTAATAGATAGCTTATTATCTGAAAAATTCGCGGCTCTAAGAACCATCTATTATGATTATCACAGAAATGGTTTTGATAGTATGACTAATAATATTGATGAGGCAAAACAGGCGATTGAACGTAGTGTTATTGATCTTGACAAGCTTCACAATATTACAGTTGGAAATTATATGATAAGAATTTTTCTAGATGCAAAAGCAGATGAAATTGTAAGTGTTTTTTCTGATGGTAAGCCTACCAGAAATCAACAAAAAATGTTAACTGTATTACAAACAATTTCTCCGACTTACGAAAATAAATGGGAAAAAATTAAATAGACTTTCCAAGTTAATTTACATTTATTAATTCAGTCAAAATTCTTACTTTTATTGCTTTCAAAGAGTTAGAATTTGCTTACACATTTATCAATACATAACTACGCTTTAATCAATCAATTATCGATTGATTTTACAAAGGGCTTGTCTATAATTACAGGAGAAACTGGAGCTGGAAAATCCATTCTATTAGGTGCTTTAGGGCTTGTAATGGGAAATCGAGCCGATTTATCATCTTTAAAAAACACAGAAAAGAAATGTGTTGTAGAGGCGGAGTTCGCGCTAAATGGCTATGACCTGAATAGTATTTTTGAAGAGTTAGATATAGATTATGAGGATGATACAATTATCAGAAGAGAAATTTTACCATCTGGAAAATCTAGGGCTTTTGTAAATGATACTCCTGTACGATTATCAGTTTTGTCAACACTTAAAGCTAGATTGATTGATATTCACTCACAACATCAAACACTTGAATTGTCAGACGAAGGTTTTCAATATTCTATATTAGATGCTCTTGCTAAAAATAGTGCGAAAATAGCTTCTTATAAAAGAGGATTAAGAAAGTACAATTCTTTAAAGAAAGTATTAAAAGAGCTTCAAGAAGAAGCACAAAAGTCAACTGAACAGTACGAATACAATTTGCATCTGTTTAATGAATTAGAAGAAGCTAATCTACAGTTAGGAGAGCAACAGGCTCTCGAAGAAAAATTGGATAAGCTTAACAACATAGAAGATATTAAACTTAACTTATCTGAAAGTCTTCATATTGTAATTAACGATGAGATAGGATTGCAAACACAATTAAATTCACTAGAAAATAAACTACAGAAAATTAGTGGATATGCTAATGAATATGAGGAGTTATTTTCTAGAATTGCTAGTGTCAAGATTGAGTTAGATGATGTTGTTGCTGAGTTGGAGTCAGAGAATGAGAAAGTAGATTTTAATCCTGCAGAAATAGAAGAGTTAAATGATAGACTTCAACTAATTTATAGTTTACAAAAGAAACATTCTGTTGGAAGTATAAAGGAATTATTAAAAATTTACGAAGATTTAGGAGAAAAAGTAGCTCAAGTTGAAGGAGCTAGTGATCTAATTCAAAATAAAGAAAAAGAAATTAAGGAAGTAGAAGGCAAGCTTGATGATTTAGCAAATGTCATCATGAATAAAAGAAATAAAGCCATTGCACCTCTACAAAAGGAATTAAAGTATTTGTTAGCAGAATTGGGAATGCCAAATGCTGAATTTCTTATTGAAGTAAAATCAAGCGAAACATTTAATAGTTACGGGAAGGATGAACTTACCTTCTTATTTTCAGCAAATAAAGGGGGGAGCTTTGGAGAGTTAAAGAAAGTGGCTTCTGGAGGTGAACTTTCGAGAATAATGTTGTCAATAAAAAATATACTATCAAAGAACGTTCAACTACCAACCATTATTTTTGACGAAATAGATACTGGTGTTTCTGGAGAGGTTTCGAACAAGATTGCTACCATTATGAATGATATGGCTAATCACATGCAGGTAATAACCATTACGCATTTACCTCAAATAGCTTCTCAAGGGCAACAACATTATAAAGTATATAAAGGCGAAGAAAATGGAGTAACAACATCCAACTTGAGGTTGTTGAGTTATGATGATAGAGTTGCCGAGATTGCAGAAATGTTAAGTGGAAAAGATTATTCTGAAAGTGCCTTAACACATGCAAAAGAATTACTCACTAAGTGAGATTTCAATGTTTAGACATAAGTGATGAAAGATAAACGATAGTTTTCTTTGAATATTTGTAGACTTACTCGGAGGTAATAGACTTCCAAATAAGATTGAAAAATATTTAACTGAAAACTATAGAATAGAGTAACTTTGAACAATCAACATAACAGAGTGTTGAGCATAAATTAAATCAAAAAGAACAAATTAACTTAATTAAGATAAAGGTTTATATTTGCCTTTACAAATAACTAAAGAAAAGACTACGATATTATGTATAATTTATTAAAAGGAAAGAAAGGAATCATTTTTGGAGCTTTAAATGAGCACTCGATTGCATGGAAAGTAGCTGAAAGAGCTCATGAAGAAGGAGCGGAATTTGTTTTAACAAATGCACCAATAGCTATGCGTATGGGTGAAATTAATGCTTTAGCTGAAAAAACAGGTTCTCAAGTAATTCCTGCTGATGCAACTTCTATGGAGGACTTAACGAATTTAGTTGAGAAGTCAATGGAAATTTTAGGAGGTAAAATAGATTTCGTTTTACACTCTATAGGAATGTCGGTAAACGTTCGTAAAGGTCGTCACTATACAGATTCTAAGTATGATTTTACTCATAAAGGGTTTGACGTTTCTGCTTTGTCTTTCCACAAAACAATGAATGTGTTATACAATAAAAAAGCCATGAATGAGTGGGGAAGTATTGTTGCTTTAACCTATATGGCTGCACAGAGAGTATTTCCTGATTATAATGATATGGCAGATAATAAGGCATATTTAGAATCAATCGCTCGTAGTTTCGGATACTTCTTTGGAAGAGATCATAAAGTACGTGTGAATACAGTTTCTCAATCGCCTACACCGACTACAGCTGGTAGTGGAGTTAAAGGATTTGATGGATTCATTTCATACGCAGAAAAGATGTCTCCGTTAGGGAATGCTACAGCCTTAGAGTGTGCTGACTATACAATATCTCTATTCTCTGATTTGACTAAAAAAGTTACATTACAAAACCTTTTCCATGATGGAGGTTTTTCTAACATGGGAGTAAGTGACGCAGTGATGGAAAAATTTACTGAAGAATAGAATTTTTAGATAAAATTTTAGAATATTAAAAAAAGCAAATCGTTAGATTTGCTTTTTTATTTGAATCTATCTAAATAAGGAAGAAAAAATAGTAAATAAACCAGTTTTATAAGTGGTTTCGTTAGGAAGAATTAATTTTGAAATTCAATTTAGGTAGTAACAAATTATTTTAGATCGTAAGAAAAAAATGAGCAAAATTACATTAATAGAAGAGGAGTTATCGACATTAAGAACTCAGTTGAAAGAGCACAATTTATATAAGTCGTTAAATGATATTGAAGATGTACGTTTATTTATGCAAGAACATGTATTTGCTGTATGGGACTTCATGTCGTTGTTAAAAGCATTACAGCAAGAATTAACTTGTATAAACTTACCTTGGGTGCCAGTTGTAAACCCTAAAACGGCAAGGTTCATAAATGAAATTGTATTAGGAGAAGAAACGGATGTGAATGAATTAGGAGAACCTAAGAGTCATTTCGAAATGTATGTGGAAGCCATGCAACAAACAAAAGCTAATACCAAAGAAATTGCATCGTTTATTTCTAAGATAATCGATAGAGAAGATGTAAGTTCTGTTATTACTTCACTCGATATTGCTCAAGAAACCAAAGATTTTGTTCTGTTTACATTTGAGGTTATAAAAACCAAGCAACCTCATATTATTGCCTCGAGTTTTACTTTTGGTCGTGAGGATGTAATTCCTGATATGTTTTTAGAAATAGTTAAAAATACCGAAGAAAAGGAAAAAGTGGATTATGGTAAACTTACATATTATTTAAATAGACATATAGAACTGGATGGTGATGAGCATGGTCCTTTATCATTACAAATGATTGAAGAGTTATGTGGTAATGATGAACAAAAATGGAACGATGTTTTATATTATGCAAAAGAATCTTTGGAAAAGAGAATAAACTTATGGAATGGAATAGAAAAGAGATTGTCAAAAAATAAGGAAGTAGTTTTAAGTTAAAAATATGAGTTTGTATTTATCCATTATAATTCCTGTTTATAATAGGCCCAATGAAATTGATGAATTATTAGAAAGCCTAACAAAACAAGATTATGATGAAGATTATGAAATTGTAATAGTAGAAGATGGGTCTGATGATTCCTCAGAGCAGGTAGTGAAAAAATACAATGATTTAAATATAAACTATTTATATAAAACCAATTCAGGAGCTGGAGATTCGAGAAATTATGGAATGAGAAAGGCTTCAGGAAATTACTTTATCATTCTAGATTCTGATGTTATATTACCACCACATTATTTGAGAACTGTACATGAATTTTTAAAGAAATCTTATATAGATTGTTTTGGTGGTGCAGATGCGGCACATGAAAGTTTTACAATACTTCAAAAAGCTATTAATTATGGGATGACTTCCTTTTTTACCACTGGAGGAATAAGAGGAGGTAAAAATAAAGTACAAAAGTTTGAGCCTCGAAGTTTTAATATGGGGATTTCTAAAGCAGTTTTTGAAAAGACGGGAGGTTTTGCAAAGATTAGCCCAGGTGAAGATCCAGATTTGTCGATAAGAATTCAAAGATCAGGATTTAGAACTACTTTTTTACCTAATGCTTATGTATTTCATAAAAGGAGAGTTTCTTGGAGCAAGTTTTATAATCAGGTTAAAGGTTTTGGTGCTGTAAGGCCAATATTAACAGCTTGGTATCCTGAAACAAAAAAAATAACCTTTTGGTTTCCATCTCTTTTTGTGGGGTTTTCTTTAACTTCTATTGTTTTAGCCATTGCAAGTTGGAATCTATCGTACCTTTTCCCTTTGTTATTATACTTGTTATTACTTCTGGTTCACTCCACAATAATTAATAAAAGTTTTAAAGTAGGGATATTGACTCCTTATGCTGTATTTATTCAATTTTTTGCTTATGGTATTGCATTTTTTAAATCAAGCTTCTATATCCGATTTTTAAAAAGAGACCCAAGAAAGCAATTCCCTAAATTTTTTCTAGATTAAAGAGTAAAAATTTAGACTTTCATTTTTTAACATTTATAACGATGTTAAAGTAGATTATATTTGACTTGTTGGTATGGACATTGTTTTATTTTCAGTAGTAAATTAAACTCAATTTTTAAAATGAAAACAAGATTAACACTACTACTATTATTATTTGTTACAACAGTTACAATTGGTCAAAATAAGCAAGACAAATTCAAAATTTCAAAGGGAACATGGTTACTAGAAGGAGACTTTTCTATAAATTCTTCAAATTTTAAAATTACAGATAACCCAACCCCTAATAAAGCTGATAGATTTAATTTTAGAATATCGCCAAAACTGGGCTATGCAGTCAATGATAACTTAGTTTTAGGATTAGGCTTAGAGTATAGTTACTCTGAAAATCAATATGAAAATTTGTATAATCAAGAAGATTCTTCAAATACTTATTCGATTGCTCCTTACATTAAAAAGTTTTTTCCTATAACATCAAGATTTGCGTTTCATCTTCAGGGAGAAACGGCATTTAGCTATTCAAAAACAAACAATTATGATGGGGCAGGAAACAGGGTTGCAAGCAATGGCACTAGGTCTTACGGAATAAGTTTAAGACCAGGAATTAACTATAGTTTGTCAAAAGGTGTTTTGTTAGAAATGAACTTCGGAGCATTGAGTTATAGCCATTCATCTCAAAAAAATGATGAGAATTCAAGTAAATATGTAACTAACAATTTTGGATTTAACCTTAGTTCTTCTAGTTTAATATTAGGAGTTTCAATTCTTTTATAAGCTTAACAAAATTCAATTTAAAATCAAAAACCGTCCAAATTATTTAGACGGTTTTTATAGAATAGAGGATATTTATTTTTCAGGATTCAATACTCCAAGTATATAGCCATTCGTTAGATATTTTTTAGCTACATCTTGTAAATCTTTAATGGTTAAAGAGTTTACACGATCTTCAAAAGTGAATGGGTCTGATTGATTGTTGTTCATATAATCAATGTTTTTCAAAGTTGATAGCCAGAAACGATTCTTCTTTAAATCTTCCTTATGATCATTAATCATTCCTTTTTGAGCTTTCATTAGGTCTTCAACAGTAGGACCGTTCTTTACTATTTCAGCCACATGATTCACAGAAATTGTTTTTAACTTATCAACATTTTCTGGAGCACAAGGAAAAGAAATACTTAGGCTATAGCGCCCATAAGGCAGTTTAGAAATACTACCACGAGTCCTTGATGAATACACACCACCTTCTTTTTCACGCAATTTTTCGATTAATTTGATACCAATAACATCGCCGAGAATATTAAAAGCAAGAGCTTCTTTTTCATCATAATTAGTTTCTCCTTGATAGGTAATTCGTACACTACTCTTCGGATCTTTTCCTTTTACTACTGTTTTAGAATGAGATCCTGATAAAGGTCTAAAATCATGGACTTTATATTTCTCGTTTGAATTTTTTCCTGGTAAACTTGCCAAATACTTTTCGGAGTATTCTTTTATCTTGTTTTCATTAACATTTCCAACGAAGTAGAAGTTGAAATCACTGGCATCGGCAAAACGTTCGTGATATTTTCTATAAGCAAGACTGTAATCCGCCTTTTCGTAAGCCTCTGGAGATGGAAAACCAGTGTACCTTGGGTTTCCATTATTCATAAATTCACCCATTTCTTTTTGAAAGAAGAAATTAGGACTTGCCAGCAAGTTTCCTAAAAAACTCTTTTGCTTGGTAACGTAAGATTTAAAAGCCTTTTCATCTTTATTTAAAGCTGTAAAATATAAATGAACCATCTGAAAAAGTTCTTCTGTATATTTTGGAGCTACCGTACCACGGAACCCTTCACTTAGTCCTCGAATATAAGGACGGACATTTACTATTTTACCAGACATCATTTTCGATAAATCGTTTTTAGAATATCCGTTAATTCCTGCCTCAAAAAGACCTCCATTGGCGAATGAAGTCGCCTTTAACTCTTCATTTGTATATAATGACGATCCTCCAAAGCTAAAAGCTTCAAATAAGATTTCATCATTCTTAAAGTCAGTTTTTTTGTAAATTACCTTAGCACCGTTGCTTAAGGTTAATGTAGTAGTTCCAAGTTTATCATTTTTTTGGCTCGAAACTACTGATCCTGGAGTAATTGGTTTTGTGATTAAAGATGAAGCAACCACTTTATCTTCATAAGGCTTTAATTCTTTAGTTTTAACGTTGTTTAATGCCTTGGTAACTTGTTCTTTGGTTACAATTTTTTCTGGACCTGTAATAACGACAACGCGATTATCGTCATGAAGATAACTATTGATTAATTTATTTACTTCTTCAAGTTTGATAGAAGGAAGCAATCCCATATGAATTTTATATTCCCAATCAATACTTGGAATAGGCTCTTTTTCTAAGTAGTTATTTATATATTCAGTAACAATACGCCTAGATTCTCTTTTGTCTTTATCTTTAAATGTTTTTTCCATTCTGGCAATAACATTCTTTTTGGCTCTTTCGAGTTCACCAGATTGAAATCCATATCGTTTTACTCTTTCACTCTCGTCTAATAAAGCTTGTAAACCTTTTAATTGACCATCAGCACTTGTACCAGCCATTGATTGATAGGCATTTTTTCCTCTGGCCCAAGTACCACCATGGAAACTGAATCCATAAACAAAAGGTGGATTTTCACTATTTCTTAATTCACTCAACCTATTATTAATCATTTGACTAAACAAAGATTTAATAATAGAGTTTCTATAATCATTTACAGTAACCATTGGAGTGGCTTGGTCATGATCTTTGTACATTAATTGAACTCTTGAAAAAGGAGCTTCTTTATCGGCTTCAATACCAATAAAAGTTTCTTGATGATTTTTCAATGGAGAAACTTTTCTTTTTCTAGGGTTTGTTGCAGCTGGAATTTTTTCAAAATGACTTTTTATTTTTTGTTCTAGAGTAGCAACATCTACGTCACCAACAGCCACAACAGCCATTAAATCTGGTCTATACCAATCTTTATGGAATCGTCGTAGACTTTCATATTTGAAGTTTTTAATGCTTTCTTCGGTACCAATAGGAAGACGATCGGCATATTTTGAACCGTGCATAACAATGGGTAAATATTTCTCTAGCATTCTACTATCAGCACCTCTTCTTGAGCGGAATTCTTCCAGAACAACACCTCGTTCTTCATCAATATCTTTTCCAGTTAACAAAGCCCCGTGAGCCCAATCTTCAATAATTTGAAACCCCTTTTCTAATTTGGCTTTATCATCACTTGGAATAGGTAAGATATAAACAGTTTGATCAAAACCCGTATAAGCATTCAAATGAGCTCCAAATTTTACACCAATTGATTGTAAATAATCTACTAAGTCGTTTTTCTTGAAGTTTTTGGTACCATTAAAGTTCATATGCTCCATAAAATGAGCTAGTCCTAGTTGATCATCATCTTCTAGAATTGACCCGGCATTCACAACTAAACGTAGTTCTACTTTGTTTTCAGGTTTTGCATTCTGTTTGATGTAATAGGTTAGCCCGTTCGAAAGCTTTCCAATTTTCACACTTGGATCAGTAGGTATGTTAAGTAAAGCGAGTTTGTTTTGTTTGGCTATTTTTGATTTTAGTTCTTGTGATTGTGTTGGTAGCACAAGAAAGGCGGTCAAAGAAATGGCGAAAAATAGTTTTTTCATAGTATTAAGTATTTGATTTCGAGGTTAAATTACAAATAAAATCTTTATCAACTAAGTTTTTAGTTGTTAAATGATGTTAAAAAAATAGAGCACCTTCCGAGTGCTCCTTTCTTCATAGAAGATTATATTCTATGATTTTATTATTTCTCAGGATTTAATACTCCTAAAATATAACCATTGGTTAAGTATTTTTTGGCAATGTTTTGAATATCCTTCGTTGTTATTTCATTTAACCTTTTTTCAAAGGTGAATACATCCTTTGGTTCATTTTTCAATAAATCAACATTAACTATTTGCTCAAGCCAATATTCATTTAGTTTACTTTGTTCTTTATAGTTTGCTAAAAGAATATTTCTTACTTTCATTAATACTTCTTCAGAAGGACCGTTGGTAATAAGAATACTGATTTGTTTTTCAACAATAGCTTTTAGTTTATCTACTTTATCAGGATTACAAGAAAAACCTATATTAAGTTCATACCATCCATAAGGGAATTTTTGAATATATCCGCCAGCTGAAGGAGAGTAGGTATCAGCTTCTTTTTCTCTTAGGCTTTCATTCAATTTTATTGAAATAATATCTCCAAGAAGTTTAAATGCAATGGCTTCTTTTTTATTATACTTATTTTCACCTTGGTATTTCATATAAACTGTACTATTTGGTTGTGACCCTTTGAATAGTATTTTTTTATGAGAACCTGATAGCGGTCTGAAATTTTCACTTTTATAGAATTCATTTCCACGTTTACCTCCGATACTAGCAATGTAGTTTTTAATGTATTGCTGAATTAATATTTCGTCTATACTTCCTACAAAGTAGAAATTAAAGTTACTAGGGTTGTTAAAACTTTCTTGATATTTTTTGAAAGCTAAATCATAGTCCGCTTTTTCGAAATCGTTTATATAAGGTGAGTTTATATTTTTATAATTTCCCTTAGATAAAAAATTCTCTAGTTCCATTTGAAAGTAATTATCAGGGTTGTTAAGACTAGTACTTACCAAGCTTCTATACTTGTCAAAAGCTAACTGATAACTTTTTTTATCTTTAAATGGAGTAGTAAAGTACAAATGAATCATTTTAAATAGTTCTTCTAGATCTTTTGTTGTGCTACCACCATTAAATCCCAGATTGTATTTATTAATAAAAGGAGAAACGCTACAATTTTTGTCAGTTAAAATTTTTATCATTTCAGTTTTAGTGTAGCCATTTAAGCCGATACCATAGTTATTGTCTACCATTATATCATATGCAATTTTAGTAGCTTCAAAATTTTCCATTGAATATTTTGAGGTTCCTCCAAATCGAAATGCATGGAAAAGGACCTGATCATTTTTATAATTTGTCTTTTTGTAGGTTACCTTGGCACCATTTTCAAGAGTAAACGTGGTAGTTCCTAAAATACTATCTTTAGCCGTATCAATAATTTGACCCGGTTCAGGTATGTCAGTCATTAGAGAACTAGCTATTGATTCATCCCTATAAGGAATAAGAACTTTAGTTTTTAATTCTTGAAGCGCTTTTTTTACCTCTGATTTGGTAATGGTTACATCTGGTCCAGATATTAAAACAACTCTGTTATCATCATTGAAATGTTGTCTAACAAATGTATTTATGTGCTCTAAGGAAATTGAGGGAAGTAATTCTTTAAGAACATCATATTCCCAAGAAATATTTATTACAGCTTTTTTATTTAGAAAACTGTTTTTTATATTATTAGCATGGTACTCAGAAGCGATTTTATCTTTGTTGTTATAAATGGACTCGACAGATTTAAAATAACTGTTTTTAACACGTTCAAACTCATTATGATTAAACCCAAACCTTTTTGCTTTTTCTTTTTCTTCTAGTAAAACCTTTAGAGCTATTAATTGAGTATTGGGAGCGGTTGAAGCTATTAAAGAATAAAAATCTTTTTCCTTACATAAATCTTCAAAGCCGATCGAAGCGTTGATATAAGGGGCGTTTTTACTCTGAGCTAATTCCTGTAACCTGTTGTTTATCATTCTGGTTACTAAGATTTTAAAAATATTATGTTGATACTCAGCTTCTGTATTAGCAGGAATTGTATTAATGTTTTTATAGTATAATTGAACCTTTGAATGACTTAATTCTTTATCAGTTTGTATAGAAATTAAGGTTTCTTCATGATTTTTAAGTGGAGTAATAAGTTTTTTTCTTGGATTTTTAACTAGCGGTATTTTTTCAAAATGCGATTTTATTTTTTGTTCTATTGTTTTAACATCGGCATCACCAACAGCGATAACAGCCATTAAATCTGGACGATACCAATCTTTATAAAAACGACGTAAACTTTCTGGCTTAAAGGTTTTAATACTTTCTTCTGTGCCAATTGGAAGGCGATTTGAGTAGTTTGTGCCGTACAATGTAAAAGGAAGAGTTTTAACTAATTCTTTATAACCCGCTTCTTGTTTCCCACGATATTCTTGTAGAATAACGCCACGTTCTTCATTAATATCCTCATCTGTTAGTAAAGCATTGTGCGCCCAATCTTCTAGAATTTGAAAACCTTTTTCTAATTTAACTTCATCATCACTTGGAATTGGCAAAATATATGAGGTTTCGTCAAAACCAGTTTCGGCATTGAGATGTGATCCAAAGCCTACTCCAATTGACTCCAAATAACTAATAAGTTCATTTTTTTTAAAGTTTTTGGTTCCATTAAAGAGCATATGTTCTAAAAAATGAGCTACTCCTAATTGATCATCATCTTCTAATATAGAACCCGCTTTAACCACTAAACGTAATTCTAACTTATTTTCGGGAATTTCGTTTTGCTTAATGTAGTAGGTTAATCCATTTGATAGTTTACCTATTTTGACGGAAGGATCATTGGGTATTTTATGAGAACTGGTAGAAGGAAATATTTCTTGAGAGGGTGTTTTACTTTGAGCTTTTACGAATGAGAGTGTTACACAACACAAGAATAAAAATAGTAGTTTTTTTCGCATAAATTAATGGTTTTAAAAGTTTCCATTAATTGTGCAAAACATATGCCGTAGATAGTGATAAACTGTTAAACAAAGCACAAAAAAAACTCTCAATTAAGAGAGCTTTTTTTATAATATTTTTGTGATATCTTCTGGAGGTCGTCCAATAATGGCTTTATCTCCATTTATAACTATAGGTCGTTCAATTAGTTTAGGGTTTTCTACCATAGCTTTTATGATGTCTACATCTGAAAGCTCTTTCCCTTTGAAGTTTTCTTTCCATATTTTCTCATTTTTTCTCACTAATTCAATAGGAGTTATGTTGAGTAAATTGATTATTTCAGAAAGTTCTTCAACAGTAGGAACATTGTCCAAATATTTAACAATTTCGAACTTTTTTCCAGAGTCTTCGAGAATAGCAACTCCCGAACGAGATTTACTACATCTATTGTTGTGATATATTTTTATCATACTAATAAGTTTTATAGATCTTTATCTTTTTGCCCCATAGTCATTAAATATGACTTTAAAAAAGGATTGATGTCTCCATTCATAACAGCATCAACGTTTCCTGTTTCATGTGCAGTCCTTACATCTTTAACTAATTTATATGGATGCATAACATAATTACGAATTTGACTACCCCATTCGTTCTTCAATTTATTGGCTTCGATATCGGCACGAGCTGCTAAACGTTTTTGAAGTTCTATCTCATATAATTGAGACTTTAACATTTGCATTGCGGTGGCTCTGTTGTCATGTTGAGAACGAGAAATAGAACATTGTATTTGTATTCCAGTAGGCTTGTGATGAAGCTGAACTTTGGTTTCAACTTTATTAACATTTTGCCCACCAGCGCCACTCGATCGAGCTGTCGTTATTTCAATATCAGCAGGGTTAATATCTATTTCGATTGAATCATCAGCCACAGGATACACATAAACAGAAGAAAAAGAAGTATGACGTTTTGCGTTACTATCGAATGGAGATATTCTAACCAAACGATGTACACCATTTTCACCTTTAAGCCAACCAAAGGCATAATCGCCCTCTAGCTCTAGAGTAACGGTCTTTATACCGGCTACATCTCCTTCTTGATAGTTTAATGTTTTTATTTTATATCCCTGTTTTTCTGCCCACATTGTATACATACGCATCAACATCTCAGTCCAATCACAGCTTTCTGTTCCACCAGCACCAGCCGTAATTTGAATTACGGCACTTAGGTTATCTCCTTCTTCAGAAAGCATGTTTTTAAATTCAATGTCTTCTAGAGTGTTTATCGTTTTTTCATGGTGTCCAGATAGTTCATCTTCTTCAACATCACCTTCTTTATAGAAATCATATAGTACCTGAAGATCTTCATTAAGAGAGACCATAGTATTATAATCTTCAACCCATTTTTTCTTCAAACGAAGTGATTTCATTAGGATTTCAGCTTCTTTTGGTTGATTCCAAAAATTAGGATCAGCTGTTTTTTCTTCTTCGTTAGAAATTTCAATTAATTTTTTTTCTATATCTAAATAGTCTTTAAGCTTCTCAACTCTATTTGATATATCTTTTAATTGTTCTTGTGTAATCATAATTACAACAAAAATAAGTTAAAATTTAAGATTGGAGTGAGAAGAGATTAAAATAACTGAGACAATTTTTTAACTTTATCAAATCAACTAAAAAGAGGTACAGTTTTGGGGAAAATCAATTTAATAAGTGATACGGTTACAAGACCAACTAAAGAAATGTTGGAGGTTATGATGTCAGCTCAGGTTGGTGATGACGTTTTTAAGTCAGATCCTACAGTGAACGCACTTCAACAGAAGGCTGCCGATATGTTTGGAATGGAAGATGCTTTATTCTTTCCCTCTGGAACTATGGCAAATCAAGCTGCTATTAAAATACATACGCAACCTGGCGATAGAATGTTTTGTGATAAATGGGCTCATGTTTATAATTATGAAGGAGGAGGTGCTGCGTTTAATGCTGGCGTAACTTCTTGTTTAATTGATGGAAATAGAGGGATGTTTACAGCTGATCAGTTGGCTAGTTTGGTTACAGGTAGAAATGATATTCATACACCTTTTAATAGATTGGTATGTATAGAGAATACGACAAATAAAGGAGGAGGAGCTTGCTGGGATTTTAATGAATTAAAAAAGATTTATAAAGTAGCAAAGTCAAACGAATTAGGTTATCACCTTGATGGTGCGCGTTTATTTAATGCTTTAGTAGCTAAAGATGAAACTCCAAAGCAATATGGTGAGTTATTTGATACCATATCAATATGCTTATCGAAAGGTTTGGGAGCACCAGTTGGTTCCATTTTGTTAGGAAGTAAAAAAGATATGGAGAAGGCCTTGAGAGTTCGTAAGTTATTTGGAGGAGGCATGAGACAAGCTGGTTACTTGGCTGCGGCTGGTATATATGCTTTAGAGAATAATATAGAACGGTTAAAAGATGACCATGCAAAAGCTAAAGCAATAGGAGAGGTTTTAAATTCTTGTTCATATGTGAAGAAAATAGAACCCATTGAGACGAATATTGTTATTTTTTATGTTCAGGATGGAATAGATGCCAATGACTTTATATCCAAAATGGAGTCAAAGGGAGTTCTTATGATTTCAATGGGAGAAGGTAAATTGAGAATAGTTACTCATTTAGATTTTACAGATAATATGTTGGAACAATTAATAAAAGAATTAAAAGAATACTAATGATAAAAAAGAGAAGTTTAAACTTCTCTTTTTTATTTAGCATTCTCAAGTTTGATGAGTTCTTTATAATTTTTATTTAGCTTATTCAACAATCGACCATATATTAATTTATAAAAGCCCCATAATAATAAAAACATAATGACAATAGCAATGCATAAGCTTATCATTAGCGAGGTAATGAAGGTTTCCTTATTATCGGGTGTCTCAATACCATGTGTATTATAATATTCTATTAATAAATCAACATCACTAAAAAGTAAGAATAAGAAAATTATATTAATAGCTATAGCGAATATTAGGTTAAAGTAAACATAATACTTTACTACTTTTCTAGTACTCAGAATTTTTTGTATAAGCGTTTTTGTATTATCTGAAATGGAAATTGATTTATAATTTTTATAAAATAAAACCAAGAATACAGTAATTACAAAGTAATGAAGGTAAACACTTGAGTAAATAAAAGCTTCTATATGTAGCGTTTCGTATAATTCTGTATACGAACTTCCTACGAAAGAAAGATTTAGTCCAGCCCAAAATAAAAGTTCTAAAATACCAATTATAAAAATCCATTTTACAATTGACGAAGATTTTGAGCGCGACATTTTATAAATATCTGCTTTCGAAACTTTATTAGCCTCTTCAGGTTGCTTGTCCCAAGCTTTTTTATATTTATCTAATGAATCCATATAATTCTTACGGGGTCAATATTTTTTTTAATTTATCTTTAGCTCTATTCATTTTTACCCTGGCATTTACTTCACTAATCCCCAAGGTGCTCGAAATTTCCTTATATGGTTTATCTTCTAGGTATAAAAAGATAAGCGCTTTATCAATATCATTTAATTTATGAATAGCTTTATATAGTTGTTTCAGCTGTTGTTCTTCGGTATCATCATAATCATGAGCTTGTATTTTAAATGCAACCTCACTAATATCTTGAGTTTTAACAGCTCTTGTTGATTTTCTATATAACGAGATAGCCGTATTTAAAGCTACTCTATACATCCATGTACTGAACTTTGCATCGCCTCTAAACTTGCTGTAATTTTTCCATAACTGAATTGTTATTTCTTGGAATAAATCATTATGAGCGTCGGGGTTTGTAGTATAGATTCTACAAACTTTGTGCACAATGTTTTGATTATTTTCAAAATCAGCCAAAAAATTATTTTCAAGTTCCTTCTGCACTAAGTTCAGTTATGTTTTGATGATTATAAGTAGCTCAAAAATATGAAACGTTACGTTATATCAATGCTTTTTTTCATTTTTCTCGAAGATACCAGAGTCTTCATACTTAAGATGGGGATATTTTAGTTCTAAAAAAACTAAAAAAATAGGTCACTTTTTATTTTTCTATTTCTTTTAGGATTTTATAATTTTTATTCAGCTTTTTTAGAAGAATTCCATAGAGCAACTGATATATTAACCAAAATACACCTATAAGCAAAGAGCAAACAATTATTAATGTAACTATAAAAACGACAAGTGCCATACCCTTAAATTCTGGGTGAGATTGTATTGCAGAAATGATAATTACAATAAACAATACACAAGCATAACCAAGATTAGTTAAAATATAATATTTAACAGTTTTTCTTGTTTTTAATATTTTATTCATTAATTCAGAAGTAGAATCAGTGGTTTTTATGTTTTTATAGTTTTTGTAAAAAAAGAAAATAAAAACTAAAACTATAGGATACATTACTATTTGAGAATACATAACAAAATTTTGCATTCCAAACTCTTCGTAGCCTTGATATATCTCATCGAAGTCCCAGAAAAGGTAAGTACTAAATGGTAGTAAAAATTCTAAAATACCAATTATAAAAATCCATTTTACAATTGATGAAGATTTTGAGCGTGACATTTTATAAATATCTGCTTTCGAAACTTTACGAGTTTCTTCAGGTTGCTCGTTCCAAGCTTTTTTATATTTATCTAATGAATCCATATAACTCTTAGGGGGTCAATATTTTTTTTAATTTATCTTTAGCTCTATTCATTTTTACCCTGGCATTTACTTCACTAATACCTAGAGTGTTTGAAATTTCCTTATAGGGTTTGTCTTCTAAATACAAAAAGATAAGAGCCTTATCAATATCGTTTAATTTATGAATAGCTTTATATAGCTGTTTTAACTGTTGTTCTTCAGTATCATCATAATCATGAGCTTGTATTTTAAATGCAACCTCGCTAATATCTTGGGTTTTAACCGCTCTTGTTGATTTTCTATATAAAGAAATAGCCGTATTCAAAGCTACTCTATACATCCATGTACTGAACTTTGCGTCACCTCTAAATTTGCTGTAATTTTTCCATAACTGAATTGTTATTTCTTGGAATAAATCATTATGAGCATCGGGGTTTGTAGTGTAAATTCTACAAACTTTGTGCACAATATTTTGATTTTTTTCAAAATCAGCTAAAAAATTATTTTCAAGTTCTTTCTGCACTAAGTTCGGTTATTTTTCGATGATTATAAGTAGCTAAAAAAGACTAATTGTTACATTCTCATTAATGTTTTTTTCAATTTTTCTCACAGACTACAATTCAGCTTAAAAAAATTACAGTTCGGTATCATTTAGTTTATAAAGGGAGATTCTCTCCTGATATTTGCTGTGTAATTAATCTTAAATACTATTAAAAATGAAATTTATATTAAATGTAACACTAGTTATAACCTTGATGATTGTTAAGGTTGCGTCTGCTCAAAATCAATCAATTGAAATTACAGTTGTAAATGCTACTTCAGATAAAGGAACTGTAAATTTTGCTTTGTATGATAAAGCTAGTTATATGAAACAACCTATTCAAGGAAAAACAGCTGGAATAACAAAAGGAAAGAGCACTGTAGTTTTTGAAAACATACCTTCTGGAGAGTATGCTGTTATTTGTTACCATGACAAAAATAGCAATGAAAAGATGGATTTTGAAGCCAATGGAATGCCTATGGAAGATTACGGAGCTACTAACAATGTGATGAATTTTGGGCCTCCGAGATATGATGATGCCAAGTTTGTAGTGGCTGATAAAAATGTATCTTTAGAAATTAGATTTTAATAATAGAATATGGAGGTAAAGAATACTACTTGGAAAGAACGTTTAAAAAGTGATTTATGGGTTTGCTTGAAAATGACACTACTGTTTGCAGTTATTTTTATTGTAATCAATCAGGAGTTTTCTATCAAAGGTATGGGAATAGTGTTTTTATTCTCAGGGTTGTATTCTTTCATCTTAGGAATGGGGAATGGAATAATCAATGATTATTTATCTATTCAATGGAGTTGGGTAACTGAAACAAATAAACGAGTAACAGCAGGTATTATAGCTACAATAATTTATACAGTAATAGCTGTACTATTTATTCATTATGTTATTTATGTATTGATACTGGGAAATAATATTGAAGGTTTTTTTAAAGAGAAGTTTATGTGGATTCATTTATTCGCGATTAATATTTCTCTTGGGGTGGCATCATTTTTACATGCAAGAGGCTTTATGATGGAATGGAAAAAAGAGGCAACCAAAGAAACTACCCAGCAACAGATTGTAGCAAAAACGGAAACAGCAAAATTTGAAACATTAAAAAATCAAATTGACCCTCATTTCTTATTCAATAGCTTAAACGTGCTAACATCACTAATAGGAGAAAACCCTTATCAAGCCGAAAAGTTTACAACGAAATTATCCAAAGTATATAGATATGTTTTAGAGCAAAGAAGTAAAGAGTTAGTACCAATTCAGGAAGAGTTAAAGTTTGCAAGAACGTATATGGAATTACTGCAAATGCGATTTGAAGATGCTGTAAAGTTTGATATTCCAACAGAGGTTAGTAATCCTGATTTGAAAATAGTTCCATTGTCATTACAGTTACTACTTGAAAATGCAGTTAAACACAATGTTGTTTCTTCTAACAAACCTTTAGAAGTAAAAATTTATGAGGAAGATGGTTTTTTACAAATAAGTAATAATATCAATCCAAAAGAAGCTATAGGAAAAAGCACAAAAGTCGGTTTAAGAAATATAGCAGACCGATACGGTTTAATAACCGATAAAAATGTAAAAATTAGTAATAATAATAAAATATTTACAGTGAGTTTACCACTGTTAAAAAATACACAGAACATGAATGTAAGTACCGAAAATTTAGGAAATAGTAAATATGTAAAGGCAGTTGAAAGAGTTGAGAAATTAAAGGAGTTTTATCAAAATTTAGTATCATATTGTTTAGTGATCCCGTTTTTAATTTTTATCAATTTTAGGTTCTCGCCACAATTTCAATGGTTTTGGTTTCCAATGTTAGGTTGGGGTATAGGGTTATTGTTTCATTATTTAGAAGTTAACAACTATAGTTTGTTCCTTGGAAAAAACTGGGAGGAAAGAAAAATTAAGGAGTTAATGGACGAAGAGAAAAAACGTAAACTTTAATTAAAATAATCATGAGAAATACAGAAATCGAAGAATACAAATATTTAAAAGCCAAAAAAAGAGTAGAGAAAATAAAAGGGTTTTACATTCATACAATTGTAACAATAATTCTTATACCAGTGTTAACCTTTATCAATTTGAAATTTGTTCCACAATACCATTGGTTTTGGTTTCCTATGTTAGGAATGTTATTAGGTCTTTTCTTTCATTGGTTCGGTGTATTTGGTACTGAAAAATTTGGATTTGGTAAAGATTGGGAAGAGCGAAAAATTAAAGAATATTTGGACGAAAATTAAGAAATCATGGAAAGTAAATATATTGAAGAAAAGAAATACTTAGATGCTAAAAAAAGAATTAAACAGATAAAAGCGTTTTATGTACATGTTGTTGTAAACATTGTATCGTTAGCCATAATCATAGTCGTAAACTTAATTTTTTCACCTCATTATCATTGGTTTTGGTTTGCAGTAATAGGAATTGTTCTCGCTACATTTTTTCATTGGTTAGGAGTTTTTGGAGCGAATATAATAGGTTTAGGTAAAGACTGGGAAGATCGTAAGATTAAAGAATATTTAGAAAAAAATAAATAAATAATTATGGAGAAAGATTATTCAAAAGAGCATAAATACCTTTTAGCAAAGAAGAGAGTAGAAAAGATTAAAGGATTTTATTGGCACGCCGTATCGTATGTATTGGTAAATATTTTTATCTCAGCGATAATAATCATCGGAATTACTTCAGATGGAGGTTCATTTAAAGAAGCTATTAATAATTTTGGAGTATACTCAACTTGGATATTTTGGGGAATAGGATTATTCTTTCATTGGTTAAGTGTTTTCGGGTCTAATTTTATTTTTAATAAAAATTGGGAAGAGCGAAAAATTAAAGAATTTATGAATGATAAGTGATATTATTATGGAAATAGATAATAAAGAACAACAAGAAAAATACTTAAGAGCGAAGGGTAGGGTTGATGAAATAAAAAAATATTACACTCATTTAGTCGTATATATTATTGTGAACATTTTTATAAGTGCAAACAAAATAATGAGAAACATGAGTAATGGAGAAACATTTTCAGAAGCATTTTTTGACTTTAATACTTTTGCTGTTTGGGTTTTCTGGGGAATAGGTATAGCTTTTCATACATTCAAAGTATTTGGATTTAACCTTTTACTAGGGAAAAACTGGGAAGAGCGTAAGATTAAAGAATATATGGATGATTAACTAAAGTCATGGAAGTAGATAAAATAAAAATTAAAGCTCAAGAACGAGTAAGAGAACTTAAAGAGTTCTACCAGCACTTGTTTGTGTATCTCATTATAAATGTAGTTTTCACCTTTTTGTCAAACTATTTTAATATTGTTATTAAAATTTATGGAGATCTCAAGATTAGTAATAAATTTACCGAAAATGGTTTTGAATATTATTCTTTATGGGGAATATGGGGTGTGGTTTTACTCATAGATGCATTTAGGGTATTTGGAATCAGACGATTTTTAGGCAAGGATTGGGAAGAAAGAAAAATTAAAGAATTAATTAACAAAGAATAAATAGACAATTCAATAATGAATATAGTAGTTATAGAAGACGAAAAACCTGCAGCAAGAAGACTTCAACGCATGTTAGCCGAATTAGATTTAGAGGTAACAAAAATGTTACACTCCGTAGAAGAATCTATAAATTGGTTTCAGCAGAACACTCATCCAGATCTTATTTTTCTTGATATTCAACTTTCTGATGGTTTATCTTTTGAAATATTTGAAGAAGTTTCTGTTAAGTCTGCTATTATATTCACAACGGCTTATGATGAATATGCTTTAAAAGCTTTTAAACTAAATTCTATTGACTATTTATTAAAGCCAATTGATGATGATGAATTAAAAATTGCAGTAGATAAGTTTAAAGAGCAAAATAATAGTAAACAAACCGACATACAGGTAAATATTGATGACATCAGAAAACTATTAATTAATCCTATTGATAGAAAATACAAAAAGAGGTTTACCATCAAAGTTGGTCAACATATTAAAATTATTCACTCCGATGAAATAGAGTGTTTTTACTCAGAAAATAAAGCAACTTATATTCATACCAGTGGAAACAGAAATTATTTAATAGATAATTCATTAGAACATTGGAATGAACAACTTGATCCAGAACAATTTTTCAGAGTTAATAGAACTTATATCGTACATATCAACTCAATCAAAGATATTGTATCCTATACAAACTCTCGTTTGCAATTAAAACTTCATAATTATGATGAAGCAGAGATTATTGTTAGTAGAGAACGCGTGAAAGATTTTAAAAATTGGATAGAATAATAAATACTTAAAGCTTAAATAAATCGTTAAACCTTAAGTAAACACCGTATGAATAATCGAAATTATTCTTTTTACTTTCTTGCGTAACTAAGGTTTCTATAGATTCGTTAAGTTGATAAAGTCCCTCTAATTGAACTCCTATTAAAATATTTTTAGCTAAGAGCTTTTCATAAAATACTTTGGCAAAAAGTAACTCTCTTTTAGGTTCTTGAAGGTTAAGATATCTGTTATCTAGTTCTCCATTCCAATAATTATTATTAACCTTAAGAGAATAAGAATTGAACATATCATTACCCAAAGCTGTGACAAATCTATTGCTTTTAAAATATGAAAGCATAAAATTTAAATTCTTATGCAAGTATCTTAATTTAAAATAGTTTGCATTTCCACTTGAAAAAGGATGCTCTGTCAAAGGAGCATTCGTAGTATGGAATAGAAAATAATAGCTCAATATAAATTGATGATCAGAATTTGTCTCAAACTTGTATTTAGTTCCTATCGCTAAATTATGCAGGTCATAAATGTCAATAATGTTTTGTTCATTTCGTATTTTTTTATTGATTTGACCTCCTTTATGTCTAGTAATAAATTGTATAGGAAAAGTTAGGTTTTCTGTGGCATTAATATTGGCTGAAGCTCCCAATGTAAAAACCTCTTTAAAGTCATCATTAGCACGGATGTAGTTTTCCCAGTTAAGCCAAGTATCTATAGTGAATCTTTTTGAGCGGTATTTATATTGTAAACCAGTTTCAATGACATCATCTCTCAGAATTTTCTCACTAGCTAAAATCGGTTCAATAGTTCCATGATTATTTCCAGCAAAGAAATTACCAATGGTGAATTCATGATTTCCATTAGAGTACTGGAAACTGAAAGTAGGGATAACATGTTCAACTTTAGTTTCTCCGAAATTCTTTTGAATAAAAACACCAGCTTTAAATCGAGTGTTTATTGAGTTGTTATATTGTATTTGTGGATAAATATGACTTCCTAAAAGAGTATAACCGTCGGCAATGAAATTGAAATATTCGTTGTTTTTAATGAAATTAAGATTATAAACTTCTAATCCGAATTTAGATGATACCCTATTTGAAAGTTGATTGGTTGAGTAAAAAATAGATTCTTGGGAATATGAATATAGAACAATAAATAGGGAGATTATAGTAAGTAGTTTTTTCATTTAAGAATCAAGAGTGTATTATATTAACAAAACTTCAAGAGTACTAAAATACTACTATTCCTATAAATAGAGGTTGATGTTATTAAAGAAGTAAATAATATTTGGGTATTAAATTGACTTATAATAGAAATGATTGCTAAAATTTTCTTTTACAAAGTATTTGGATGGTGTGATGCCTGATAGCTGTTTAAACTCTTTTATAAAGTGACTCTGATCATAATATCCATTGTCCAGAGCAATAGGTAGGTAAGAATCAGTTTTACTTAATAAAACTTCTTTAGCAGTTTTTTGGAGTCTTGTAATTCTTTGAAATTTTTTCGGAGTAATACCAAATTTTTCTTTAAAATTTCGTTCATATTGTCTATAACTAACATTGCATTTAAAGGCTAGTTCATGAAAATTTATAGAATTAAATTGTTTATAAAGTAGCTGTAAATTAGCATTCCAATTAATACTTTCATTTAAATGATGTTTCAAGAGCTTTTTTAATAAAAATGTCTCAATGCAACTTATTTTTTCTTCGATAAGAGCAGAATCATGTAATTTTTGTAAAAGAAGTTTTCCTTCAGAAGCCCAAATATCTTCAACGCTTAAATATTCATTTATAATATAAGAATATGGTATTGAAGTGAAATGTCTGAACGCTCCACTTTTAAAGCGAACGGCTAGATATTCAATCTTCTTATTATCATCAAACTTAAGTGCTGTTCTCGGGCATATAATATGTCCTTTAGGTAAAGACTGTTGGTGAATAGATAGCGTTTTTTTTAAGTGAAATAATAACTCTAAACCAGTTCCAGGGAGTACTAAAGGCAGATCAATGTTTTGCTTACAAACAAAATATCTATCTACATATGCAGATAGATATTTTGATGGTTTGTAATGCGTTTTTACCATAAGATTAGTAATTAGTAATAATGGGTTCGCTACTGAGCATATTGCCTACATCACTTAGAAATTGATGAAAATGATCCGATGTGTTGTGATAATTAACAGCCTCTTGATTCGTGTATTCTTCGAAAAAAAGAAACCTACCCTTTGAATCTATATGATTAAAGAGCTCGTAAGTAATACACCCTTTTTCATTATTACTTGTCTTTACCATTTGTTTAGCTAGCTCTATAAACTTTTCTACATCGTTAGCTTTTACCTGAATTTGTGCTATAATAGTTTTTTTCATAACTCAAAAATAGTGAGTGATAATTGATGAGTATTGTAAAAAAACGACATTGAACATAAATTATATCTCTTTAGCCTTGATAAAATCGGAAATTAAATAGCTAATAAATTTCCCAACTTGTACTGCTGTTGTCGGTTCATTTTTTACTGCAGGAGCTCCTTCACAAATATGTATGTATGAAGCCTTGTTATTTTTTGAGAAATGATGCACAAATTGACGTGTTTGCTGAGGTGTAAAACCACTAGGTGTCATGGCACTACTAGGAAAATACTGAATACAATCTAAATCTATTTCAATTCCATAGAAATTATCTTCTATAAAATTAGTAGCACGTTGAAGTTCATTTTTAAAACTAGTTACCTGAGATACTTCTAATTCCTCAAAAGTATTATACTCAAGATTTATACTATTATGAATTTTTTCAAAAATGTATTGTGGAGTATAATTTTCATGCAAACCAAACATAAAGTATTTGTTCAAATAGCCTTCTTCCAAAGCATATGAAAAACCATTTCCACTATGACGTTCTTCTAAACGTCTTAGATCAGTGTGAGCATCTAAATTAATAACATTGATTGGAGTGTTTTTAGCTAATGAAAGTCCTTTAATATTTCCATAAGCGTTATTATGACCTCCACCAATAATAATTGGAATTTTGTTCGATTTAATGATTAAACCTACAAGTTCCGATACCTCTTTATCAATGCTTTTTACCAATAAATCTCCCTTTTCTCGATCAGAAGGGTCAAAGTCCATAACATTATCAAAGCAATCTAAATACCCTAAAATTAAAATATCATCTCCTTTAATAAATTGATTTTGCTGTGTGTTAAGAAAAGCTTTAATTGCTGGAATAAAACTGGTATGAGCACCTCCATTACCACCGTTCATTTTAACTCCAATATCTTCAGGAACACCGAAAATAACAAAAGAAGCATCAGAGTTTTCCAATCCCTCTTCTAACGATTTTCTTGTATTTAGAACAGATACACACTCGCCCAACTTTATTTCTCCTTTACGTGGATTCGTAAAATCGTTTATGTTTTGTTGGTTAAAAATAGTAAGCATAATTATTATATTTTTTTACCATTTAAGTAAACATCATCAATCAAATTAGATCCAAAACTATATGGAATAAAACCATATGAAGGAATCTCTTTAGTAATGATGAAATTGGCTTTTTTACCTTTTGTAATACTTCCTACTTCATCAGATAAGTTCATGGCATAGGCACCATTAATTGTAGCTGCATTTATGGCTTCTTCTGGTGTCATTTTCATTTTTATACAAGCGGTTGCTACAACAAAGTTCATATTTCCAGAAGGCGTAGATCCTGGATTAAAATCAGTAGCCAAGGCCAATGGTAACCCAGCTTCTATAATATCACGAGCGGGTGTATAAGGAATACTCAAAAAATAAGAACAAGACGGTAATGCTACAGGCATTGTTTCTGAACCTTTTAAAGCGTTTATATCTTCTGTATTCATTATTTCCAAATGGTCAACAGATAAAGCGTTATGTTTTACACTAACCTGAACGCCACCAATAGTTGTAAACTGGTTTACGTGTACCTTTGGAATAAGTCCATAAGATTGGGCTGCAGATAAGATTCTGTCAGTATCGTCAACAGAGAAATATCCTGTTTCACAAAATGCATCAACAAATTCAGCTAAGTTTTCTTCAGCAACTTTAGGAAGCATTTCGTTGATAATTAAATTAATGTAACCTTCTTTATTATTTTTAAATTCAGAAGGAAATGCATGTGCTCCTAAAAATGTGGCTTTTATTGGTAAGTTATAGTTCTCTTTAAGCTTTTTTATTACTCGAAGCATCTTAATTTCAGCATCTACAGTTAAACCATAGCCCGATTTAATTTCTACAGCACCAGTTCCTAAGGCAATAACTTCTTCTAACCTTTTAGCCGATTGCTTGTATAAATCTTCCTCTGAAGTGCTTTGGAGCTTTTTGGCTGAGTTTAAAATACCACCACCATTATTTGCAATTTCTTCATAAGTCAAACCGTTAATACGGTCTACGAATTCTTGTTCTCTATTACCCGCATAAACAATATGTGTATGAGAATCACACCAAGTCGGTAAAATCATTTTTCCTGAGCAATCAATTTTTTTGTCAGCTGACTGAGGAACATTCTCCATTGAACCAAAGTCAGTAATAATGTCATTTTCTATAAGTAAATAGGCATTTTTGATAGTGGGTAAGGTTTTCATTTCACTACCAGATACCTTTTTAACGTCTGAATTTCTTACTTGAATTAATTCTTTTATGTTAATTAATAAAGTAGTCATGTGTTGTCTCGTATTTGTTACGACAAACTTACATTAAAAAAGAATAAATTAGGAGGAATTAAACTGAGATTTGATATTCAATTTTTATAACTGCTGAAAATAAAAACAGGTTGCCTTCTTCTAACAAAGAATAACGGCAACCTGCAAGCGAGTTAAGCTTTAATTTTTTAAAACATTCCGTTCGTATGAGCTAATTTTTCTGGTATTTCCTGAATAACATCCCAATGTTCAACAATTTTATCATTTTCTATTCTGAAAAGATCGTAAAATGTGTGAGGTTTTCCATGCCATTCTCCTTCACTCATTGTAAGAACAAAGTTTCCTTCCCCTAAAACTTTATGAGTTTTCTTATAAATAAACATATCGTTTTGAGAAATTAAGTACTCAATAGCATTATTTAAACCATCAAGACCATCTGCAACACTTGTGTTATGTTGATGATACTTTTCTGTACTCACATAATCAGTAATTTTCGTCGGATTATTGCCAAAAAGAACATCGTCAACAAATTTTTTGACTAATGATTTATTGCTTTCGGTTTTATCTAAATCTTCCACTTCAGTCGGTCCATCAAACTGAGATCTTCCACTCACTGTTTTAGATACGATTGGATTTATGGCATCCCAATGCTCAGCAATTTTACCATCTTCAATTCGGTAAACATCAAAAGTTACTATTTCTTTTGCTCCAAACGCTTCAGCATTATCATAAGTATTATGCATTACGATGAAATTGTCATCTTGGAATATTCTATGTGTTTTATAGGTTGTACCAGCTTTTTGTAGCATAGGTAAAAAACCTAATACAGGTTCAATACCAGTTGGTACGTGAGGATTGTGTTGAATGTATTTTTCAGAAAAGTATTTTTTTACTTCCTTTGGATTATATGTTGTAAAAAAAGCTTCTTGCGCCTGAGATGCTAAAGCTTTTAAGTCTTTTGTTTCCATTTTTTCTTCTTTTTTTGTGATTGAGTTTGTTTTCTTTGAACTAGTACAACCAATTGTAAAAGATGTTACTATGGTTAATGCTAGTAATGATATTTGTTTCATTTGTCCCCTTTTAATTTGTTTTTAAAAACTAATACAAAATTCTTCTATTTTAATTAATTGAATGCTATATAAATAATTAAAAAGACTGTAAAAAAGGGAAAGTTGTTAGATGTAATCCCAGAAGATAGGTTGTGTTAATCTAAGAATTTTGTTTTCTGAACAATTCAGGAGTAATGTTTGTGTGGCGCTTAAAATACTTGTAGAAATTAGGGATTTCTTCGAAACCAGATAAATAGGCAATTTCTTTTATAGACTCATTAGAGTTTAACAACAAACGTTTGATATGAGTAATATAAATATCATCTATAAAAGCTTTTGCAGAAAGGTTTATTATATTTCGACTAATGTTATTGAGAGTTTTAGAGGAAACATTCATTAGATTGGCATAATCACTAACCTTTGATAAATTGGTAACATTTGATTCTACCAAACTTTGAAATAAAATAAAATCGTTCAAATATTTTTTGTCGAATAAAGTATTATCATTTTTATATTTTAACCTAAACAGCTTTGTAATTAGGATATGAAGTTCGCTTCTTATGATACTTTGAGAATAGTTGTCCTTAATTCCAAAATATTCGTTATTAATTCTTTGTATAATGGAATTAAGTTCAATTAATTCTTTTGGGGTTAATTGTATTTTTGGGTTTCCTAACATTTCGTTGAAAAGTTGAAGAGTTTTTAAACTTTCAAGCTTTTCTAAATATGATACAAGAAAATCATCTGTAAATAAAAGTAAATCTCCTTTAACGGCTTTATTTAAGTGAAACCTATGTATTTGGTTTTTTCTAATGGTTAAAATAGTTCCAGGCTGGTAAGAATGTTTTTTGAAATCAATACTATGTACACCTTCTGATTCCTGAATAACAATAATCATGAAGAACTCCAATACTTGAACCTGATTAAAAGAATCTAAAAGTTCTTTTTTTTTAAAAAGCTCTTCAATTCTAATCATGTCAAATCCTGAATTAGGATTTTGTTTATTATTAAATTTAATATGGATTAAGTCGTCCTTCAATTATTTACTATTTAATAGAGTAAATGTACGTAAAAGAGAACAAAGAGATTTACATTAATAAACAATCGATATGATCTGTTAGCATGTGAAATAGAAGCCCTAAACCAATAAAGATGTAAGGTCTTTTTAAGAATAATAAGATTATATAAAAGCCAATAGCATAAAAGGTGTGAAGTGGATGAAAGTTAATACTGCATCGATTTGATTGAAAAATAGGAGTAGCCAATAAATGATCTAAATCAACAAGCATTGTAGCTAGAAAAATTAGGTATACTTTTTTCCATTCTTTTTTAAAAAAGATCAAAGCAATGACCAACGGAGCGATAAAATGTAAGAAATAGTGTATGAAAAAACGCATTTTTATTTAAATTCTCGCTGTCTTTTCGCTTCGAAAGTCAATATTGCGGCCGCCACCGAAACATTCATAGAGTCTATTTCTCCTTGCATAGGAATATTAATATTTTGAGTAGCGTTATTTCTCCAGATTTCGGTTAAACCTGTTGCTTCCGTACCAACAACTAAAGCAGTAGGTAATGTATAATCATTTTTGTGGTATTCATTTGAGTTCTGAAGTGTAGCACTATAGATATTGATTTGTTTTTCTTGCAAAAAACTACAAATTTCTTCAGAACTCCCCACTACAATTTGGTTAGTAAATAAGCAACCTACGCTTGATCGAATAATATTAGGATTAAACATATCGGTTTTAGGGTCAGCAATAAAAACTGCATCTAAATTTGCAGCGTCAGCTGTTCTAAGCATAGCACCAATATTTCCAGGTTTTTCAATCCCTTCTAAAACTAGAACCAGAGGACTTTCATGGTTAAAATGCAAAGACTCAAGATCAAAATTTTTGGTTTTAACAATGGCAATAATTCCTTCTGTAGAATCGCGATATGCTATTTTTTGATAAACATCTTTCGAAACTTCAATAATGTTCTTACTAGAAATATTGAATTGAGACACTTGTTCTATAGAAAAAACGGAAGGTTCAATTAAAACACTTTCAATTTTATAACCTCCTTTTAGGGCCAAAGACAATTCTCTCTGTCCTTCTATAATAAAAAATCCTTTTTTGCGCCTCTCTCTTGACTTATCTTGAAGTTTCAAGATATCTTTAATTAAGGGATTTTGAACACTATTGATTATTCTCATAGCGCAAAAATACTATTAAGATTGAAATATTAATACTAAAAAAATGAATCTAATGTCTGCTTTTGAATTCAGCAGTTATAATTTCAAGTTCCTTTTGAGATAACTTAGACGTTCTTTTAATTTTATCAATAAATTGTTGAATTTCTGAAGGAGCTTTAGGACATCCTAGATTTTGATTCGAAGAATTAAAGCAGTCTTCTAATACTTTTCCTTTAGAATCAAGAATTACCCAAAAAGGAAGACCAGCTGTTTTTCCATTTTGTTTTTCCAATAAATCACTTGCTCCAGGATTTTCAAGGTGTTTATTTCTAGAAGGTTCAAAAACTGTAAGATTTACAATTACATAATTCTTTTCAAATAAATCTTTGCATGTTGGACTCTTTATTTTTTGATCCATTTTTTTACACCATGTACACCAAGAGGCTCCATACTTTAAAAGAATGTTCTTTTTTTCTTTTTTTGCCTTTTGCATGGCCTTGTTCATAATGGTTTCAGCACTGTCTTGCGCTTGAATTTGAAAAATAAAGAAAAGCGAAATAAAAAATGCGGTAATAAGTTTCATATGATATTATTTAAAGGGAAATATTTATACAATAATAGGTAAAAAAAATAACTATTTGATTTTGTGGTATAAATGTGGTGAAAAAACTAACCCTTACCAATGGGATGGTAAGGGTCGGATTACTCTTAAAAGTGGAAACAATTAATTACAAATAATGTTGTGCTGTAACTTATTGATACAAAGGTATAGCGAACTCTTAAAATCGATTAATTACTTTTCGACACATTATGTTTAAAAAACGACAAATAGGATTTTTTAGTTGTTCATGATGAAGTAAGTAGCTTCATATCAGTTTGAATTTTTTATTTTCTTCTTTATGGTAAAAGAGCTAATTTTGTATTAGAATAAGTTGAAAATTGCTATAATACTTTATCATAAAACGGATCCCTTGATTTAGTCTATTGTATTTGTAGCTTTTAAGGCTTTTTAAATAATACGTGCAATTGAAACATTATAGAAGGTAAATTAAGAACGTTATAAATTTAAATTATTATGAAAATGGAATTTCGAAAAAAAGCTAGAATTTTATTGGGACTAATATTATTTGTGTTTATACAATCGTATGGACAGGAAAAGAATTTCGAATGGAATATACATTCGCCAGGTTTTGCCAATGGAGTTAATAATGAAGTAGCCTACATTAATTTCGGAAAGAATAGAGTTTGGGGCTGGGCGGAAGTTACGATTACTTGCGGCTATAATTATCAATTAGCAACTGGGAAGTATACCAAAAGATATAGCATTGGGAGAAATGTTGGTGATGGAGCTTATTTTCACCAAAAGTCGGAGGTACCAGTAATTTTTGGGCCAATATCAACTCAATTTAAGTTAGGAGAGTTTGAAATTAACGCTAATGGAGATTTGGTTCTTCCAATTTATCATTTGGTAAGTACAAGTAATAAATTATTAATTTCAGTTAAAGGAGGATCAACGATTCCTGTTGACACCACTTTATTTTCAATAATTAATCCCGTTGTAATTGCAAATTCTGAAACTAAAGATAAAATGTCATTCGAAAATGATATGGTTTTAAAAGGCAAGTTGGGATTAGGAACATTGTCTACTGGAAATCATAAATTGGCAGTTGAAGGTTCAATTGGTGCTAGAGAAGTTAAGGTTGAAGCCTATCCAAATTGGTCTGATTTTGTTTTTTATGAAAACTATGACTTGCCAACTCTTAATGAAGTAGAGAAACATATAAAACAGAAAGGACATCTAAAAGATATTCCAAGTGCCAAAGAGGTTGAAAAAAATGGATTTTATTTGGGGGAAATGGATGCCAAGCTTCTTCAAAAAATAGAAGAGTTAACTCTTTATACAATTGATCAAGAAAAGAGCTTAAATTCTCAAAAGAACCAAATAGAAAAGCAAAACTTGAGAATTGATCAACAGCAAAAAGAAATTCAGGAACTAAAATTATTGGTGAATGAACTTTTGAAAAAAGGTCAATAGATAAGTGAAAAACTAATTAAAAAGCATTCCTCTTAGGGATGCTTTTTTTATTGGTTTAATTATAAAATCCGATTTTAAGAGCTCAATTGTAGATGGTTGTTTTTAAATGACATGAGAGAGAACTATCACTTTTTTAACTGCACATTAACAATACCAGCTATAGAATTTCTTACTTTTGGAGCTACAAATGATTATAAACTAAAGACTTAAATTGGTTACCAGTAGATTTATGAAGTTTCAGAAAACAATTACCCTATTTATTTTATTGATTATCAGTAATACCTTCATTCAGGCCCAACAATCCTATAAAGCAGAGAAGGAGAAAAAACATGAGTTGCTGCATACAAAGTTAAAGGTCGATTTTAATTTTAAAGAGAAAGAATTAAATGGAGAAGAATGGGTAACAATGAAGCCTTATTTTTATGCGACAGATAAAGTTTTCTTGGATGCTAAAGCTATGTTAATTCACAAGGTTTCTTTAGATGGAAAGGAACTTGATTTTAATTACGATGATTTCGAATTGATTATTGATTTACCTAAAGTTTATTCAAGAAATGAGAAATTCACATTGTATATTAAATATACAGCAAGACCTGAAAAAGTAAAACAAAAGGGGAGTGCCGCTATAACTTCCGCAAAGGGGTTGTATTTTATTAACCCTAATGGATTAGATATAGACAAACCAACCCAAATCTGGACGCAAGGTGAAACTGAATCTAGTAGCTGTTGGTTTCCAACAATAGATAGCCCGAATCAAAAAACTTCTCAAGAAATTTACATAACGGTTCCAAGTAAATATGTAACATTATCAAATGGAAAGTTGGAGAGTCAAACTAATAATGCTAACGGTACTAGAACAGATTATTGGAATTTTACTCAAAAACATGCTCCATATTTATTTTTCATGGGAATTGGAGAGTACGAGATAATAAAAGATAAATACAAGGATATTCCAGTAGATTATTATGTAGAAAAGAAATATGCACCTGTTGCAAAAGATATTTTTGGGAATACTCCCGAAATGTTAGCGTTTTTCTCTAAAATAACAGGTGTTGAATATCCTTGGAATAAATATGCTCAAATTGTAGGAAGAGATTATGTAAGTGGAGCAATGGAGAATACCACAGCGGTAATCCATGGTGAACATGCGTATCAAATGCCAGGGCAATTAATTGATGAGAATACTCATGAAAACACTATTGCTCATGAAGCTTTTCATCATTGGTTTGGAGACTTAGTAACAGCGGAGAGTTGGAGTAACTTGACTGTTAATGAGAGTTTTGCAAATTACAGTGAGTACTTGTGGTTAGAACATAAATACGGAAAGGATATAGCGGATGCACATTTGTTTGAAGATCAACAAGCTTATAAAAATGGACAAAACTTTGACAAACATTTAGTTCGTTTTCACTATAATGACAAAGAGGATATGTTTGATGCGGTGAGTTATAATAAAGGAGGATCGATTTTACACATGCTTCGTAATTATCTTGGTGATGAGGCTTTTAATCAAGGAATGAATACCTATTTAACAGATAACAAATATGGAACAGGAGAAGCTCATCAGTTGCGTTTAGCTTTTGAAAAGGTATCTGGGAAGGATTTGAATTGGTTTTTTAATCAATGGTATTTTAACAGTGGTCACCCAAAGTTAGATATATCATATGATTATAATAAACTTAGAAAAACGGTAACAGTAAATGTAATTCAATCACAGGCAAATGAGTTCAAATTTCCTTTGGCTATTGATATTTTCGACTCAGGGAAAAGGACAAGACATAATGTATTTGTTGACGGTAGAGACGCATCATTTACTTTACCTTATACCAGTAAACAGCCTAATTTGATTGTAATTAACGCTGATGGTGTTGTACTATGTGATGTAAGCGAAAATAAAGTCTTGAGTGATTATATTTTTCAGTTAAAACATGCAGAAAACTATATCCATAAAAGAGAAGCTTTATTGGAGGTTGCAAAAAAGCAAGATGATAGAAATGCTTTTGAGGCAATTGCTGCTGCATTAAATGATGAATTTTACAAGATTAGAATTCTTGCTCTGGAAAATATTAACCTCATTAATAAATATGCCAAGAAAAATGTGATTGCTAAAATCAAATCTTTAGCAATGAACGATAAGAAAACGCTGGTACAAGCAGCAGCGATTGAAACTTTGGGGAAGTTGACGGATCCTGAGCTTAAATCTGTATTTGAAAAAGGATTGACGAGCAAGTCATATGCGGTTTTAGGAAAATCTTTAGTTGGAATGTATTATGTTGATAAGAATCTCGCTATTCAAAAATCCAAAACATTACCGCTGGAGGTTAAAAAAATCATTGCTACACCTTTAACAAGAATATATTTAGAAGAAAATGACGATGATGAATTAAATTTTATTGCTAGTAATGTAATGTCTGGCATGTTTTTGAGTCAAAATAAAAAGATACAATCATTGTATAAGAAGGCTTACGATAAAATAGCCGAAAGTAATAACTCAAAAGCAATTGGTAATTTAGTAGAGGATATAGTAGATAAAGGAATTCAATACAAGCAATATAATTTTGATAAAGTAGGAATCAATTTATTGCGTCAAATGGTACAACGTCAAAAGACAAAAGCTCCAGAGAATAAATTAAAGAATATTGAAATCATAAAAACTGGAATCGCTAAATTATTAGAATAATTAATAATTTATGGATAATATTAAACTTCTAATAGGAACGGCAGCGGTAGTCATAGGATTACTAAGTTTTACAAAAACAGATAAGAACGGTTTAGCTGATGAAAGAGCAGAAGAACAAAAAGTAGCATATTTTGCTAGTGGTTGTTTTTGGTGTGTTGAAGCAATTTTTGAGAGTGTTAAAGGAGTAGAGGAAGCAGTATCGGGATATTCTGGAGGGAAAACAAAGAATCCTACTTATTATAAAATAGGAACAGGGCGCACAGGACATGCAGAAACGGTGGCTGTATACTATAATCCTAAGAAAGTAAATTTTCAAACCCTAGTTGATGTTTTTTTTGGATCGCATAATCCAACAACTGTAAATGGACAACATCCTGATTATGGAACACAATATAGGTCTATTGCTTTTTATCAAAATGAAGCAGAAAAAAACATCATAGTAAATACCATTAATAAGTTAAACAAAGAAAAGTATCGTGGTAAGATAGCTACTGAAGTAACGGAGTTTAAAAAGTTTTATAAAGCAGAGGATTATCATCAAAATTATGAAAGGTTAAACCCTAATAACCCTTATGTTAGAAACGTTTCTATTCCAAGGTTAAATAAATTCAAAAGAAAATTTCCTCATTTATTAAAGGAAAGTCATTAAATAAAAAAGCGATACTCTAAAGTATCGCTTTTTTATTTTAAAGGAGTTAAAATTAACTATCTTTTCTATACCAATACGCGGTTCTTCCAAGCAAAGAAAAGCCAATATATCCTCTAATTTTAAGTTTATTCTTTTCTTCAAGTTTAATATAACATTTGTATTCTTTTCCATTTTTTGGGTCAAGAATTTTTCCACCGCTCCATTCACTACCATCCTTTTTAAGGCCTGAAAGGATATTCATTCCTAATATTGGCTCATTTTTTCTTTTACCGCTACACTTATCACAAAGCGCATCCTGCCTGTTTTCATCCATTATTTCAATGATTTTAGCATAGGCTTTTCCATTTTTTTCATAAACTTCAATAACGCTATCTACTTCATTGGTAGTTTCGTCACGGTTTTCCCATTTACCAAATATTGATTGTGCATTCATATTGGTGGCAAAAAGGGTAATCAAAAAAGTAAAAATTAGTCTTTTCATATGTTATCGTATAATGTTTATTTTTTCTTATTTATATAGTATTTAACAGATTTCGTACCAATCTAGTATTATTTTAATTCAAATTTAATTCTTTATTAACAATAATAAAGAACATAAAAAGGCAATTGTTTCAAAAAGAATTCTTGCCCAATGCCAATGCTCCCAGTTTTTTAAAGAATTTGGTAACTGAATGTCTGAAATGCTTCTGTCAGCAAAGCTCTTATTAGCATTTTTGAAATATAAGAAATACGTTGTGAAAAAAGCTATCGTAGATGTTCCCATAAATAAAGCAGTCCATTGAAAGTTATTTGAAGATTTTATGATTAGTATTGAAGTTATTAAAGGAATTACAGTCGCAATGATCGTTATTGGGGCAAAGAAGCGATATATTTTTTTTCCATAAGTTTTATGAAGTTGAAAGAATTCATTTGGAGTAAGACTTTTCCAATAGGGAACCATGAGTATGGCTTCTGTGAGCTGTGTTCCTAAAAAAATCCCTAAAGAACCTGAAGAAATTGCGAGTAAAATATTCATCATTGTAGTTTTAATTTCACTACAAATTTGAAGAGTTGTGGGAAGTATTTCAATTACATATGTAAACAGAATTACGAGCGAAGTAATTTTTTTCTTATTCTGCTTAACTGAGTTCGAGAAATTCCTAGGTAAGAGGCTATATAATACTGAGGAATAATCGATTCTAAACCGGGAAAACGCTCTTTCATTATTAAATATCTCTTGTCAGCATCGAGTAAAGCCATTTCAATTTCTTTTTGCTCTTTTTCCAAAAAGTAGTATTCAGCAATTTTTCTACCTAAACGCTCTATTTCATGGTAGTTTTCATATAGTTTTTCTATTTCAGAGTACTCTGCAGCTAAGATGGTACAGTTAGTAAGTGCTTGTTGAGCAATTTTATTTGGTTGTTTGGTTAGTAGGGAAGTATAGGCTCCAATGATAGAAGGACCTACAAAAAATTGTTTGTTGTATTCTTTTCCGGCTTGATTAAGAAAGTATGCCCGAACAATACCGTTCTCAAGAAAACCGATTTGCCGAGCATATTCTCCTTCTCGAACAAAGAACTCTTTTTTCTTTAATTCAAGAGGTTGGAAACATTTTTTTAACTTATTAAATGTTTCGTCTTTTAAATCGCTAATATTACTTATATATTCTTTAAGCCGGCTCATAGAAACCTAAAAGATAAGTAATTATTTAGTGGATTTAGTCATATTTTGCATCAAAATTGTCATCCCATTTCTTTTGAACTCTCATAACTTGTTCAATAACATCTCTTACACAACCTTCTCCACCTTTTTTATCTGAAATATATTTGGATATACTTTTTATTTCTCGAGCACCATCATTTGGACTACATGGCATTCCTACTAATTTCATTACAGGATAGTCTGGTAAATCATCACCCATGTATAAAACGTTTTCATGAGTTAAATTGTATTTTTCAACCAATTCATGGTACTGATCCGTTTTATTATGAGCTCCTAAGTAAATGTCTTTAATACCTAAATTTGCTAGCCTTGTTCTTACACCTTCGTTAGTTCCTCCAGAAATAATACAAACTCTATATCCTGAATTTACAGCAGCTTTTAAGGCAAAACCATCTTTGATATTCATATTTCTTATTAATTGACCATCAGGCATAATAGTGATCATTCCATTTGTTAAAACGCCATCTACATCAAAGATTAATGTATCGATTTGAGGAAGTATCTCCTTATAACTTTTTTCCATTTATTATTGAATCTGTTAATGTTTTGTATAGTTCTTGTTGATTTTTATTAAGAATACTTAAATGTTTTTTAATTGTGTTTTTATCATTTCTAACCGCTGGCCCCGTTTGAGCTTCTTTTGGAGATAAAGATTCAACTTTTAAAGCAGTTTCTTTAATTAAAGGATACAGAACTTCAAAAGGCACATTATATTTATCACAAATATCATTCCCAACAGAGTATAAGTGGTTTGTGAAATTGTTTACAAATACTGCAGCCACATGAAGATAACTTCGTTGTTCAGAGCTAATATGGTATACTTTTTTTCCTATAGTTAAGGCTAGCTTTTCAAGCAGTTTAAGGTCTTTATCATTTTCAGCTTCTAAGCAAAAAGGAATTTCATCAAAATTTACTTCTTTGTCTTTTGAAAAACTTTGTAATAGGTAGAAAATTCCTTTTCGTCCCTTGTTTTTCAAAGACATCAGGGAAACCGTTCCAGAAGTATGGACTACAAGACCTTGTTCGATAATATTGGAAGAGACTTTTTCAATAGCATCATCAGAAACTGAAATTATATAAACATCCGCTTTTTTTAATTTTTGAAGATCATCAGTAAGTTCCGTTTGGTGTTCATATTCTTTTATTTGCTTTATATTTCGAGCATAAATTTGAGCTAACTGAACATCAGAAGCATTTAAAAAAGCTTTAATTAGGTGATTAGCAACCTTTCCACCTCCAATTATAACAACTCTAATCATACTGGCGAATTTATTGAATTTTATTCAAAGAGATTCGCTTATTTTTTGCATATTTGTGACATTATGATTGTTTAAGCCTTTCTACGGACATATAATTTTGATATACAAAACCTTGAAAACTTCTTGTCAAGGCATCATTTACTATTAAACAATTTACAATGACAATAAACAATCAAACTACATCTAATAATAATATATTATCACTTTTTAAAGACGCTATACTTGGTAGGCAACAAGATTTTACCTCTGGTAGTCTTAAGAAAGCAGTTTTTATGCTTTCTATACCAATGATATTAGAAATGCTAATGGAATCAATCTTTGCCTTGGTTGATATCATCTATGTTTCAAGAGTAAGTGTAAATGCAGTAGCTACAGTTGGTTTAACCGAATCAGTATTAACTTTGGTATATGCTGTAGCAATAGGGTTGAGCATGGCGGCAACAGCAATGGTTGCGAGAAGAGTTGGAGAAAAAGATATTAAAAAGGCTAATGAAACAGCAGTTCAAGTCATCTATTTAGGAATATTTATATCCATTTTTATAAGTATCATAGGAATAATGTTTCCAAAGGAAATTTTACAACTAATGGGAGGTGAGCCCGATTTAATTGAAGAAGGTTATGGTTATACTCAGATTTTATTGGGAGGAAATATTACCGTAATGCTTATTTTCCTTATAAACGCAATATTTAGAGGAGCTGGTGATGCGTCAATAGCTATGTGGACGTTGATCTTATCAAACGGATTAAATATAATTCTTGACCCAATATTTATTTTTGGTTTGGGACCTATTCCTGCTTACGGAGTAGAAGGAGCAGCAATAGCAACAACAACAGGTAGAGGAGTAGCAGTAATAGCGCAATTATTGATATTATTCTATGGAACTGGGAAAATAAAACTAGCAATTAAAGATTTAATTTTAAGAATACAATTACTGTTTAATATTGTTAAAGTATCTCTTGGAGGTATTGGACAATTTATTATTGGTACATCAAGTTGGGTATTTTTAATGAGAATAATCTCCGAATTCGGAAGTGAAGTCTTGGCAGGGTATACAATTGCTATCAGAATTATGTTATTCACATTGATGCCAGCATGGGGAATGAGCAATGCAGCAGCTACTTTGGTGGGGCAAAATTTAGGAGCACAGCAACCTGATAGAGCTGAAAAATCGGTATGGATTACAAGTAAATATTGTGCCTTTTTTATGGGAGCAGTTTCAATAATTTACCTACTTTTTGCAACAACCTTTTTAAGTTGGTTTTCTGATAATCCAAATGTGGTTTCTAATGGAGCATTATGTTTACGGGTAATGTCGGCTGGTTATATAGCCTATGCTTATGGAATGGTTGTTATCCAGTCATTCAATGGTTCAGGAGATACGTTCACGCCTACTTTAATCAACTTTATTTGTTTTTGGTTGTTTCAATTACCGTTTGCCTATACTATGGCAATTCATTTAGACTTTGGTCCTCAGGGAGTATTTTGGTCAATTACTATTGCGGAAGTATTAATTGCCATTTTGGGGATTTGGTTATTTAGGAAAGGGAAATGGAAGTCTGTAAAAGTGTAATCTATATTTTGTAATTTAGACGAAACTATTTCTATTTAACTATAAACTTTTAAGAATCAATGGCAAGTTCAAACAAATACGGAATTAATACCATATGTACTCATGTTGGAGAAATAAGAGATGAACAGTTTCAAGGTGCTATTTCACCGATATACATGTCAACGTCTTATAATTTCGATAATGTCGATGTAAAACGTTATCCTCGATATTTTAATACACCAAATCAAGAAGCTCTTTGTAAAAAAATAGCGGCTTTAGAGACAATGGAAGCTGGTTTGATTTTTGGATCTGGAATGGCGGCTATTAGTACAACTTTATTGGCTTTTTTACAGAAAGGAGACCATGTGATTTTGCAAGAAACATTATATGGAGGAACCTATAATTTTGTTGTGGAAGAATTCAATAAATTTGGAATAGAGTATACTTTTACAAAAAGCTTGGAAATAGATGATTTTGTTTCAGAAATTCGTGATAATACCAAAATTATTTTTATTGAAACACCTTCAAATCCTCTGATGAAAATTGTAGACATGAAGGCGGTATCAGATTTAGCAAAGCATTATGACATCATTACAATGATTGATAATACATTTGCTACCCCCATTAATCAAACTCCTAAGGATTTTGGTGTTGATATTGTTATACATTCTGCAACAAAGTATATGGGAGGGCATTCTGATATTTTGGCAGGAGCAGTAGCTGCTTCACAAGAGCATATTCATAAAATTTGGAATTTGGCCAAAAATTTAGGTGGAAGTTTAAGTGATTTTACTGTTTGGATGTTGGAAAGGAGCTTAAAAACCATGAATTTAAGAGTAAAAAGGCAGAGTAAGAACGCTTTGAAAATGGCAAAGTATTTAGAGAATAATGAATTAATTGAGAAGGTGTATTATCCTGGTTTAAAATCACACAAGGATTATCAACTGGCCAAAAAACAAATGAAATATTTTGGCGGAATGTTATCGTTTGAGTTAAAGGAAAACATTGATCCAATGGATTTTCAAAGGAATTTGAATCTGATAAAGCCTTCTATGAGTTTAGCGGGGGTAGAAAGCACCATGTTAAGTCCGGCACAAACTTCTCATGGATTGTTAAGCCCCGAAGCAAGAGCTGAACAAGGTATTAAGGATGGTTTGATTCGTTTTTCTGTGGGTATAGAAGAAACGAAAGATTTAATTGCTGATATCGAACAAGCACTAAAGAAAACAATAAAAGTAGAAGAAAATACTATATAACTATAAATAAATGAAATTAGACATATTAGCTTTTGGAGCTCATCCCGATGATGTGGAATTGGGGTGTAGTGGTACCATAGCCAAAGAAATTGCACTGGGAAAAAAAGTTGGAATAGTTGATTTAACACGAGGAGAGTTAGGAACGAGAGGTTCGGCAGAATTAAGAGATCAAGAGGCGACTCAAGCTGCTGAAATTTTAGGAGTAAGTGTTCGTGAAAATTTAAGGTTTGCAGATGGATTTTTTGTAAACGATAAACAGCATCAGTTAGAAGTTATAAAAATGATTCGAAAATATAAACCAGAAATCGTTTTGTGCAATGCTATTGATGATAGGCATATTGATCATCCAAAGGGAAGTAGTTTGGTTTCTGATGCGTGCTTTTTAAGTGGTTTATTGAAAATCGAAACTGAACTAGATGGAGTGAAACAAGAAAAATGGAGACCTAAGCAAGTATATCATTATATACAATGGAAAAACATTGAACCAGACTTTGTCGTGGACGTTTCTGGTTATATGGATAAGAAAATTGATTCAGTGAAAGCTTATGCATCTCAGTTTTATGATCCGAATAGTAAGGAGCCAGAAACTCCGATTACGAGTAAAAATTTTATAGATAGTATTAAATATCGAGCAAATGATTTAGGAAGGCTTATTGGAGTCGAATTTGCAGAAGGCTTTACATCAGAACGTTACGTAGCTGTAGAAAATTTAAGTAAATTAATTTAAAAAAATGTTTGGTGGGATAGGAAAAACCTTATATATTTGCACTCGCAAAACAAATGGTGGTTGTAGCTCAGTTGGTTAGAGCGCCGGATTGTGGTTCCGGAGGTCGTCGGTTCGAGACCGATCTTCCACCCGAAATTAAAGCCTTAGTATTTACTAAGGCTTTTTTGTTGTTTTTAATTTAAAGAATTTTATAGCCACTAAAATTAATAAATGATTTCAAGTGTTTCTTTGAATTTTGACAAAAGTTTGATTAATATAACAAGAGAAACTCAAAATGACTAAAAAGAAAATTGTTTGTTTGGGAGATAGTTTAACTGAAGGATATGGTGTAGATATTTCTAAAAGATGGAGTACATTGTTAAGTGAGGATCTAAATTTAGAAATAATAAATGCTGGTATATCTGGAGATACAACTTCAGGGATGTTATCGAGGTTTTATGAAACAGTTGCACGACATAAGCCTAATTATGTTATTATTATGGGAGGAACTAATGATATATGGTTGAATATACCTGATAATGAAATTATCGGTAATATTTTGGCTATGAGTAGGCATGCTAGGTTTTACGAAATAACACCTATAATAGGTATTCCCACTACTTTTTTAAATTTGGAGGACTATAACGACGAGAGCCCATTTATTTCAGTATCTACTTTTAGTAAACGTCTAAGTTCTTTTAAAAACTTGTTGAGAAAGGTTTTTATCGACCGAAACAAAACAATAATAGATTTTTCATCAAATATGAGTTCTGAAATGTTTTTAGAAGACGGATTACATCCTAATGAGCTTGGACATAATCAAATGTTTTTAAATGCTAAATTGGTTTTTGATGAGTTAGGTTTGCTTTAAGTTAAAAGGTTTTTAGAGCTAATGATTTTATTAGTATTATTTGATAATTGATAGTATGCTGCTTAAGAGTCCAAACAGAAGTTAAAATTTATGATTTAGCTGGCCAATTATCTATCTTTGACAAAGATGGAATCACTTAGCATTCCCTATGAAATAACTACTAAACTATAAAATTATGTCTTTAAAAATGAAGTCACTGGGCTTATTATTACTTATGGTTTTAATAGCATCATGTCAAGTTGAAAAATCAAATCAAAAAGAAAAACCAATCTCTAAGGAAGAAATTAAAATAGCTCAAGATTTAATTCAGGGAGCTTTTGACGATTTATGGGGTGGAGTAGATTCTACAAAAATTAACAAGTATCATACGAAGGATTTCATCATTTTGGAGCAAGGTGAAATTTGGGATAATGATCGTATCAAAGAATATATGAAAAGACAGCTCGCTAGACCTAATAGAGCAAAGAGAATTAATAAAATGGATTACATCTCTATTGAGAAATACGGAAACTCCATTCAAATAGCTTATTTCAACGAAGCGGATTTTACACGTGCAGATACTTTAGTTGGAAAAGCAAAATGGCTAGAAAGTGCTATAGCTGTAAAAACGAACGAAGGTTGGCGATTAAAAATGATGCATTCTACTGGAGTTCGCCAATAAAGACTATATAAATAAGTCTAATTTAAAAAAATGTGGCTAACTTAGATAAACTGCGCATCAACTTATTTCAAGGGGTTGATCTAGTTGAAAGTTTGGTTAACACGCAGCCAGTTAATCACGCTGCAATATAATTAAAATAAACTTTGAGTTACTTAAGATTTAGGAATATAAATTTCCTGATATAGTATTCAATCATATAGTTTATTAAGAATAAGAAAACCACCTAAAAAAGGTGGTTTTGTTTTAATTCTATTCAAATGTATATTTTAAGGTTCAAATATGTTTGAATCGCAATCAAATGGATGTGCACATAAGGCATTTGTTCCAGGAGGTAATGCTGGTGGGTTATTAGAGCAAAATTGTCTATAACAATCTCCTCCAAATAAATAAATGGTTCTACCACCAATTATGGCTTTTTGCTGGGTTTTATCCAGACTATTACCTAAGTTTAAAACTGTTTTTAACATAGTAGTTAATTTTAAGGTTATTTAAGTTATCAATATACTTAAAAAAGATCTACTTATTGTTAAAATAAAAGAGCGAATTCAAATTCGCTCTTTTATTTTAATTATACTATGAGTTGCTAGGAACACATTCGCATCTGCCGAAATCCCAATCGGTACCAATATCACATGGTTTAAGAGGGAAGCAACTTGCGCCTCCGTTGATAGATTGTAAGCTCTTTTTGTTTAATATTTTACCTATAGTATTTAGTTTTTTTAGCATAACAAATAATTTATGGTTAGTAGAAGACTAATATAAACAATTGAAAACCACAATGTGTAAAATTGCTGTTAAAAAGAATGAGGAGAAATAGTTATTAATAGGGCTTTATGAGGGCTATACATTTATTGCAGTTGGTCGAAGTTTAAACAAGCATTATATCAAAAAAGACTGCGCACCAACAAGTCTTTTCAAAAAATTACGCAACGAAAATCAAGCTAATACGCAGTTAAATGTTTTATATTTTAAAAAAGAGTAAGAATAAACTCAATCTTAAAAAATATTAACCATGATATTAGTCGGAAGGAAATCTAAAACTTACAATAAATAAAAAAAACTTAAAAGTAAGTTATAGTTTATTGGTTGGTTGTTAGGTTTATACACAAAAAAAGTCATTATTAATAATGATAGAACATTAGTATTACGGAATATTAACACTGCACATCAACAGATACTGAGAAGTTAGGAAAAATTAGAAAATTTGGTTAATACGCAGTCGCAACTAAAAGTTGATAAATATAGAAAATTATGGTTTACTTCTTTGATTTAAGAGGTTGCTAAAGCGTGAAGAAGGATTTATTTATATGGCAATAGAATATAAAAGGATCCTGAAAAACAAAAACAATTTTTTGTGCAAAGAAATTTACAATAATAATTTCCAAAAAGTACTTTACTAATTATATTTCTCATGGATTACCCTCTAAAAAGGTATTGAGCATAAAAAAAGACCTAAAACATTTAGTTAAAGGTCTTTTTATACAAGTTGTTTTTTGTATACTTATACCGAACACTGTTCAATACAATCAAAAATGCACTGACGTCTGTAACGAACAGGTACGTCTATACAATCATATCTAATGCATTGTGTTAAACAGGAATTTCCTCCATTAACTGTTTTTAAATTGTCATTTTCTAATTTTTTAACACCACTAAGGCTCAAAATTGATTTTAACATAAATATAAAGTTTTGGTTAGCAGCTGTTAAAATAGCAATAACTTGTGAAATAATAAAAGAGTATGGAATTTTTTAAAAAAAAGCTATCAAAACAAGGGAAAGAGTTCTTAAAAATATTTTGTTGTGTTGATAGCTTTAATGAAAACGAACTATTTAAAACTAATTTTTAAAGCTTGTAAATAATAACATAAAGGGGGATTGTTATTAAATACATGACAAAAGTACAATAGAAATTTCCACTGAAAATACTTGAAGTGTCTGTGATGTAGTGTTTTATGTTAAAATAGAAACAAATTGTCTAATATGAGAATAAAAGAGGTTGTTTATAATTGTTTGCATATCAGTTATTTGTGTTTTTTTGGAAGAAGTTTATGTCATTATAGCGAAGGTAAGTTCTTCAATTTGTGTTTTTCTGAACAAGAAGCATGAAATAGGAAGGAGTGAGGTAAACTAGAAAGAAGAAGCAAACCGATGTTAGGTTAAAGCGCTTCTTCTTTATTAATCATTATGTTTGAAAGTCTCTTAAATTTAAACTGAAATTGGAGTAATTATTGAGTTTATTAGTTGAATGGTAGCTAACTGTAGTTAAAACGTAGGTAATTAACGGAGATATGTTAGCTTATGTATTTATTCATAAGAGATGTATATGATAGGTGTTAAACAAATTTACTTATTGACTGAAATTTTAACTTAGCTGTTTAGAAAGATCTATCGATTAAAATGAAGCTTTCTTGTAACGAGTTTTACTTAAAACAGAAAAGGATATATGCCTATATCCTTTTTCTCCTCTTAAATATTTAGTAGAAATCCCCCAAAATCTACTCAACTATATGACACACAAAAACTTATTAAGTCACATGGTTGAAAAAAGGTAAAGAAGTATTTAGTAATAAAAGAATAAATTATTTTTTAGAAATAGTGTTGGTGAAAACTGCGTACTAACTGTGATTTTAGAAGGAACAAAGTAAGGTTAATACGCAGATAACACTAATCGCAAAAGCGTATATCAAATATCGAAAAAACTAATTGTATTTAATAAGGTAAAACACTGTAAATCAGTGTTTGTTGTTGGGTTTGAGTAGGAGGGTATGATAATGGGTTTATAATTCAATGATATTTATATATCTCCTTATTTAAGGATTATTTTGTATAAATATTCGAAATAGAAAGGAAAAAGACTGCGTATCAACATTTAACAAAGGTTATAGTTAGTAAAGTTTGGTTAATACGCAGATAACACTAAAAGTGCTACAAAGTTAAATGGAATAAATGAAAAATGAAACAAGTGAAACTACTGAAAAGAAGATCAGGGTTAACCATTAATGTATTGATATGTAATTACTTATGCCTTTTAAGGGAATGGTTAATATTCTTTAAATATTAAACTTAATACTGGGGTTTCAAGATGTTAAGTTTAAAATGTTAATTAATTTGAGTATTATCATTTAACATTTTAAAGCAACGCTCTTCGCCTAAAAACTTTGGATTTCCATGTTTTTCGGACCAAAAGCCCTCCAACAAGTTTGCCGTTAAACATTTATAAGCAACTACTCCTTTATATATATAAGAATTATCTCCTTCATACCAAAAATTAATAATTAATAAGTTGTCTTTATAAAAACCATTGCCAAATTGTTCTTGGTCTCCAATTTTCCACAAAGCATTAATTCTTTTGTTTTCATCAAGTGATAAGGTCAAATACCCTTTATAAGTATTTTTCTCTTGGTTCTGGTTGTTACCTATTATAGAATAGTGCCCAACTAAATCTTCTATCTGTATCATAAATCAGGGCAAAATTAGTCTAAAAAAGCTAACATGAGAATAGTTTTTGTAAAGAATATCGACGAGTGGTAGCTATATTTTAGAGGGTTAAACCACTGGTCTATATATAAAAGCATTTAATCTAAAAAGCACTGATAATCAACGTTCTAATTTTTTTCAAATAGGCTTTTGATTTATATTAGCTATCAGTAACCCCCCGAAATTCTACTAAAATGAAAGTACTAGTAATTGATGATGAAAAGTTAGTGTTACTCCCTATCAAAAAAAGACTTAAAGCTATAGGCTATGAGGTTGAAACAGAAACTAACGGTATTAAAGGACTCAAATTATTCGATTCATTCCAACCAGATTTAGTAATTATTGATATTCATATGCCTGAAATCTCAGGATTTGAAATTGTGGAACACATTCGAAAAAAAAGAGCAAAAGATACCCCAATTATGATGCTGTCTGGAAGCGTTGATGACGAAAGCATAATGAAAGGTTTCGATTTAGGAATTAATGATTACATGAAAAAACCTTTAAGTCTTAATGAAATATGTGCAAGAACAAAAAGACTCATAGGTCAGCCAGTCAATTTGAAATCAGAAGAGGTTGTTCTTGATAAAATTATGATTCAAAAAAGGAGCGTCGGTGTTGTAATACCATGTTATAACGAGGAAGAAAGACTGCTTCAGGATGAATTTTTAAGCTTTGTGGATGAAAACCCAGGTTATTATTTATGTTTTGTAAATGATGGTAGCACAGATAACACATTAAAAGTATTAGAAAACCTTAGAGAAGGAAGAGAAGATTATATTAAAGTATATAATTGTGAAAAGAATGGAGGTAAGGCTGAAGCGGTAAGACAAGGAATGCTTTACTTGGCTAAGAATACGAAATTAGATTATATCGGTTTTCTTGATGCTGATTTATCTACTGATTTTAACGATTTTGATGATTTAGTTACCACAATCGAAAATTCAAACTTTAAAATAGTAAGCGGATCAAGAATTCAGAGAATGGGAGCAAATATTGCGAAAGATTCTGCAAGAGCAATTATAAGTAAAACAATAAATTTAATTATCCGTACGATATTATCAATGGACTTTAAAGATACACAGTGTGGTGCGAAAATATTTGATAGAAAAATTGTCCCATTATTGTTCGGACAAAAGTTTTTAACAAAATGGTTATTTGATGTTGAGTTATTTATGAGAATGAAGAAGGAGTTTACATTACCCGTGGCCAAACAGTTAGTTTGTGAACAACCATTAAAGAGATGGGTACATGTCGATGGGTCAAAACTATCAATGAAAGACTCTATGAAAATCATATTTCAATTAGGTCAAATAGCATATGGATATAGTGATTACTATTATGAAAAACAGCTAGAAAAGAAAAACATCAAGTTAGATTTTTATGATATCGAAAGAAAAGTATTAAAAGAAAATACAGAGCTCACGCTGAGCTGACCCTAAGCTAAATTAGTCAATATGAAAAGTACAGATAACTATGTTATTTGTACTTTTTTGATTTAATATTTATCCTCATTAAAATTAAGATACCAGCCAAAATTGTTTTTGATAATAACTTCCTTTTCTTGTCTAACAAAATTCAAATAAGCTTCAGCTACGGGTGATAGCTTTTTATTTTTAAGCCAAATCAATCTCCAATTTGTTATAATAGGGAGTTTTTTTGACTTAATTATATGCAACTCTCCATTTGATAATTCGTTTTTTATACCAATTAATGGCAGAATCGAATAGCCTAAACCAGCAATTAAGGCTTGCTTAACAGCCTCATTCGAAGTTAACTCCATACTTTTTCGTTCTTTACCTTTTTTAAAGTATTCGTTCATAGCCATTCTTGTAGCTGATCCTTCTTCTCTATAAATTAAAGGTTTATCATTATCTATTGTTTTCGAATTTCCAATTAAATAGAGCTTATTTTCGACTAATATTTCTTCTTCGATAGCCAATTTTGGAGGCAGTTTAGAAACAAGAGCAAAGTCGATTTGATTATCTAGTAAATTTTTTAGTACCGTCATTTTGTTAGAAACATCTAACGTAAGATCAATACCAGGATGTTCTCGTAAAAACTTACTTAAAAAATACGGAACAACATATTTACCTGTAGATGCTGATGATATTCTCAACTTACCGGTCATTAAGCCGCTATATTCTTTTGTTTTATACTTAATGGCATTTGCTTCGTTAATAATGTTCTGAGCAATATTGGCAATTGATTTACCAAAATCAGTAACATAAAGTTTTTTTCCAATAATTTCTACTAGTGGAATATTGAATTGATTTTGGAAGTTTTTTAGTTGAATAGAAAGAGCAGGTTGGGTCATATGCATTTCTTCTGCAGCTCTTGTAATGCTCTTCTGCCTTACTACCTCTAGAAATATTTGTAACTGGTTTAAAGTATAATTCATAAAAATATTTTATGATTAGTATTTAAAATATAAATAAAAATATATGAACAAATATACTAATCTTTGCCCCCGAAATAAAAACAACATAATCGAAAATTAAAGAAATGATTAGCGAAATTAAAAAATCCCCCAAAAGTAATTCTGCTGAAATAAATGAAGTGAGTTTAAAAAAGTATCTGAAGGATACGGTACAAATTTTCAGAAAATATGGCATTGTTATTTTCGGGTATGTTCTACTTATTTTTTGGATAAGTGTAGTTATTTTAAGTAAGAGTTTATATCTAGAAGCGGTATTGAATGCTTCTTTTATTATTGCAAGCTTACTCTTCTTAAGATTAATGGATCAAAGTAAATCAAACTAAAAATCAAACTTCAACCCAAACTTAAACTAATTATTGAACCCTCAAACTCTTGAAATTATGATCGCACACGAAACTGCAACAACAGAAAAAATCTCCCAAGAAACTAAATTAGCAAATGGAGTATTTAACAACTCTCAAGCTAGAGATATTGTAAAAAACTTAATAGATTGTCAAATTAACTTCTACAAATTAGAAAACTTAAAATCTTGGGAAGCTTGTCACTCAGAAGAAAATACTCATTGGATGAAGAAAATAGATGAGTTAACTAAGAAAAAAGAAGAATTTAATAATCTTATCGATAAAGCTAACAAAGAAGGACTAGAAATTAACATTGAAAGTATTCTAGAAATAAAATTATCTGAAAAATAATTATACAATTTTAAAAATTAATATAATTAATGGATTTCCATCTTATTATAGATAATTTAACGAATCCGGCATTACTCTTTTTCTTTTTAGGACTTATAGCTGTATGTTTAAAAAGCGATTTAGAAATTCCACAAAATTCCTCAAAGTTCATCTCTCTATACCTACTTTTTTCAATAGGTTTTAAGGGAGGGCAGGAACTTTCCCATAGTAATTTGGACATGGAAATTGGTTGGTCTCTTTTATTCGGAGTAATGCTGGCTTCAATAGTGCCATTGTATACTTTTTTTATATTAAAGAAAAAGTTAGGAATATATAATGCCGGTGCAATATCAGCGGCCTATGGATCGGTAAGTGCGGTAACCTTTGTTACTTCCGTATCTTTTTTAGATATGCTAGAAATAAAATTTGGAGGGCATATGGTAGCCGTAATGGCTTTAATGGAAGCTCCTTCAATAATTATAGGTGTTGTATTAATAGCATTGTTTAATAAGAAGAAGAAAGACATGTCTTTTTCAATGCTTTTAAAACACGCTCTTACAAATGGAAGCGTACTCTTGATTATGGGTAGTTTGGTAATTGGTTTTTTAGCGAGTGATGCACAAGCTGAAGGAATCAAGCCATTTACAACTGATATTTTTAAAGGGTTTTTGGCTGTGTTTTTACTTGACATGGGAATCACAAGTGGTAAAAAACTAAACTCATTTTTGGAAAATGGATGGTTTACGTTACTCTTTGCAATAATTATTCCTTTGATAAATGGCTGTGTGGTTGCTATGATAAGTAGCTTGGTTACAGATAGTGTAGGAAACAGATTCCTTTTTGCCATATTAGCTGCTAGTGCCTCGTATATAGCTGTTCCAGCAGCAATGAAATTGGCAGCTCCTAAGGCAAACCCTAGTTTATATATACCTATGGCCTTGGCAATAACATTTCCACTAAATATAACAGTTGGTATGCCACTTTATTTAACCATTATAAAATCAATATCGTTTTAAAATATAAACAAGCTTTCGAGAGCGTAAAGTTCTCGATTTTCGTGGTTGTTTGAATAAAAGACAGCGCGTTTCAGAAAAAGTGGTTAAGACGAAGCGTGTTGTCTTTATGTTAAAGAAAAATTTTGTTCCCCCATAAAATCTAACAATGATTACAAAAAAAATTGAGTTAGCAATACAATCATTAAATAATGAAAACCTAGTTGCTATTCCTACAGAAACCGTTTACGGTTTAGCTGGAAATGCTTTTAATGAAAAAGCAGTTAAAAAAATATTTACTCTAAAGAAACGTCCTTTTCACAATCCTTTAATTATTCATATAAAATCGTATGAATATTTAGACAAAGTAGCTAAAGATATTCCTAAAATTGCAAAGGAGCTAGCTAAGAGTTTTTGGCCAGGACCTTTAACTTTGGTTCTAAAGAAGAAAGACATAATACCCGATATCGTTACATCAGGAAAAGATACCGTAGCTATTCGAGTACCAAATCATGCGTTAACATTGGAACTTCTAGATAATTTGGATTACCCTTTGGCAGCACCAAGTGCCAACCCTTTCAGTACTATAAGCCCCACAACTACTGAACATGTGGATGGATATTTCGGAAATGATTTGGAAGTAATTCTAGATGGAGGCGCTTGTGAAAAAGGTATTGAATCTACAATTATTGGATTTGAGGATGAATATCCAATTATATATAGGCTAGGATCATTATCTCTTGAAGAAATAGAAAATAAAATAGGTAAAGTATATACTAAAAATAAAAATGATGTTTCTCCAGTAGCTCCAGGAATGTTAACTCGTCATTATGCTCCAAGAACAGAAATGATTTTGGTTGATGAGCCTAAGAATAAATTGAAATACTTTTCCAATAAAAAAGTAGGAGTACTTTCATTTAAAAAGAAATTAAATAGTTTACTTCCAGAAGATCAGGAAGTTCTTTCTGAGTCAGGAGATTTAAATGAGGCCGCAAAAAACTTGTACGCCGCAATGCACCGTTTAGATTCTGGGAGATTCGATATAATTTTGGCAGAGCGGTTTCCTAATATTGGAATAGGTAAAACTATTAATGATAAATTAGAAAGAGCTACGAAGAAAGAAGAAAAGTTGGCAAATGAAATAGAATTAATTAAAGACCTTGAAAAAGATATTATTATTAACACAGTTTTCCCTGGACTTATACCGTAATATTTAAGGAGGTCAATTGACCTCCTTTTTTTAAATGTTTTGTATTGAACTTCTACGGAATAATGAAATTGAAACTAATTATTTAAAAAGTAGTATACTTAAAAAGCTTTTCTCATTTTTGTAGTTAAGTGATATACTTAATTTTCAAAGAAAATTAACCAGATTTCAGAATCAGATGATGAATTATTCCAAAGTAAAAAGACTTGGCCTCGTTTTAGGGCCATTGCTTTTTTTTATAATAAACAGTTTAAATATTGAGTTTATTTCAGACAAGGCAGATGCTGTTATTAGTGTAGCTATTTGGATGATAACTTGGTGGATTACCGAAGCTGTTTCTATATCGGTAACTGCGCTATTACCACTGGTACTTTTTCCTTTACTAAAAACTATGAGTATTGGAGATGTTGGAGCGAATTACGGTAGCCCAATCGTATTTTTATTTTTTGGTGGTTTTGTATTGGCTTTGGCTTTAGAGAAGGTAAACCTTCACAAACGTATTGCATTAAATATTATAAAATTAACCGGAACAACACCTAATAAAGTAATATTAGGTTTTATGATTGCAACAGGGCTGTTAAGTATGTGGATTAGTAATACCGCTAGCACTGTTGTAATGCTTCCTATAGCTTTATCTGTAATTCAGTTGTTAATAGATGATGAAGATGGTTTTACAAAGAAAGACAGGAATTTTGCATTATCAGTTATGTTAGGGATTGCGTTTTCAGCAAATGCAGGAGGTATTGCAACGGTTATTGGAACACCTCCAAATTCGGTTCTTATTGGTTTGTTAGAAAATGAATATAATATTGAGATTTCATTTGTAAAGTGGATGACATTTGGACTTCCTTTTTCTATAGTAATGATACTCATCGTATATTTAGTTTTGGTTAAGTTCATGTATCCTAATAGGGGCTTAGTATTTAATACTTCTGAGAACATAATTGATGACGAAATAGAAAAACTTGGGAAATTAACTAAAAGAGAAAAGCATGTTTTAGTGATATTTGCTGTGACAGTTTTCTTATGGATTTTTAGGGCTGTTATAAACAAATTGTTACCTTCATTGGGTTTAACGGATACTATTATTAGTGTTGCTGCGGCTTTGGCTGTATTCGCAATACCTCATAACATTAAAACTGGAGAATTTATAATTGAATGGAAGGATACAGAGAAGTTATCTTGGGGTATTCTAATATTGTTTGGAGGTGGACTAGCTTTGGCAAAAGGAATGTCGAGCAGTGGTATTGTTGATTTAATATCGGCAACAATAGCTTCCTATAATTTAGGCGTATTAATAACTGCTTTTGTTTTGATAACCTTAATGTTATTTATGACGGAACTAATGAGCAATGTTGCTCTTGTAGCGGTATTAGCGCCAGTTGTGGCGGGAATAGCAATAGGAATAGACGTTCCTGTAATTCATTTACTTATTCCAGTTACTATGGCTAGTAGTTGTGCTTTTATGTTACCAATGGCAACACCACCAAATGCTATTGTGTTTGCAAGTGGTTATATAAAGGTAAAGGACATGATGAAAGCAGGAGTTATTTTAAATTGCCTTGCGGTGCTATTGCTAATGGCTTTATTTACTTTTATCATACCTGTTTTGTTTTAAATAGGTATGTTGAATTATGTATAATAAAGAAGTTCTTTTATAAAGGCCAATTATCAGCGTATCCGGTTTTCCATTGTAGCGAAGCGATTTCTTCATCGGTAGCTAAACAAAGATCTAATTCCGATTTAATCAGTTCTTCTTCCATTTCTTGACCAATAAAAACGATTTCATTTTTGCGATCACCAAAAGTGGTATCCCATTGCGACTCTATTTGATCTCTATTTTCGATAAATGCAGCATATTGTGTTCGTTCTTCACTGGTCATGCTACTCCACCAAACACCGGCGCTATCGGCTTTTAAAGAGCCGCCTGCTTGACCCCAAACCAATGCCTGATTAGGTCTAGAAGCAATCCAAAATAGACCTTTACTTCTTATGACACTATTAGGAAACTTTTCATTGATAAACTCCCAAAAACGACGAGGATCAAAAGGTTTTTGATTTCGATATACAAAAGAACCTATTCCATATTCTTCTGTTTCAGGAGTATGCTCTTCTTTATTAAGTTCTTCAATCCAACCAGCACTTTGTTCAGCCTCTTCAAAGTCGAATAATCCCGTGTTTAAAATTTCCTTAGGGTTAACTTTACTAAATGTTGATTCAATAACTTTTGCTGAAGGATTCAGTTTATTTAGTGTAGCTCGAATAATACCCATAGTCTCAGAGTCCACTAAGTCAGTTTTGTTCAGTATAATAACATTAGCAAATTCAATCTGATCAACTAACAAGTCGACAATAGTTCGATAGTCGTTTTCAATATTGGTTAAATCTCTGTCCATAAGAGTTTCTGGACTACCGATATCATTGAAGAAGTTAAAAGCATCAACAACTGTAACCATGGTGTCAACATAACTAAATCTTGATAAATCGATATTATTTTCTTCATCAACAAAACTAAATGTTTGTGCCACAGGAATGGGTTCACTAATGCCTGTACTTTCAATAAGTAGATAGTCGAATCTATTCTCTTTTGCTAAGCGTTCAACTTCAACCATCAAATCTTCTCGTAAAGTACAGCAGATACAACCGTTACTCATTTCTACTAGTTTTTCCTCAGTTCGAGAGAGAACATTTTCGTTTTTAACGAGATTGGCATCAACATTTACTTCACTCATATCGTTAACAATGACGGCAACCTTTAAACCATCTTTGTTATGTAAAACATGATTTAATAAGGTAGTTTTTCCAGCGCCAAGAAATCCGCTTAAAACTGTTACAGGTAATTTCGAAGTATACTGATATAGTTCAGGATTAAAAAAACTTGTCATTTTTAATAAATATGATTTTGTGAGTAAGCAAAAATAAAGCATAAAAACACATAATGCAACTATGTTGCTTTAATGAAGAAGAGATAAATAATTATAATAAGATTAAAAAGGTATTAAATATTTGATTTTTATTGTTTTATGACTTTTTGTGTTGTAAGTTTATATGATAGTTATTAATCTATAAATTAATAAAAAAACAAAGATTATGAGAAAAAGTATAATACTAATTACACTTATTTTGGGGTTAAATGTTTCTAGTTTTAGCCAAACTTTACATGAAGGCACATGGATTGATGAAGAACGGGAAATGATTGTGCTAACTATAGAAGATGATGGAACAGATTATTGGTTGACTTATTATAAGGACAAATTCAAAATATTAAACTTGAAAGAACCTTATGTTTTAATCAATGAGGTTAAAGCTACAATAGAATTTGAGAAGAATTCTGACAATTTAAAGTTTAATAATTTGAAATTTATTCCTCAGTTAAACAGCAGAAAACACCAATTTGAGGGGGAATGGAAATCAGCTTCCAATAACACTCAGTTTAGCATAAAATTAGTTAATGGAGGAGTGTATTGGGATATTATAAAAAACAACGAGAAGCCTATTCGTTACTACCCTAAGCTTTCGAAAGATGGATTCAAGTTTAGTATTGGTAATGACATGCTATTTTTTAAAATAAAAGACAATATTTTAACCGATAATAAAGGAAATAAATATCATAAAATAGGATAATCCTGAATAAACGATTATAATTGAAATATAATGTTTTCAATTATAATCGTTTTAATTTTATTGGGCTTTAATTTGGGTATATGCACCGTAAAAATCTTCCAAATGCCAAGTTTTATCAATTTTCCCTTCTTTATTAAAATGGTGTAAGTCGAAGGCAGTAAGTTTAAGCCTTTTATTGGTTGCTGGTATAGTAAAAGCTTCGCCAGAATGCGTAACTTCTATTTCACTTCTTACGAAAACAAGGTTTTTATCTACAAGAATATGAGAAGGAGCCCCTTTCAAATCTGAGAACATGCTTGCAAAGTCTTCAGCATGCTTAATAAATCCTTTAATATCTGGAGTTTGTCCTGGGTCGGCAGGGAATTGTGTATAATCAGGTGCTAAAATTTCTGGTAATACAGAAAAATCTCCTGTTGAAAACACTCCGTAAAACTTCTTAATTACATCGAGTTTTTGTTGTCTGCTTTTTTCTTCTTTTAAAATGTATTCATCAACAGCTTTTTTCTTTTCTAGCTCTATATCTACGGTTTCTCTATGACAGGAAAACAAAATAGAAAATAAAAAGAGAGTTGATAAAAGGTAAAAGAATAATTTCTTTTGTTGGTTTTGGTTTTTAATGATCATGATGTTTGAATATTAGTTTTTTTAACAATAAGAACTTGTGGTTCAACATCGGGGGATCATTAAAAATACATGATTTATTTTTGTTAGGAAAGTCTTATTTCTATCGAAACAATAGCTTTTTGAATTATTCCACTATTAAACTCTGTTGTTCCACAATAAAGTCAAAAGCCAATTGTTCAAGTCGTTTACCATTAACTGTAGCCTCCCAAGGACCATGACCTTTACCTTCAAGTGGGTAATAAGCTAATGGAACTTGATTCGTTTCATATATTGCTTTTAAATCTAATGCGTTACTGTATAGAACCGTTGGATCTTCTGTTCCATGTGCAATCAATAAAGCAGGATCGTTATTATCAAACCTTTGATGATTGTATATTACTTCAAGAGCATCAACAGCAGCTTTTGATCCCCAGAAATCAATAATAGTATGTATTTCGTATGTTTGATTCATATGTGTACTTGATAGGGTTGGATCTTGAGTTACTGAAATTTCGTTGGTGTAATCCTCTAAATTTGAAACTCCTAAAGTAATGGCAGTAACGGCGCCAGCAGAACCACCTCCAACGGTAACATATTCTGGATTAATCTTATACATATCTTTGTTGGCCATAATCCAGCGTAAAGCTGCTTTGGCATCTCTGTGTGCAGGATACATAGCTAAAAATTGAGCAGCATCTCCCGAAGGAACAAAAGATGAGTAATCTATCCATTTTTGAGGAACCGTTCCTATATCATTTTTTAAACGATAGTCAATAGATGCGAATACCCAACCTCTTGAAGCGTAAAAGTTAGCCATGGCTATAATTTGTTCCTGTTGTTTTGAACCACCAGAAAAGCCTCCACCATGAATAAACATAAACAAGGGTCTGTTTTCCATAGTATTGTTGGGATAGTAAATATCTAAATACAAAGGCATAATAGATGAATTTGAACTATTAATACTATTATGACTCAAACCCTCGGCGTATTTAATATTTTCCTCAAAAACAACGGTATACGTTTCATTGTTTTTTACAGTAGGAGTGCCATTGGTTTCATTATTCGGTGAAGTACCGTCATTATTACTACAATTTATGAGAACTAATGACAATAAAAGGGGAAGAACGATATTTTTCATGCTAATACTTCAAGATTAATTATTTATAATATTAATAAGACAGTGAAATTAAATTAAGGTTTAATTAAAAAGTAGTAAAAGCAAATATTTTGATTACTCTAATTTAAGCAATTTGTTGAAATAATATTGCCTTTAAGGTAGAGATTCTATTTCTTTTAGTACTAAATCTGCTTCATACACTTTTTCATCACTTAGTTTTCTATTAATTGTAGATAATTTATGGGCTTCACTAAGTAACTTTTCGTATTTCGCTTGTAACTTTTCTTTCTTTGATTTCTTCTTGAAAAATGAAAACATAATTTACTTTTTTAACTTTTACAAAAATAAGCATCGTTTATGATAACATTTTATATGTTTAACATTTTTAATTTATGGATTTTCTATTCTATTGAATAATTTTTATTTTTTGGAGGTAATTTGAAAGTTTTGTTGTGATTTTCCGACCAATTTTCCATAAATACTAATTATAATATGATAGATAAATGTGATTTGCATTACTATGAAAAATTGTAATGTTTAATTATATTTACACAACGTTAAACAATAATAGTTATGGATATAGTTAATGAAGCTTTAGCATTTGAACAAGCAAAAATGAAGAATATGTCTACTAGTGACAGAGTTGTTGCGTCAAGAGAAGCAAAAAGACTAGTGTTAGCACTGAATGAAATTTACAAGAGAACAAAGGACTCCAATTTGATGGATATAATGAAGAGGATAACGACAAAAAAGAAGAGAATTGAGTCTAGGTTAAAGGGGAAACCATTGTTATAAGAATTTTCTTTTCTCGTAATAGTTTATAGTTAAAACTAAATAACTTTAAACGACAAGACTAACTCAGTAATGAGTTAGTCTTTTTTGATTTTATTTATAAGACAAACCTATTTGTTCTTTTACAAGATCAATTACCGATATTAAATCTAGGCTGTTTTTTAGTGAGTGTTTACTACTTTCAGTTTTGCCATTTTGTAAGCATTTGTTAGCTTCTTCAATTTCGTGTGAATAACCAATTCCCTTGTAAGGAATATCTAAAACTTCTTGATTTCCATTGATAGAAACCGTCAATTTATTAGTGTGATGAAATCGTTGATGAAGTCTTATTACTCCCTTAGTTCCATAAATAAAAGCTTCTGTGGCAGTATTGTGTTCAATAGTGGAGTCTAAATTTGCGATTGCACCGTTTTTGTAATTGAACAAAATAGAGCAAGAACTGTCAACGTTTGTTTCCGTCATTGAAGCTATCGCCTTAATACGGTCGGGTATTCCAAGTAAAAGCAAACTTAAATAAATAGGATAAATACCAATATCGAGTAAAGAACCTCCACCTAATTTCTTATCATAAAGCCTACTTTTCAGGTTAAGGTCTCCAATAAAGCCGAAATCCGCTCTGACAAACTCAATGTCCCCAATTTTACCACTATTAATAATTTCAAGCAGCTTTTCTGTGGCAGGAATAAATCGAGTCCATAACCCTTCCATTAAAAATAACTTTCGGGACTGAGCTTCTTGAATCATTAATTCAACTTGTTTGGCGTCCATTCCCATTGGCTTTTCACAGAGTACTGCTTTGTTATTTTGTAGACACAGCATTGTATTTTCGAAATGAAAAGGATGTGGTGTAGCAATGTACACAATATCAACTGTTGGATCTTTTGCTAGTTCCATGTAAGAACTATAAGTTCTACTGGCTTTATAAGTTTGTGCAAACTCTTTAGCTTTATCTATACTTCGCGAAGCTACGGCATACAAGTTCGCATTATTAGATAATAAAAGATCACTTGCAAACTTATGCGCTATTTTTCCGAGACCAATAATTCCCCAGTTTATTTTTTTATTCATTATTTAAGAAAGTAAATAGAAGTATTCAATTTATGCCTAATATACTATAATTCTACTAATGCCACGTTTTTTTACAATATCAAATTATTTATAGTTTGGAATATTTTTTCCTAAAATAATGTCTCTTCTTATGGACAATATACCTCCAATATTAACTGGTTTTGTGATACCAGAGCCTCCTCTGTTAGTAAGTTTGTTTTTTTGATTTTGTGTTAATAGTGGATCATCTATAAACACATAATTATCGAGATAGTATTCGTTTATATTTGGTTCTTTTACGGTTATATGAATGTGCTCTGGCTCGCTTCTATTTGGATATGCTGCGGGTCTAAACGTATAAAAAGTGTACTCCCCATTTTTTCCTGTCTTTACCCATCCTCTGATATAACCATGGGTTTTTCCCCAGCCAGTTTCATTTCCTTTCTTTTCATAAATTCCTTTTCTGTTGGTATGGTAGATGTATAGAATTATATTTTCCGCAGGAGTTTTCCCATCTTTTTTGAAAACTTTACCTGAAATTTTTAATTGAGGCTTGTTATCGTTAAAACCCGGTAATGTATCTGTAGGAGTTAGTTTTTTATTATATTCATAAACTGCTTCACAACCTTGACAGGGACCTCCCACTGTTTTTAAGGACTGAGATTTACATGAAATATGTAATAAGAAAATAAGGAGATTAAATAGTTTGAAAATTTTCATACTTAACTGATAATAAATTAATATTTCAGCGAATGTATAAACAACAAAGGTAGGTTAGAAATGAAACTGTTTAAGCTGAGGACTTATTGTTTTAACCCGTTAGTCTTTTTCAAAAGCCTTTTTAAAATCTGCAGAATATGTTCTACTCAATCTAACTACATTGTCGTTTTTCAATTGTATGTCATAATCTCCATTTAAACGAGACTTATATGAATTCACTTTTGAGAGGTTGACTACAGCAGATTTATGTACTCGAATAAAACCTTGTTTTTCCAATTTTAAACATATGGATTTAAGGGTTTCGGAATGTAAGAGTTTTCTATTTTCTAAATGAATCAAAACATAAGGAGTAGCGGAAGTGATTTGGACTATTTCCTCTATATTAATTACTATGTTGCTTTTCCCATTATTGATGACTAATGTTTTCAGTTCAGTTTCTTTTGTGGTATCAGAGCTTTTGGTTAAGCTAAACCAATATCGATACCCTAACACAAAAAGAGAATAAATAATTATGACCTTGTAAAGATCATGACCAACTCCATAGGATAAGAATTTGAAAAAGCCAAATCTACCATTATAAAATAAAACAGAAATAATTAGAGAAACAAATGGCAATAGAGCTAAATGAATTACGATAGGAAAGAAAATAAATGCAATTGTTTTTCTATAGCTCAATAATTCCTCATTTTTTAATTTGCTATAAAGAATCATCAATATTGGTATAAAGAGAAACCATATTGTTTTAAAGAGAAGGGATTCATCAAAATTGAAAGGACGATCTTTTCGTTTTGCAATTAAGAAATCTTGAAAAATGGTTAATGCAATTATTGAAAAGAAGATTAAAACAAGTACAAAAATTAGTTTTGTTATTGGTGATAGTTGATATGTTTTTGTTTTATTGTTTGCAAAAGTGTTCACTATTCCTCGTTGACTAATATGGTTTTAAATCAATAACTAGATAAGTATAAAGATACTAATTCTCGTTATTAGAAACTATCAAATACCTCAACAAATTATCGGCAAAAGCATTCGTAATTATAAGTTGTTAAGGTGGAAACTAATAGCCATAATTTTATACTTTTGCCAGCTGAACTAATCGAACCAAACAATTGAAACAAGCTGCGACATATATGAATAAGGTTATTTCTCTCTTTTTACTACTTTCAGGTATTACATTTTCTGGGTTATCTCAGACGAAAATAGATTCCTTACAGGAAAAATTGGTGAAAATTACCAATAAAGAGTTACAACTAAAGGTGCTTGATACGTTAACTACTGAAATGATACGTTCCAATCATTCGGAACAAAGAGAATATCTAGAAAAGTATGTTCAGCTAGCAAAGACATTAGGAAATTTCGATTTAGCCGCATCAAAAAGTAGGTTTATAGCCCAACAATTTATTTATTCAGGTCAAACTGATTCTGCTATTTATGTTGTAGAGGAAATGTTGAAGCATAAACCAGAGTTTAAGAAGAAAAGTTCTGAAGCACATTTATTATTGAAAAGGGCAGGGGCTTATTTTAATAAAGAATTACTCATTGAGGCGATACAAGATTATGACAAATCTGGAGATTTATTTATGCAAAGTGGGGATTCTATTTTTGCAGCTGATGCTCGTTTTTTCGCAGGGCATGCTTGCATGAATTTAAAAGATTTTTTAAAGGCTGTAAATCGTTTTGAAAAGGCATATGAGTTATATGATTTGTTAAATGATATTGATTATGCGAATTCGGTATTATCGGATTTAGGAGGGCTTTACGAGATGAATGGGTTTTATGATAAGGCAATCTTTGAAAAGAAAAAAGCATTGAGAGGAATTTTTAAAACAAAGAATTACAAAGGAATTAGTACAATTTACCTCCAGCTTTCAGGAAATTATTACCACAAAAAAGATCTTGAAACTTCAAATAAGTATATTGATTCAGCTCTTCATTTTTCTGAACGTATTTCAAATTCATTTAATCAAGCTCATGTAAAGACATTTGCTCATATCTATAAACTTCAATATTATTTGCATAAAAACGATTTAGAAAAAGCAGCAAAGCATTTTCAATTAATCGATAAACATAGAGAGTTAACTAATTCACCAGAATATTACGATGCGTATTTATTGTTGCATAAAGCTAACTATTATAGTAAGCTAGGTCGGTATTCTAAAGCCGAAATAGCATTAAAGCAATTATTAGGGAAGAAAGGACAAATTAACGATGTTAGTGCATACATAGATGCTGAGAAACAAATTGCTGCTTTATATGCGAATAAGAAAAATTATTCAAATGCTTATAAACATTTATTAAATCATTCAGAAGCGAGGGATTCTTTATATAATGAAAGAAAAACCAATACTTTTTTGTTTTACCAATCTCAATTTGAAGCGGAACGAAAGGATAATGAAATTTCTAAGAAAGAATTAGCTATTAAATTACTGGAAAAAGACCAAGAGTTATCAAAAAGTAAAAGAAAGATTCTATGGGTTATATTGATTTCCATTATACTCCTTTCTATAACAATTTCCTATTATATCTGGAGAATAGGAAAACAGAAGAGAAATATTTTGGCAAAAAAAATAGCAAGAAATAAAAAAGAATTAGAAGAGTTTACACAGTTGTTAATTGAAAAGAGTAGAACTCAAGAGTCGCTTTCAGAAGAAATAGAAAAGTTAAAAGAAGAAATAGGATCTCAAAAGTCGATAGAAAAGCTTCAAGATTTAACTTCATCTAAAATTTTAACTAATGACGATTGGTATAAGTTTAAAGAGAAATTCAAAAATGTGTACCCAAGTTTTTTTATAGAAATAAAAAGAAAAGGTTTCGACTTAACAAAATCGGAAGAACGTTTGGTTGCAATGGAAAAGTTATATTTAGATACGAAAGAAATAGCAAGTATGTTAGCTATTTCTCAAGATAGCGTGACAAGAAGTAGGTCTCGACTTCGTAAAAAAATCAATGCACCTAAAGGACATTCAATTTTAGAATTTTTAGAGGTCTCGTAAAGTGTTGTTTTTAACTTGTTGTATTGCAGGTTTTTGTGTTTTTGTCCGTTTTTTGTCCTGATTAATTTTTACATATTTTGAAGGTATTTTAGTTTTTTTGAAGCGTAATTCAAAAGCTAAAAGTTGTGAGAATAAAATTATTCTTGTTGTTCTTATTGGTAGGTCACTATGTTAATTTTGCTCAAGAAACTTATGTGCCTGATAGTAGTTTTGAGAACTACTTAGAAACCCATGACGCTAATGGAAATACTGTTGCTGTTGGAGATGTAACAAGTATGGGTAACGGTATAGCAAACGATAATAAAGTATTTACATCGAGAATAGATATTGTCGAAAACCTTAATATCTCAAGACTTAATATTGCGAATGTATCAGGAATAGAAGATTTTGTTTCATTAAAAACATTTAATTGTTCAAATAACGGCATTGTTAATTTAGATGTTTCGGAAAACCTCTTATTAACTTCTTTAAGTTGTTCCAGAAATCTTATTACTAATTTAGATATTACTAACAATACCCAATTAACAATTTTAAATTGTGCAGGAAATCAAATCAGTTCAATAAATCTTTTAAATAACACCAAACTTGAAAGTCTATCTTGTTATGAAAATTCATTAACAAGTATAGATGTCGCCCCCCTTTTACACTTAAATTCGCTAGACTGTGTCGATAACAATATTACTAGTTTAGATGTTTCTAATAATATCGAGCTAGAGTATTTACAGGTTTATGAAAACCTATTGACCAGTCTAGATTTAAGTAAAAATGTTAAGCTTATTGAATTATATGCTGAATACAATCAAATAACAAGCCTTGATGTTTCTAAAAATACATCACTAGTGGATTTATCCATTTATTCAAATCAGTTAACTTATTTGAATGTTCGTAATGGAAATAATGGAATTCTGGATCATCGTGATTTTGATATTCGAAACAACCCAGGGTTAACATGTGTTTCAGTTGATGATCCCGCCTATGCCACCGCTACATTTACAAAAAAGGATGGACAAACGAACTTTGTTACATTTTGTAGTACCACTAATATTCCTGATGATAATTTTGAAGCGTATTTAGAAACTCATAATGCAACAGGAGGTCTCGTTTCTGTTGGAGACCCAACGAGTATGGGGAATGGAATAGCAAATGATAATTTAGTTGGAACCGAAGCAATAGAGAACATAACTTATTTGAATATTTCAAACCAAGGAATTACTGACTTTACTGGAATAGAAGGATTCGTTGCTTTGAAACAGTTTAGGGCTTTTCAAAATTCAGTGACTAGTTTAGATTTATCTACCAATACAAATTTAACAGAAATAGCTTGTTCAGATATGGGGCTTACCAATATCAATTTAAGTGGACTAATGTCATTGGAAAAAGTGGAGCTAAGAAACAACAACTTAAATACAATTGATTTAAGTTCTAATAGCCAATTGAAGTATTTATATCTAGATTATAATAGTTTCAATACAATCGATGTAAATTCTAATACCGAGTTGTTAGATTTAAGATTACGAGAAAATTCACTTACGGAACTTGATATAACAAATAATACGAACCTAACTAGGTTATATTGTTCAGGAAATTCTTTAACAAGCATAAATGTATTGAACAATACGCTTTTGGAAACACTAAGTTGTGGAGAAAATCAGTTAACAAATCTCGATGTTAGCTCATTGATCAATTTGACCGATTTGTTTTTAGAGAATATAACAACGCTAACAGCATTAGATGTTTCTCAAAACACGAATCTAGAAGATATTGGGTGTAATGGAACTCCAATAAATACACTTGATTTATCCAGTAACACCAAATTAATTGAAGTATATACAAATGGAAGTCAAATTACAGAATTAGATTTGAGTAACAGTCCAAATGTTGAATATATAGAATGTCAAAATGGACAGTTAAGAGCTCTATATCTTAAAAATGGGAACAATAGTTCTAATATTGAATTATATGCTACAGGTAACCCGAACTTGACATGTATAACTGTTGATGACCCAACAGCTAGCTATTTGGCCAATTGGGAAAAGGACGCTACTGCTACTTTTTCAGAATATTGCAGATTGACCTATGTTCCTGACGATGTTTTCGAAAACTTTTTAGAAAATAACGGTTATGGAAATGGTATAGCAAATGATGATTATGTATATACTGCATTAGTTGAAGTATCTGAGGGAATTGTTTTTCAGAATAATGAAGTTGAAGATTTAACAGGTATAGAAGATTTTACAGAGATGTGGTATCTGATTTGCCGAAACACAAATCTTTCACAAATTGATTTAAGTAATAATAAAAAACTAACTACTCTAAGTTTGGCTAATAATAAGTTAACTAACATTGACTTATCTAGTAATACATTGCTTGAACAAGTTCTTATTAACGACAATTCTCTCGGTACTGTTGATCTAAGTAGCCTTTTTAATTTAAGAACATTGAATTTAGATAATACAGGATTAGCCGAGATCGATGTAAAAAACAATTCTTCGTTAGTTACTTTAAGAGTTGGCGAAAATGAGCTAACCCAACTTGATGTATCGACAAATTCAAATTTAACTCATATTTATTTAGCAAATAACAATTTAGAATTGTTGAATGTAGCCAATGGGAATAACCATGCAGTAAATCTTTTCGATTCAAGAGGAAATACAAATTTGAATTGTATACAAGTGGATAATGTTAACGGAGATTTTAGTTTATGGGAGAAAGAAGCCAGCTCGAGTTATGCTTTATATTGTGAACTTACTTATGTTTCGGATGCTAATTTTGAGAATTACCTTGAAACGCATGACACTAATGGGAATATCGTTTCTATTGGTGATGCTAATAGCTTAGGAAATGGTATTGCAAACGATAACCAAGTGGCAACATCAAAAGTTAAAAACGTTGTTAATTTAAATATATCTAGTCAAAATATTGCTGACTTAACTGGAATCGAAGCTTTTCTCTCACTCGAATCTTTAAATTGTAGTTATAACCAGTTAACATCATTGGATTTAAGTGCTAATTCTAATTTAAGAGTTTTGGATGCGGCAGAAAATGACTTGACATCTTTGGATTTTTCAGGATATAATTCTTTAGAGGAAGTAGAGTTGAGGTCTAATTCAATTACTAGTTTAATTATAGGTATGAATTCTCCGCTAAGAAAGTTAAGAGTAGGGAAAAATAGACTTACAACCTTAGATGTTAGTTCTTGTTCTCAGTTGGAAGATTTGTATGTACATCAAAACTTATTGGTGTCTTTGGATGTAAGAAATGGGAATAATGGTTCGATGCTAGATTTTTTCGCCAAATATAATCCAAGCTTAACATGTATTGAAGTAGATAATGCTTCGGCTTCCTATTTAACCACTTGGCAAAGAGATGATATAGCAAACTTTTCTGAAAACTGTAACACGGTAGTTTGGTCAGGTTCTAGTAACTCAAATTGGGAAGAAAACAATAATTGGGTAGGTAATGTAAAACCGATCTCAACAAATAATGTTGCAATTCCAAGTTTTACAACCACACCAAATATAGTTTCTAGGGTACTTGCCGAGGTAAACGATTTGAGTATAGAAGAATTTGCATCTTTTAACATTAATGACAATGGAGCTATTATTGTAAATGGTAACCTAAAAACAAATAATAATGTTTCCATAACGTCATCTGAGAATACTAGTGGTATTCTTATTGTTAAAGGAACGGCCAATGGATTAATTACTTATGAAAGATCCGGATTAGAAGCTAATAAGTGGAGTTTAGTAGCGGTTCCAGTGTCTGGTCAAAGTATAAAAGAATTCATAGAGAATCCAACTAACGATATAAGAGTAAATACTTCCGTAACGCCTAATCGATATGCTATTGCTTATTATGATGATAACTTGTCCGAAGGAAATAAGTGGCGCTATATTACAAGTGATGATATTCAAACAAATACTTTAGCTTTTGAAAAGGGGAAAGGATATATTATTTCTAGAGCTAACGACGGGGCAATAACATTTACAGGAAACGTTGAAACTTCTAATATAACAATTGGAGTACAAGAAAATAAATGGAATGCTTTGGGGAATCCATTTACAGCATATTTACCTATAAATAATAATTCGAATGAAAATTTTATACAAAGTAACTTGGGGAATTTTAATCCAGAAAATGTAGGTGTTTATTCCTGGAACAATGTTCAAAACAAATATGTAGCAAAAACCTTATTAAGTCCGATTACTTCTTTAACTGTAGGACAAGGTTTCTTTGTGAAGTCAAACGCGATTGGATCTTCGTTTAGTTTTAACAAGGATCACCGTTTGAGTGATAATTCTAATGTAGAAGTTTTTTCAAGAGAAATAAATAACACTATTCCAAGTATACAACTTTTAGTTACACAAAATGGAGTAACAGTAGAGACAGACATCAAATACTTGGCTTCCGCTACAAAAGGACTCGATCCTGGGTATGATGTAGGTAATTTTGGTGGTGCTTCCTTCGATGTATTTACACATTTATTAGAAGAATCAACAGGAAAAGATTTTACACTGCAGTCGTTACCTAATTTCGAATATGAATCAATGGTGATTCCTGTCGGGTTAAAATCGGATGAAGGTTTGGATGTGGTTTTTTCAACCAAAACGAAAAACTTACCAGAAGGATTGTACGTGTATTTGGAAGACACAAAAGAGAATACCTATACCGAATTGAAAGATGGTTCAGAATATAGAATACATCTTACGGAAAAAGAAGATGGAATTGGTCGTTTTTATTTACATACAAAATCAGAGACATTATCAACCGAAGAGAATAATCTTCACGATATAAGAATATATATGGACTGGAAAGATTTACTTATTAAAGGTAACTTAATAGGTAAAGTCAATATTGCGATATGCAATACGGAAGGAAAGAAGGTTTATGAAGTTGAAAAAAAGGAACTTAAAGATAAGTATGATTTGAGTGGTTTGTCAAGAGGAGTTTATATTGTTCGTTTGAAAACCGAAAAAGGAGTAACTACTAAGAAAATATTATTGAAATAGATATGAATAAAAAAATATCAAGAAAAGAGGCGCTTGAGAAAATAGGAGAGTATGGAAAGTATACAGCATTAACAGCATTAGGAACCTATTTGTTGTTAAGTCCTAAAAAAGCTCAGGCACAAAGCCCAGAACATCCAGGGAATGGATTCGATTAAGTAGGGGTACTTATTTAGACAAAAGTCAGCTATTATAGCTGACTTTTTGCATTATAACTATTCGTAAACTAATCATAGATTAATCAGCTAAATCAAGATTAATTCTCTCATATTGATCAATAATAATATCAAGTTTTTGTTGTTCTTTTCTAGCAATTTTTGGACGTAAGTAAAACCAATTAAAAGTTACCCATATGATTGTTAGTGTACTACAAATAATACCTAGCCAAAGAGTCATCTTTAATATATATTCGTACATATATAATCCAAGACCTAACGATAGTAGGATATAGTAAATACCCATGATTTTGGTTTGAATTTGTTTTTGTTGCCTTTTAATACTAATCAAGTTTTGAAGATATTCTTTAGTTTTTTCGAAATCGTTTAACTTTTTATACATACTAAATAGCTTATTATAATAGAACACAAAGAAAATCATAGAAATGATAGTGAGAATCATTCCCATTTTAGAAGTGATTAATTTCGGGTTATAGAAATACCAGATACCAGCAATAAATAAAATGGTTAGTGCAAATAAGGCATTGGTTGCAATTATTTTTAACCTACTTTTTCTACTCATCTTTTTGATTTTATTGGTCAATTCCTTTATATCAGGAGCCTCTGCCTTCTGCTGTTTCCAAATATTTTTTAAGTCTATATGATCAGTTGGCATTTTGTTTAAATTTTTGCGTTAACTTTTGTTTTATTCTATGAATCTTTACCCTCACATTCTGAGGAGTTATTCCTACAATTTCGGCTATTTGAGCTTGATTTACATCCTCTAACTCTAAAGAAATAATAATTCTTTCTATTTCGGAAAGTTCAGAAATATAATGATATAGTTGTTTGATTTGTCCCTCTATAGAAACTTCATAATCTTCTTTTATGTTGATTGGTAGTTCCGATTTTTTTATCCGTTTATCCTTTTCAATTTGTCGTAAGCAATAATTCGTTGCTATTCTAAAGATCCAGGTTCCAATATTCGATTCGTTTCTAAATTTGGATAGATTTTTCCATACGATGATAAAAATATCTTGAGTAAAATCTTGCGCTTTTGCATGGTTATTTGTGTATCCCAAACAAACTCGAAATATTCGTTCCCAAAATGTTTTATATATATCTTCAAAAACCATTAGTTGCTAAGTAAGTTTTCATTTAATTGATTAAAATACCATTCTTGATCGTCATACATAATAAAGTGCAACCCTTTATTAGCATATTGCAAATTAGCTGTTTTTAGGTTTTTATATTGATTTTCTATTTGAGTTTTAAAATTTTTAAAGTGCGATTGTAATAAAATAACAGAAGGGCATTCAATAGATTTAATCTTATTTCTTAAATCAGTATTTAAGAAGTCGCAATACATACTTCCGAAGGTTTTTCTATCAGAATCGAGACTCCATTTTACAATAAGATCTTGCTTACTTTTATTGGCAACCATAGTAATAATATTTGTTTTCTGCATTTGAAGAAATTCGTTTTCGGACATTGCCATGATTTGGTTAACCATGTGAGAACAATCATTGTTTTCCTTTACAGTGAAGGATGGATTTGTCAAGGCCATTAAACAAGGTAATGCATCAACAACAAAAATTTTCTTTACTAACTTAGGATGATCGCTGGCAATATTTAAAGCTAAGCCTCCCCCCATACTATGTCCCATGATAATGGGAGAATTGATTTTTTCATTTTTAATAAAATCTGCAATCTCGTTAGACCAATCATTAAATGTAGAATTTTCTTTGGGCATAACTCCTGCAAAACCAGGCATTGTTAGAGAGTAACATGTAAAGTCGTTCTTAAATTTTAAAACAGTTTCTTCCCAAACATCAGCCGAGCTTGCGAAACCAGGAATAAAAATAATGGCTTGCTTGCCATTTCCCTTTTTATCAATTTTAAAAGAATAAATGTTCTTTTGACCAAAAGAAATAAAAGTAATGGACAATGTTATGAATAAGGTAATTAAGTTTCGATATGTTCTCATGATATAAGACGTATTATTATTAATTTGCCCTTTTGATACGAGAAATCTAAAAATGTTACAAAGAGATTAAAATATTTTTGAATACTATTTGGGAAGTAATACGAAATTGCTTTAAACCTGGACAGTAGATGAGGTTAAAACAAGAATATGTTTACGGGTTCCGCTCATTACATAAGTTCATGAATTACTTCTTTCTAAATAAACATTTAAGAGAGTAGTTTTACGAGATAGTAAATCACTAGAATTAAACTAAAAATAGCACCGACATATCCGAATATACGACGAACAACATGACTTGAATGGTTTAGTTTTTCTATACTCATTTCACTCTCTCCTATATCAGACATGGAAATATACATAGCCCCAAAAATGATCCAAGACAAAGCCATTTCAAAACCATCTAAAAAATATACTAAGATTCCTGAAAGTACCAGAGAAAAACCAGCGATAAGATGTAGTCTCTCTATAGAGATAATATAATTTTTATTCATTTCTTTTATTTCGAACTAACAAACACATTCATCAGCACAACAACTTAAGTCCGATAAATACATTCCATTTACTTTCCAGGTATTTACTAGTAATTCAATACCTTTCTTATCATAATCTTCTTTTTTTAAAATATCTTCGACAATAACCCCAAATCGCTGCCTGAACTTATAAATGAAGCAAAATATATGATTGTCATGCCTTACCGATGGACCGGCCAGATACATGTTTTTTTGACCAAAAAATTCGTCAGTTTTTTCTTCTAATTTAGGAGTTCCATCTTCTCTTTCTATAACAAATTCTTCAATTGGATCTTTTACCAAAGAGAAACCTGTTGCACAAATTGGCATGTTATTGGCATTAATAATGGTATTGTCTTTAAGTTCAATTTGGTAGTTACTTTCAATTTTGGAAACGCCTATGACTTCTCCTATAACTTCACGGTATAGCTTCGATCTTTTTAATTGACGATATTTTTGATAAGTATATGGAGACAACACTTTGGAAGGATCACTCGTTTCCATACTGTCAATTTTATTTGGGTTAATTAAAGTTACTCTTTGATGGTTTTTAATTAAATCAAAAGCCATTTGTACACCGCTTTCATAACCACCAATAACAACAAAATCATTTCCTTCTATACAGTCAGGATATTTTATTAAAGAGCTGTGAATACAATGTTCAACTCCAGAAATATTTGTTATTTCAGGGTTTTGAAATTCCCCCGCAGCCCAAACCAAATATTTAGAAAAAAATACACCTTGATTAGTTTCTAACTTCCAACCTCCATTTTGCTTATGAACTTTCATAACCTCAGTATGAGTTTGAACATCTATGTCGAAATAATCTGCCACTGCGTCAAGATATTCGGCATATTCGTTACCAGATAAATGTTCTTTATTGAAAGAAAATGCAGGTGAAGTTGTTTCGCATATAGAATTCAAATCCATTTGTCCGAAGGCATTACTAGGAAAGGACGGTGTTATCATTTCCATAGTTTCAGGCCATTCAGAGAAAGAGTTCCCAACTTCTTTTTTTTCTAAAATAATATAATTAATATCTGTTTTATTTAATAAAGAAGCAATACCAATTCCTGCAGGACCAGCGCCAACTATAATTACGTTGGTTATTGTCATATAATTTTAATTTTATACGTTATATCAGGCTACGAAAGTAGGTTTAAAATAAAATAAATGCAACTTAGTTGCTTTTTTTTTGTATCGATAAAGTGTAAAATAAAGTTAGCGAGGTACTACCGTATTATTTACTTAATCTTAAAATTCTAAGGGCTCCTTGAATTACGAGTATAAAAACAATAGTACCGACTATTAAATCGGGTTTGTTAGAATGCAACCAATTTACAAGGATCCCTGCGGTGATAACACCGAAATTAATGATTACATCATTAGAAGTAAAAATCATACTAGCTTTCATATGTGCTTCTTCCTTGCTTTTTGACTTTTGTAAAATATAAAGACAAATCCCATTAGCAATTAGGGCAAAAATTGAAACGATAATCATAGTTGAAAAATCAGGTAATTTTTCTTCACTAAAAAAACGTCTCAATACTTCTATAAACCCAATAACTGCGAGAGCGACTTGAAAATAACCAGCGAGCTTAGCAATTTGCTTCTTTTTTGTAATTGTACCTCCAACTGCAAATAAACTGATTCCATATACAAAACTATCAGCTAGCATATCTAAGCTATCGGCTACCAACCCCATAGATTTTGAAATGATTCCTGTAGTCATTTCAATTAAGAAAAAGGCAAAATTTATTCCAAGTACCGTCCAAAGTAATTTTCTTTGATTTGAGTTTTCATTGAAATGGGTTTGGTCTGTTGGTTCTGTAGAAATCTTTTTTCCTCCCAAGTTTAATTCAAGAATTGATTTCTCAATCTGATCTGCATTTTCTTTATGAAATACAGTTAGTATTCTATTAGGTATGTCAAAATTTAAGCTAGCAATATCAGGAATCTCATCAAGTTTCATTCGAATAAGATTTTCTTCAGATGGGCAATCCATGTTTGATATTTTAAAAATAGTTTTGTTCATATGCATTTGGTAAGGGAAGGTTAAACATCCAAAGGAATATACCGTTCATTTATAATATTAATATGATGTATTTGATGAGCGATTATTGTGAGTCCAATTGCAGAAAGGGGCATTTCATATTCAAAAAATTCACAATTTGTTTCAAGCAGTTCATTGCTAAAAGATTTAAATAATATGATTGATGATTGACGAACAATTCGAAGCTCATTTAATAAATCTTCAATGGTTCGTTTATTTGCATTTGAGTTTTCAGCCATTATTTCCTGATCATGAGCATCAGGAATGGAGCCTTCATGTCGAGCAAAAATGATAGCTCTATAACACCATACTCTTTCCCAATCAATTAAATGTTGTAAAATGGTATGGATAGTCCATTTTCCTTCGGCGTACGTTCTTTGACCGATTTTTTGTAATTGATCAATATTTATTTCATCAATATCCTTTAAACTTAGTTCAAAGGCTTCAATCAGTTCTCTTCCTTCATTAAGTTTATATACATATTCTAAAAATTCATGATCTTTTTTATTGTTTGATTTTCCCATTATTTATCGTGTGTGAAATCTAAGTGATTGTAACAACTTAGAATTGAGTTAAAAGTTAGTAAATATTTTTTGTAATCAACGGATGTTTGTTTTTCTAAGGAATATCATTTTTTTACAACTGAGAAAATTAATAATAAGCGCGGTTATTAAATATTTAGTAATAAGTTTTTGACTTATTACTCTTTTTAAGAGTAGATGACGTCAATAAATGTTGCAAATTGAAAATGAGTAAATGTTAAGATTTTGGTAGTTAGGTTTTTACTTGCTGAATTGATTTTAATGATTCTAAATTTCTAATTTTCCTTTAGTCTTTTTATTTTTGGTTTAACATAAAACTACAATTAAATAGAATTAAAGTGGATAAAATAAAAATAGGAATAATAAATGTTTCTGACCGAGCGAGTAGAGGTGAATATGAAGATTTACCAGGTAAAGAAGTATGTCGATTAATGGATTTATGGTTACTTAATAGCTGGGAAAAAGAATATGCCGTTATTCCAGATGAGGAAGATTTACTTAAAGAAGCTATGATTGACATGGCTGATAACAAAGGTTGCAGTTTGATTGTAACAACGGGAGGTACTGGACCGGCAGTTAGAGATGTAACACCTGAAGCCACTATTGCAGTTTGTCAAAAAATATTACCAGGATTTGGAGAACAAATGAGGCAATTTAGTTTGCAATATGTTCCAACAGCAATATTATCTCGTCAGACGGCTGGAATTCGTGGAAATACCTTAATTGTAAACCTACCAGGTAAACCAAAATCAATTAGAGAATGTTTGGAAGCAGTTTTTCCAGCAATACCTTATTGTATTGATTTAATTGATGGTCCATACATGGAAACAAATGCTGATGAAATGAAGGTGTTTAGACCAGGGAAGAAATAAGGAAGAATTATAGAATTCATTCTAAAAAGAAGAAATTTTAAGTTTGATTTTCTATACTTTTAGTGTGTTTTGACGATTAATATTTGTCGGCTTTTTATGAAGAATAGAATTTTTAACTTATAGTAATTTTATTGCTGCCCGTTTTCCAATATTTTTTTATATCCAAAGCCATTTTCCTGACTTTTTTGCTTTTGTCATTTAGAGCTATTTCAATAATGTTTTTCTTTATTTCTTCGTGTTTAAATCTTTTCATAATCACTAGAGTATTGAAACGAACCTTCCATTTTGAGTCATTTATTCCAGCCATAAGAAGTTGTTCTATTCCTTCAATTACCCCTATCATAGAATTAATTTCTTTGCCTAAAACATCAAAATAAACTACTTGCCACGAGCTTTTAAGTCCTTCATAAAGTATTTCAAAATTATGGCTTTCAAGTTTCTTGTTTGACCATACCAATTCTATGGTTTTAAGAAGTTCAATTATTTGATCTCTATGTCTAAGATAAATATGGCTCAAATCTGAATTTGGATAGTAATTATCCAATTCCTTCAATTCTTGTTTGCCATTAAAAGGTTCTTTCATGTTAGTGGTTTTGAATAATTGATGATATCAATTTATATAAAAAAAATAGTTTGGACTGAAATATTATTTTAATTGTAAGAATTTGAGTGATAAGATTTCAAAAATGAGCTATATCATATTAGGAATAAGAAGTTTGTATTCTAGTATAGAAAGAAATAGTTCAAATAGTATTAGTATTTGCTCAGAATTTCCGTTTCCAATAGTTGATAAATATTTGGATTATTATGAGTGATTTCTCATAAGATTAAAAATTGTCAGATGGGAAATATAATCTAAAAAAAAATGTAAAAAAAAAATAAAAAACACGTCAATATTTAGGTATTAATTAATAGTTTTATCAAAATTTATAACCACGGGGGGATATAAATTTCTGTGTGAAAAGACAATACTAACTTAAATAACATATTGCTGTGGAATTTACTGGGGCAACTGAGTTTGTAAATAAATTACATTCAGCTCAACAAGAAGTCTATCTTGGGCAATTAATGAACCCAAAAAGTTCATTATACAATATCGGAGGGTACGTAATATTTAAAGGAGATCTAGATTTATGTAACTTAAGAAAAATAATAAATAAACTCCCTTTAGTTTTTGATACTTATAACTTTGAATATGATTTAACCGGCGGTGAACCATGTTTTTACTTAGATAAAGACAATTTTAAATGTATTAATCTAGAGGAGTTAGATTTTTCATTACAAGAAAGGTCGAAAGAGAAGGCAAAAAAATGGATGTATGACAAGTTAAATACGTCTTTTGATTTAAGTAAAGATCAACTATATCATTATACAATAATAAAGATTTCGGAAGATGAATATTGGTGGTTTGGATATGTTCACCATTTAGTTTTTGATGGATACGGATTTGCTATTAAAGTGAATTATGTAGTAAATGAATACGATAGACTGAAAAGGGGAGAAATAGTAGCTTCAAAATCATACCCTAGCTATATCAATAGCATAATAAAAAATCAAAATTACCTGGAATCGAGTCAGTATGTAAAAGATGCGACTTATTGGAAGAAAAAGTATAATCTGATTCCAAATTCAATATTAAGTAGAGGAGAAAATAAAAACCTTAAAGCAGACAGATTAACAATAACTGTACCTGAATCATTAAAAGAATCACTTAATAGGTTAACGAAAAATACAAGATCAAACATACCCCAAATTACAATAGCGGCTTTACTCATATATTATGGTAAAATAAATACGCAGGAGTTTTTTAGTTTTGGGGTTCCAGTTCACAATAGAGGAAGTAGAAATGAAAGAGAAACTTTGGGTATGTTCTCGGGAATACTTCCTTTTAAAGTTAAATATATTCCAAATCAAGTTTTACTCGATTTAATTACAGAAATTCGTTCAGAATTACTTAAAGATTATAGACACAGACAATACCCTATTTCTCATTTAAACAGATCACTTAACCTGTTATCTTTGAATAGAGAACAAGTATTTGATTTAGTTGTTAATTATGAGAGATTTCCTTTTCCAAAATCGTTGCATAATCTTGAAATTGAAATTAAAAATTTAGCTAGTACTTCAGATTTCCCTGTCCCTTTATCTTTCAGATGGTGTGATTATGGAGAAAATTCTCCTATGGAATTGCATGTTGACTATAAAGAGGGGTATTTTGAGAAGGGAGAAGTAAACGATCTTGTAAACAGGTTGTTTTTTGTTTTAGAGCAGTTTGAATCTTCTTTAAATAATCCTGTAAATAGTCTTTCTATTTTATTTAAATCAGAGAAACATATATTATTAGAAGAATTTAACTCCACAAAAGTTCCTTATCCAAAAGGAAAGACTTTGGTAGATTTATTTTCAGCTCAGGTTTTAGAAACACCAGATTCTATAGCAGTGGTTTATTCAGGTGAGTCATTGAGTTATTTGGAGTTAGATAAGCGATCAAATCAATTGGCTCATTATTTACTAGAACAAGGAGTTAAACCTGATGATTTAATAGGTATTTGTTTGGGGCAGGGGCTAGAGATGATTATCGGAATTTTAGGAATTATAAAATCTGGAGGTGCTTTTGTGCCAATAGATCCTGATTATCCGCAAGATCGAATAAATTATATTTTAGAAGATACTGGTGTTAAATTGTTAATCACTAGTGGAGAGGAGGTATTGATAGAAAAAGAGTTTTTAAATATTACCTTAATAAGGTTAGATATAGAAGAGAAGTTAGTATCAAGTTATCCCTCAAGTAGCTTAGATGTAGTATTAAGCCCTTCGAATTTGGCTTATGTTATTTACACATCAGGAAGCACAGGATCGCCTAAAGGGGTGATGATTGAACATTTGAACTTACTTAATTTTCTTATAAGTGTTCAAAAAAACTTAAATATAAATGAATTAAGGAGCTTACTTTCTTTGTCAAATTTTACATTTGATATTTTTTACTTAGAAATATTTGTTCCGTTAATAACTGGAGCTAGAGTTATTTTAATCGAAAAAGAACTAAGAAGAAGCGGAAATGCTCTCAAGTTATTTATAGATGAATCTGAACCAGATTTAATACAAGGTACGCCCTCTACATGGAAAATGTTGATAGATAGTGGGTGGAAGAATAGAAGTAGGAGTATAATAATTTCTGGAGGAGAAACTATTAAAGAGTCATTAAAGAACAAACTAACTTCTTTAAATGATAGTGCTATTTGGAATTTATATGGTCCAACTGAAGCTACGATATGGACAACGTTTAATAAAATGAGTTTATCAAATAAGGTTTCTATCGGAAGCCCCATTGGTAACACAGAGACTTATATTACGGATTCAGAGTTGAATTTGCAACCTATAGGAGTTGCAGGAGAGTTATGTATTGGCGGATTAGGAGTCGCAAGAGGGTATTTAAACAGACCTGAATTAACAAAGGAAAGATTTGTACCGAATCCATTTAAAGAAGGTGGACGTATTTATAAAACAGGAGATTTAGCACGCTGGCTATCGGATGGTACTATAGAATTTATAGGAAGGAAGGACAATCAAGTAAAAATACGAGGCCATCGAATTGAGTTAGGAGAGATAGAGAATGTGTTGTCTGATTTCTCAAAGGTTGTGCAATGCTGTATTGTAGCAAAAGAAGATGATTTAGGAAATAAGTATTTGGTAGGTTATGTTGTTTTATCAGAAGATTTAGACAGAGAAGCATTAAAT
>NZ_CAZEQU010000023.1:0-2191 GCF_964513065.1 Tenacibaculum xiamenense
ATCATTAGGGTCGGGGGGACAAACATCACACCCATCATCAACGCCATCATTATCTCCATCAACTCCCGTTGGAGTATCACATCCTCCTGGACAAGGGCTAAAACTTCCATCGCCTAATCCTAAATCCTCTCCTACGCCTGCTGTTGTTCCTCCGCCTGATCCATTAGATACATGACATTCTCCGATAGCTAAACTCGTTGTTCCTCTTAATATAATATCCTTAAGTTCTCGATTGACAAGCGCTCTTGCTAAAACCTTAAAATGAAATATTGTACTTGTACCATCTAACGATGTTTCATAATGAGTATAATAAACTTTCTCGAAATTCTGTATCACCCAACCTGTGGTAGCATCAACGTTGTAATTACTCCACTGATAGCCTGTACCCGAAAGATCTAACTTACAGATTTCATTCGTCTCTATCTTTAAAGACAATTCTGTCCCTTGAACATCACTTGATAAATATAACCTAGGCTGAGCAACGCCTCCTATTCCTTCAAAAACACTTCTTGTTATATACTGCCCTTTATACTCTACTTGATTAAGGTTGTTAATCGGTAAAGCATTAGGGCCTGAACTTACCTTGTCATTCACCAAACCATCTAAAGTATATTCTAAATCATGAGCTAAAGGACATTTCCCTGTTTGAACATATTGATCATGCTTACCATCTGAGTACCCTTGATTTAAAACATCCTCAGAATTAGCCGCCTGTGAATCATATAAAAGATCTACTGGTGGAAAACGCTTCTCCTTAGTCTCCCAAGCCGCTACTCCATGACAATATTTATTCGTTCCACTTCTCCATTCAGGAGTCAAATCACTATAATTACTCAATACCTTAGTATAATCATGAGTGTAGTTAGCCCCTGAAGGAGCCTCTCCAATACATCCATTATAACTATGTACCCAAGCTGCTCTATCATTCATAAACACGTGAATGATTCTCTGTTTTAACCCTAGATAATAAGCCTTATAGGTCTCCCAAATCTTATTTCGTACAGCCTCTGACTTAGCTTCGATCTTAGAAATATTAAAACTAGATCCATCTATTGTTATAGGGTCGGATAATCCATTGTAGGTATTGGTGATATAAGCCAACTCTATCATCGTTACCTTATGTCCTTCCTTTTCCTCTTCATATTGCGTGTTCAAGGCACGCTGCATGATCTTTTTATCATTCTCTGTATGAGTATGAACTCCAGGAATCATTAAATTAAAATAAGGATCACGATTAAATATCGCTTCTTTGTCTGCACCTAATAAAAGAGCCGTCTTAGCCCCATCATAAGTCTTGATCTCTGTAATATAAGAATCAAACTCATCCGAGGTTAACCACCTATTCTCTGGCTCTAACTCCCTTCTAATAACATTGTAAATAGGTACCTCAAAAGTCTCTGAGCATAATTGCGTTTTAAATTTGTAATATTCTGCTTCTGCATGTGCAAATAATAATGACTTTGCCCATGATTCTTGCCAATTACCTAAAAAGTCTTCTAAATTCTTTAAATCCTCAGGATATATCCAAGTTTTTCCGTCTTCCTCAAAATAATCACTTGCTGTTAATGCTTCTGGCTGACCATCAATCACCTCTATCTTAGATCGATCCCCATTCTCATCAGCATACATTAATACCCCTCCTAGAACACTATCATACAGAGGATAACGCCAATTAACTCTTAATGATGAGTTGTTTGTTGCTCGCCCCAATACATTAGTATCTGTATCATTAAAAACACTTAATACCCAATCTGTACTCTGTGGATCTGTAGACCCATACTGACCTCCTGGACTAACATCCAATAACATCAAACTCTTTCCTATATCACAGCCATCAAACTCCATCACTGTAGTATTACATGAGGTCTCACATGCTGAAACTCCTTGCTCAAACTCATCAATATACGTCCTCTCTAAATTACTCGCCAATGTCTGTTCGGTACTGGTTAAACCCGTAGGTATTTGTAAAACACCATTTACATAATCAAATCCTACTGAAACATCAAAGTACTCGCGTAACTGAGCAGTTACATATAAATCCTTCGCACTATCATAAGCCGCTGTTGTATATTGATAAGTAATATTGGTATTAAAATCTTCTATTGCCCACAACTCTTCCTGTCGTACACTTAAAACATCAACACCTAATTCATCCCACTTCAATTCATTATTCTCATAGCGTAAAGAGGTA
>NZ_CAZEQU010000024.1:0-1528 GCF_964513065.1 Tenacibaculum xiamenense
TTACTTGAAAGCTCTGAAAGAGAAAGATACTATGAAAATGCTTGATGGGAAATACTATCTAGCCGATATTAAAAACGATGATGATTTATATTTAAAATTTTGCGATTCTTTAATTTCAATTTATCGTAAAAACCCTAACAAGACTTTTCCTGTATCCATATATATAGATAAATCACACTTTTATTTTCAAAAAGCAAGATATTCTTTAGCTCTAAAGGAATTAACAGAAGCTGAAAAAGCTCTTAAAAAAATAAAAAATGACAGCTTACAAAACTTATTATACGCATGGCTTGGTTTAATCAAAGACCATAACAAAGATTATAAAAAATCTTTATATTTCTTTAAGAAGGCATATAATTTTGCTAAAAGGAAAAATTACCTCAAAGACAACTACATTTTTCTTTCTTTACCGGCTAATATTTCTGATGAATATAACAACATCAATCAACTCGATTCTGCTCATAAATATATCAACGAAGCTAAAGAAACTTACACCGAACATAAAGAAAACGCTTTCCTTGGTCTTGCGCTATTTATAAAAGGGAAAATTGAAATAAAAGAACGAGAATATTCAATTGCCATTGAGTCATTACAAAAGTCCATTCCATATTTTATAGATGATGAAAACTATAGAGTTTTAATTATGGTTTACATCAAAATTGCCCAATGCTATGAAAAAATAAATCATTATCAGCTCTCCAAAACATACCATCTAAAATCAGACTCCTTATATGAGTTAAAGAAAATTAAAAATCGTTCATTGAAACATACTTTCTCTTTTCTAGTAAACCACTACAAAAAAGAGCACAACTTAGAAAAACAACTTCATTATATAAATAAACTAATGGATTTGAAAGAATTTCGCTTCACCGAGAAAAGCAAAATCCAGCAAACATTTACCAATGAGTTTGATATCCCTAAGTTACTTGAAGAAAGAAAACGTATAGTCGAAGAATTGGAGGCCAAATCAAGAAAGAATCAATTTGTTTTTATTTCCCTATTAGCTATTTCAATAGGCTTTATTTTTTATCAAGTTAGAAAAAACAGAATTCAAAGGAAGCGCTTTGAAGCACTACTCTATAAACAGAAAAAAGGCAATGAATCCTTAATAAATACTCAAGTTCAAGGTTCAAGACCTAAACTGGAACTTTCAGAAAATATTATTACCAACATTCTTAAACGACTTGAAAAGTTTGAAGATAATAACGAGTTTGTCAATGTAAATTTAAATCTTCAAAATCTAGCTTCACAATTTGAAACCAATGCGAGCTATTTATCAAAAGTAGTGAATCACTATAAACAGGCTTCTTTTTCTAATTATATCAATCAGCTCCGTATTGAATACTGCGTTGAGCAATTGAAACATAATGAGCTTTGGAGAAAATATACCATTAAAGCCATTGCTAATGAAGTTGGTTTTAATAAAGCAGAGTCTTTTTCAAAAGCATTTTATAAATATACTGAGCTAAGACCTTCTTATTTTATTAAGGAATTAAAGAAAACTCAAACAACTAATATCTCCAATGAA
>NZ_CAZEQU010000025.1:0-1725 GCF_964513065.1 Tenacibaculum xiamenense
CCCCGTATTTTTACCTGATTGTCCTTTCTTCCTATAAACTCTATAGTACCGTCTGGTAGCCAACGTCCTAAATCTCCTGTTTTATAGATACGTTCACCTTCTTTAAATGGATTTGACACAAATCTTTCCTTTGTTAATTCAGGTCTATTTAAATACCCTCTTGCGACTCCTAGACCTCCGATACATAACTCCCCTACAACTCCAGTGGGCTGTAAGTTTAAATCCAAATCTGTTATATAAACCGTAGTGTTACCTATAGGATTTCCTACATTACTTGTAGAACGTTTTACATCGATTTCTGTAATTTCTTTATAAGTTGCATGTACAGTAATTTCCGTAATTCCGTACATGTTTATTAACTTACATTTTTCTTTATATTTTTTTTTCCAACTTTCTAAATAAGTTGGATTTAATGCTTCTCCTCCGAAAATCACATATCTAAGTGATTTTATTATCGGTTTAGAAAGAAACTCTTCTTGAAAGGTATAAAACGAATTAGGAGTTTGATTAAGAACTGTTACACCTTCTTTATCCAATAGATTTTTAAAAGCGGTAGCATCATTCATTACTTTTTTAGGAACTATAACCAAACGTCCTCCAAAAATTAAAGCCCCGAAAATTTCCCAAACAGAAAAATCAAAAGCATATGAATGAAATAAGGTCCAAACATCAGTGGATGAAAAATCATATGAACAAAAATCATATTTAAACAATCTTACCACATTTTCATGTTCGATCATTACTCCTTTAGGCTTTCCTGTACTTCCTGATGTGTAAATAACATAAGCCAAATGATCAGGTTTTAAAACTCTTTCTAAATCACCTGATGAATAACTTGAGAGCAATTCTCGATCACTATCTAAATTTAGTAGTGAAACTCCTTCTTTTACAAAGCACCCTTCTCCACTAGTTAAAAGTAATTCAATGCCAGTGTCTTCTACTATATAATCGATTCGATCCTGTGGGTAATCTGGATCTATCGGAACATAGGCTCCTCCTGATTTTAATATCCCTAAAATACCTACAATCATATCCAATCCTCGTCTCAAACATAGTCCTATTAAATCATCGGGTTTAACTCCTTGTTCTCGTAAGTAATGAGCCAACTGATTTGATCGCTTATCTAACTCCAAATAACTCAATGATTCATCTGAATAAACCACTGCTATAGAATCTGGTGTTTCTAAAACCTGGGCTGAAAATAAATCTACCAAAGTCTTTCCTTTTGGATAAGGAACTTTTGTGGAGTTAAATTCTTCTAATAATGTATGTTTCTCTGATTCGGTTACTATTGATATAGCACCTATCGGTCTTTTTATATCTGATACTATGTTCTTTAACAATATCTGATAATGGTCAAATAAACGCTCTATAGTGGATGGCTTAAACAGGCTTGAATTGTATTCTATTTCCAAACCTAAAAAACCTCCCATTTCAGATACATTGAATGTTAAATCAAACTTTGAATTAACCGTTGAAATGTCATATTCTGACATCGTTAATCCTTCCATTACAAATTCCTCTGACAAATCTGGGGTATTCTGTAATACAAACATTACCTGAAATAATGGACTCTTTCCATCTAATCGAGAGTCTGAAACACTCTCGACTACCTTCTCAAAAGGTGTCAACTGATGGTCATATCCTTCTAATGTTGTTTGTTTAACTCCTCGCATAAAGTCCAAAAAGCTTGGATTCCCTCTCAAATCACTTCGTAAAGCCAAG
>NZ_CAZEQU010000026.1:0-3231 GCF_964513065.1 Tenacibaculum xiamenense
TTTTATACTTTTGATCTTATCTTAATTGTTGTGAAAAAATTATACTAAATACATCCTTTTCATTAGTTCAACTTGAAAACTATTCTCCTAAATTGAGAATTCCCTTATAAACTAAAGTAATTTTTTTACCTAGTATAATCCCTACATAGTATGGTAGTATCCAAATACCCTTCAATAAAACAACTTTTTGCTTCGTCTAACAGGTTATTCTTTTTACCCACTTTTTTCATTCTTTTTCTATACTCATCTGCTCAAAAGTACTCTTGAGCAGATGAGTTATTGATTTGTTTTTACTGTTTTATTAATAATCATTTAATACCTATAAATTTAGGTTAATTTCTATTAATATAAATCCACCCTGTTCTTGGATCAGATCCATTTCCTAAATCTAACACATAATAATAGGTTCCTGATGGTAATTGTTCATCCACTTGAACATTGAAGCGTCCAGTAGATTCTCCTGTCCAACTATTATCATATCTATTTTTACTATACACTAGGTTACCCCAACGGTTGTAAACCTCTAATCGATTATTCTTATACATCTCATCTCCAATACATGAAATTACAAAGGTATCATTCTGTCCATCGCCATTTGGAGTAAATTCATTATATACCGTTAAACATTCTAGCGTATCTGGATCTAAATAATCTGGTGTTCCATCTTCATCAGTATCTAAGGCATCATCTGGTGTTCCATCACCATTATCATCTGCATGTTCATCAATAGTATCAATACCATCACCATCATCATCAGTATCTAAATAATCTGGAATACCATCGCCATCAGTATCGTCATTATTTGGATCGCCATCTCCATCTACATCTTCCTCTGAAGTTAAGATACCATCGCCGTCATCATCTACATCTTGGTAATCTGCTGTTCCATCACCATCTAAATCTGGTGTGTCTGGAACATCTCCTCCGTTATCTGGATCTACTGAATCTACCATACCATCGCCATCTGTATCAGTAGTATCATCAATCATACCATCACCATCACTATCCAATGAAGTATCACTTCCACCTTCCTGAAGATCGCTAATTCCATCACCATCACTATCTAAATCCTGATAATCTGGAGTACCATCTGAATCGGTATCTGTAATGTCAGGAGAACTACCTCCATCATCTGGATCTACTGAATCTACCATACCATCGCCATCAGTATCCGTTTGGTCATCAATTTTTCCATCATTATCCGCATCTAAATTAGGATCTGAACCACTCTCTACTAAGTCTGAGATTCCATCATTATCACTATCCAGATCTTGGAAGTCTGGTCGACCATCGCCGTCGGTATCTACTGGATTCGTGGTTCCTCCTGCTGCGATATCATTATCATCGGCATCAGCACTATCTACAATACCATCGTTATCTGCATCTATTGTACTATCTAATACTCCATCTCCATCAGCATCCACAGTCGCAGCATCTTGTCCACTTTCTATAAGATCTGATATACCATCACCATCACTATCTAAATCTAAATGATCTGGAATACCATCACCATCGGTATCTCTGTTTGGATCGCCATCTTGTTCTACACTATCTAAGATTCCATCATTATCATCATCTAAATCATACAAATCTTCAATACCATCGCCATCAGTATCCGTTGTCAAGGCATCTCCGAAGCCAACTAATCCATCTACTACATCTGCAATACCATCGCCATCGCTATCAGTTTGATCATCAATCACGCCATCACCATCGGCATCTAAACTTCCTGGTAAAGCATCATTGTTTGGTTCTTCTACATCTGGAGTTCCGTCTCCGTCTTCATCTGGTAAGTTGTTACCATCTACTAAATCTCCTGTATCTATTTGACCGTCACCGTTATCATCCGTTCCTCCTGCTTCTACAACATCATTGATACCATCGCCATCACTATCTAAGTCTTGATAATCTGGAAGTCCATCGCCATCTGTATCTGGAGTACTTGATCCCGTTCCTCCATTATCTGGATCTACTGAATCTGCCAGTCCATCACCATCGGTATCTGTTTGATCATCAATCACTCCATCATTATCTGCATCTAAACTTGGATCACTTCCTCCTTCTACTAAGTCTGAGATCCCATCATTGTCACTATCGGTATCTAAATAATCTGGTGTTCCATCGCCATCAGTATCTGTTGGATTCGTTGGATCAGTACCAACCTCTTCACTAGTTGGAATACCATCGCCATCATCATCTATATCTAATACATCTGGTATTCCATCACCATCTGAATCATCTGGTCCATTTCCATCGCCATCTGCATCATATTCTGAACCATTACTGATACCATCACCATCACAATCACCTGTGGCTATTGCAAACGGATTTGGGATACATGGGTCCGTTGGGTTTGGATCAATCACATCACAAACACCATCACCATCTGTATCGGTTACATTTGGATTACATGGATCTGTTGGATCTGGGTCAATTGTATCACATACACCATCATTATCTATATCGGTTGCATTTGGTATACATGGGTCTGTTGGATCGGGATCTACTGTATCACAAACTCCATCTCCATCGGCATCCGTATTGTCTGGTACACATGGATCCGTTGGATCCGGATCTACTGTATCACATACGCCATCATTATCCTCATCATTACTATTTGGATTACATGGATCTGCTGGATCGGGATCAATCGTATCACAGATTCCATCACCATCGGCATCTGCACTATCTGGACTACATGGATCTGTTACATCAGGATCTACCGTATCACACACGCCATCATTATCCTCATCATTACTATTCGGATTACATGGATCGGCTGGATCGGGATCTACCGTATCACAAACACCATCACCATCGGCATCCGTATTGTTTGGTATACATGGATCGGTTGGATCGGGATCTACTGTATCACATACCCCATCATTATCCTCATCATTACTATTTGGATTACATGGATCAGCTGGATCGGGATCTACTGTATCACAAATGCCATCATTATCTGCATCCGTATTGTTTGGTACACATGGATCGGTTGGATCTGGGTCTACTGTATCACATACGCCATCACCATCTTCATCATTACTATTTGGATTACATGGATCAGCTGGATCTGGGTCAATCGTATCACAGATACCATCACCATCCGCATCTGCACTATCTGGGTTACATGGGTCTGTTACATCAGGATCAACTGTGTCACAAACGCCATCATTATCTTCATCATTACTATTTGGATTACATGGATCCGCTGGGTCTGGGTCGATTGTA
>NZ_CAZEQU010000026.1:3236-6957 GCF_964513065.1 Tenacibaculum xiamenense
GGCATCCGTATTATCAGGACTACATGGATCATTTGGATCTGGATCTACTGTGTCACAAACACCATCACCATCACTATCCGTTCCATTTGGTACACATGGATCTGCTGGGTCTGGGTCTACTGCATCACAGATACCATCGCCATCAGTATCTGGTGCTCCTATCGGACATGGATCTGTAATATCTGGATCAACAGTATCACAAATACCATCACCATCAACATCTGTTCCATTTGGTATACATGGATCCGTTGGATTTGGATCGATCGCATCACATACCCCATCTCCATCAGTATCTGCTCCGTTTGGACTACATGGGTCCGTTGGTCCTGGATCTACTGTATCACATACACCATCACCATCAGTATCTAAAGCATTCGGATCACATGGACTATTTGGATCTGGGTCTATTGTATCACAGATACCATCTCCGTCAGCATCCGTTGCATCTGGAATACATGGATCCGTTGGATTTGGATCTACTGCATCACAATAACCATCGCCATCTTCATCTGCACTATCTGGGTTACATGGATTGTTTGGATCGGGATCAATCGTATCACAAATACCATCTCCGTCTGCATCCGTTGCATCTGGAATACATGGATCCGTTGGATTTGGATCTACACTATCACAATAACCATCGCCATCCTCATCAGCACTATCTGGATTACATGGATTGTTTGGATCGGGATCAATCGTATCACAAATACCATCTCCATCGGCATCAGTTGCATCTGGAATACATGGATCCGTTGGATTTGGATCTACGCCATCACAATAACCATCGCCATCTTCGTCATTTCCATTTGGAATGCATGGATCTGTTGGATTTGGGTCAATCGTATCACAAACTCCGTCATTATCCGCATCTGTGTTGTTTGGTATACATGGATCCGTTGGGTTTGGATCTACTGCATCACAAACACCATCACCATCTTCGTCATTTCCATTTGGAATACATGGATCAGTTGGATTTGGATCAACTGTATCACATATGCCATCACCATCAGTATCTGTAGCATCTGGAACACATGGATCCGTTATATCTGGATCTACTGCATCACAGACACCATCACCATCTTCATCATGTCCGTTTGGATTACATGGATCAGTTGGATCGGGGTCTACGCTATCACATACGCCATCATTATCAGCATCAGTTGCATTTGGTATACATGGATCGGTTGGATTTGGATCTACATTGTCACATACACCGTCGCCATCACTGTCTAAATCTTCTGGTCCACATGGATCCGTTACATCAGGATCAATTACATCACAAATACCATCGCCATCTACATCTGTTGCATCTGGACTACAGGGATCATTTGGATCAGGATCTACTGCATCACAAATACCATCACCATCAGTATCAGCGCTAGCTGGATTACATGGATCCGTTGGGTCTGGATCAATCGTATCACAAACACCATCGCCATCGGCATCGGTACTATCTGGTATACACGGATCAGTTGGGTTCGGATCTACTGTATCACAAATACCATCATTATCTGTATCGGCATTGTTCGGATTACATGGATCCGTTGGATCTGGATCCACTGTATCACAAACGCCATCATTATCCGCATCCGTATTATCTGGGCTACATGGATCCGTTGGATCGGGATCTACCGTATCACATACGCCATCATTGTCAGCATCTGTATTATCTGGATTACATGGATCATTCGGATCAGGATCTACTGTATCACAAACACCATCGCCATCTGCATCGGCACTATCCGGACTACATGGATCTGTTGGATTTGGATCTACTGTATCACAAACACCATCACCATCTGCATCTGTATTGTCTGGTACACATGGATCCGTTGGATCGGGATCTACTGTATCACAAACACCATCATTATCTGAATCTACATTATTTGGATTACATGGATCGGTTGGATCGGGATCTACCGTATCACAAACGCCATCATTATCCGCATCCGTATTATCTGGTACACATGGGTCTGTTGGATCAGGATCTACCGTATCACATACACCATCATTATCGGCATCCACATTATTCGGGTTGCATGGATCTGTTGGATCTGGATCTACCGTATCACATACACCATCACCATCTGCATCTGTATTATCTGGATTACATGGATCGGTTGGATCGGGATCGATTGCATCACATACACCGTCGCCATCGCTATCGGTTGCATCTGGTAAACATGGATCATTCACATCATTGTCCGTGATCGTTCCTTCTCCTTGTAAATCTGTGGTGGTTATATTTTCTGGGGTTGGTGAGCTAATACTAACATTGCTTAAAATTACATTATACGTCTCACTTGTTTCATAAACGTTATTATCTATAGTGGTTATAGGAATAATTACCGTAGTACTTCCTGCTGGAATAGTATACCCTACACCACTTTGTGCTAAATAATCTGCTCCTACCTGCGCTGTATTGTCTGAAGTAGTTACATCAAAGACAACATCGTATTGTGATGGGTTACTTAAAGTAGCCGTAAAGTTTGCCGTAGTTCCTTCAACTACAGTAATATCATCAATACTAATTGTTGGAACACTATCACCTGAATCTGTAATGGTCCCTTCTCCTACCAAGTCAATTGTAGTAATTGCCTCTGCTGGAGTTGAGCCAATACTTACGTTACTCATCGTAACAGTATACGTCTCATTTGTTGGCTCGTAGGTAGTATCATTGATCGTTACTACTGGAATCGTTACCGTAGTACTTCCTGCTGGAATCGTATAACTTACACTACTTTGAGCGGTATAATCATCGCCTGCCGTGGCTGAACCATCACTCGTACTTACATCAAAAGTAACATCATATTGTGATGGATTGCTTAAGGTAGCAGTAAAGTTTGCTGTACTTCCTTCTGCAACCGTAATATCATCAATACTAATTGTTGGAGCACTATCGCCTAGATCAGTAATCGTTCCTGCTCCTACCAAGTCAGTTGTTGTTATTGCCTCTGGAGTTGGTGAACCAATACTTACGTTACTCATCGTAACAGTATACGTCTCATTTGTTGGCTCGTAGGTTGTGTCATCGGTCGTTACCACTGGAATCGTTACCGTAGTACTTCCTGCTGGAATCGTATAACTTACACTACTTTGAGCGGTATAATCATCGCCTGCCATGGCTGAACCATCGCTCGTACTTACATCAAAAGTAACATCATATTGAGAAACAATACTTAAAGTAGCGGTAAAGTTCGCTGTACTTCCTTCTGCAACAGTAATATCATCTATACTTATCGTTGGAGCACTATCACCTAAATCTGTTATCGTTCCGGCTCCTACTAAGTCAGTTGTTGTTATTGCTTCTGCTGGAGTTGAGCCAATACTTACATTACTCATCGTAACAGTATACGTCTCATTTGTTGGCTCATACGTAGTATCATTGATCGTTACCACTGGAATCGTTACCGTAGTACTTCCTGCTGGAATCGTATAACTTACACTACTTTGAGCGGTATAATCATCGCCTGTGGTGGCTGAACCATCACTCGTGCTTACATCGAAAGTAACATCATATTGTGATGGATTGCTTAAGGTAGCTGTAAAGTTTGCTGTACTTCCTTCTGCAACCGTAATATCATCTATACTTATCGTTGGAGCACTATCACCTAAATCAGTAATGGTTCCGGCTCCTACCAAGTCTGTTGTTGTAATTGCCTCCGCTGGAGTTGAACCAATACTTACGTTACTCATCGTAACAGTATACGTCTCATTTGTT
>NZ_CAZEQU010000026.1:6962-7878 GCF_964513065.1 Tenacibaculum xiamenense
ATACGTTGTATCATTGATCGTTACCACTGGAATCGTTACCGTAGTACTTCCTGCTGGAATCGTATAACTTACACTACTTTGAGCTGTATAATCATCGCCTGTGGTGGCTGAACCATCACTCGTACTTACATCAAAAGTAACATCATATTGTGATGGATTGCTTAAGGTAGCAGTAAAGTTTGCTGTACTTCCTTCTGCAACCGTAATATCATCTATACTTATCGTTGGAGCACTATCGCCTAAATCAGTAATCGTTCCGGCTCCTACCAAGTCAGTTGTTGTTATTGCTTCTGCTGGAGTTGAACCAATACTTACGTTACTCATCGTAACAGTATACGTCTCATTTGTTGGCTCATACGTAGTATCATTGATCGTTACCACTGGAATTGTTACCGTAGTACTTCCTGCTGGAATCGTATAACTTACACTACTCTGAGCTGTATAATCATCGCCTGCCGTGGCTGAACCATCACTCGTACTTACATCAAAAGTAACATCATATTGTGATGGATTGCTTAAGGTAGCAGTAAAGTTTGCTGTACTTCCTTCTGCAACAGTAATATCATCAATACTAATCGTCGGTGCACTATCACCTAAATCAGTAATCGTTCCGGCTCCTACCAAGTCAGTTGTTGTAATTGCCTCTGCTGGAGTTGAACCAATACTTACATTACTCATCGTAACAGTATACGTCTCATTTGTTGGCTCATACGTAGTATCATTGATCGTTACCACTGGAATTGTTACCGTAGTACTTCCTGCTGGAATCGTATAACTTACACTACTTTGAGCTGTATAATCATCCCCTGCCGTGGCTGAACCATCACTCGTAGTAACATCAAAAGTAACATCATATTGTGATGGATTGCTTAAGGTAGCAGTAAAGTTTGCTGTACTTCCTTCTGCAACCGTAATA
>NZ_CAZEQU010000027.1:0-4052 GCF_964513065.1 Tenacibaculum xiamenense
GAGATACTACTGGAATTAAAGCTTCTTTAGAGTAATTCGCTATCGTCTCCCATTGACTATCTAAAGCTATGGCAGTTATACCTTCTCTTTCTCCTAGTACTTCTGAATTAACTTTTGTACTGGTTAATACCAATTTGATATCAGCATCGGTTAGCATATATTCGATACGATCCTCTGGATATTCCGGATCAATTGGCACATACACTCCTCCTGATTTTAAGATCCCTAAAATGCTCACTAGCATCTCAATACTTCGTTCAATACAAATACCAACTAAAGTATCTGGAGTAACTCCTTGCTCACGTAAGTAGTGCCCTAGTTGATTTGAACGCTCGTCTAACTCTGCAAAGGTCAATGCTTCATTTTCAAAAACAACTGCAATCGCTTCTGGTGTTTTAGCTACTTGTTCTGCAAATAAATCAACCAATGTTTTATCCAATGGATACTCTGCATAGGTATTGTTAAATGTGTCTAATAACTCTAGCTCTTGTTTTGGTAAGATTGCTACACTATTAACTTCAATTATTTCTTCTGAAGTCAAACCTTCCAATAGTTGTTCTAAGGTTTCTTGCATATAATCTAAAACGCGAGCTGTATCAATATGCTCTTCAATCTGAACTGTTAATCCAAAATCAACTCCTAAATCGTCAACACTTAAGGTAAGTGGGTAATTCGTTCTTTCATGCCCCCCAATATGAGATATGCCTAAATCATGTTCTTCCGAAATATCTTGAACCTCTTTCGGAGCTTCAGAGTGACGATAATTTAATAAAGCACTGAACAACGGAATTTCATTAGAAATGTTACTCCAATTTTGAATACTTGATAACGGTGTTTGCTCATAAGGCAACAACTCATTTAAGCCTTCTTTTACCTTTTGAACATACTCGGTAATACTTCCCTCTAGCTTTGCAAAAAATGGTAAGGTATTAATGAACAGTCCTAAAGATTCTGCTGCTCCAACCGCTCCTTGTAAACGTCCTGAGAATAATGATCCAAAAATGGCATACTCTTTATTGCTACATCTTCCGACTACAATTCCATACGTAGCATGGAATAATACAGCAGGACTTATTCCTAATTCAATGCTAACTCTTCGAATTCTTTTACTCAGTTCTTCTGGTAACCTGATTTCTAACTCCTTGATCTCACTTCCATTTCCTAAAACATTCGTTAAGTTAAATGGATAAGTAGGTTCTTCTATATCTTCTAATAATTCTCTGAAGTACCCCTCATCGTTATTCGTTGCTTGTGAATGTAAGGTATGTGCTATAAAATCACGATATAATACTGGCCTTGGAAGGCTTTCTTTATTCCCTGATAAATATTGCTCTATCTCAAAAATTACTCTTTCTAAACCTAGATGGTCTAATATTAAATGGTGCTGATTTACTACCAAATAGTATACTCCATTCTCTTCATCCTCAATTGATTTCAATTTTAATAACGGTGCTTCTGAAATGTCCATCCATTGATTCCCTGGAGTGGTTAATAATCTTAACTCTTCACCCAAATCTTTCGAAGCATCAATAGTTATTTCTTCAACTTTTAATGTTGCCTTTCTTTGCACCACCTGAACCGTTATTGGTAGATCCTCACTTACAAAACAAGTACGCAATACATCGTGACGGTCTATTACAAACTGAAGTGCTTCTATAAAAGAATTACGTTGGGTTTTACTTGTAAATGAAAGTAAATTCGATAAAATATATGGATCTCCTTGTTCCTCATTACTCATTAAATAATGGAAGTAAATTCCTTCTTGTAATGGTGACAATGGATAGATATCTTGAATATTCTCTACTCCTCCTGGTACTTTCGATACTACTGTATCAATATCCTCTTGATCAAAATCCAATAAAGGAACCATCTCTGGTACAATGTAATCTGTATCCTCTGTAATTCCATTCGCTGGAACTTCGTAAGTTGAAATCTCTGAAGATCCTCTTTCTGCAATTTCTGCAATCGTTGGATTTGAGAAAATATCTTTTACTGCAATATTGAAATCTATCTTTTGTAATCTCGATATTAACTGAACAACTAATAAACTATGTCCTCCTAATTCAAAGAAATTATCATAAACTCCAATCTTTTCAATGCCTAATACATCTTGCCAGATACTCACCATTTGAGCCTCTAACTCATTTCTTGGAGCGACATACTCTTTGGTTGATAATAATGATCCATCTGGTTCTGGTAAAGCTTTTCTATCTAATTTACCATTCACTGTTAATGGCATTGTTTCTAACTCAACCCATAATCCAGGAACCATGTATTCTGGAAGAACTTCTTTTAATTCATTTTGAATCTTTTCCTTACCGAATTCTCCATTTGAAACTACATAAGCAACCAAACGCTTGCTTCCTATACTATCGTCTTTAGCTAATACACAACATTGACTGATACTTTCTAATAATGATAAGGCATTCTCAATCTCTCCTAATTCGATTCTGTATCCACGAATCTTTACCTGATTATCTTTTCTTCCAATATATTCTATTGTTCCATCTGGTAACCATCTAGCTAAATCTCCTGTTTTGTAGATTCGATCTCCTTCCTTAAATGGATTCGAGATGAACTTCTCATTGGTTAGTTCTTCTTTGTTTAGATATCCTCTAGCTACCTGAATTCCTCCAATACATAATTCTCCCGCAACTCCAATTGGAGCTAAATTCATTGAATCATCTAGTACGTATAAACTTGTATTGGCGACTGGACGTCCAATTAATACATTGTCGATTTGTTTGTCTAATGGAACCGGCCAATAACTTACATCAATCGCTGCTTCGGTTGGTCCGTATAAATTATGTAACTCCGTTCCTGTAAATTTCTCATTAAATAATGCTACATGATCTACTTGTAAAGCTTCTCCACTACAAATTACACGACGTAAAGAAGAACAATCTCCTTTTTCTATTTCTTCTAAGAACACTCTTAACATTGATGGTACAAAGTGCATCGTTGTTACTTTGTGCTCTTCTATAATTTCTTTTAAATAACGAGCATCTTTATGGCCTTCTGGTTTTGCGAATACTAATTTCGAACCACACATTGCTCCCCATAATAACTCCCATACCGATACATCAAAACTGAAAGTTGTTTTTTGTAAAATAGTATCTTCTGAGGTTAATTGATATTCTGATTGCGTCCATAATAAACGGTTTACAATACCATTGTGTTGGTTCATTACTCCTTTTGGCTTTCCTGTACTTCCTGAAGTATAGATTACATAAGCCAAGTTCTCTGGAGATACTACTGAAGTTAAAGCATCTTTAGAGTAATTCGCTATCGTTTCCCTCTGGCTATCTAAAGCTAAAGAGATTACTCCTTCTCGATCTCCTAATACTTCTGAATTAACTTTTGTACTGGTTAAGACCAATTTGATATCAGCATCAGTGAGCATATACTCGATACGATCTTCTGGATATTCTGGATCAATCGGCACATATGCTCCTCCTGATTTTAAGATCCCTAAAATGCTCACTAGCATTTCAATACTTCGTTCAATACAAATACCAACTAAAGTATCTGGAGTAACTCCTTGCTCACGTAAGTAGTGCCCTAGTTGATTTGAACGCTCGTCTAACTCTGCAAAGGTCAATGCTTCATTTTCAAAAACAACAGCAGTCGTTTCTGGTGTTTTAGCTACTTGCTCTGCAAATAAATCAACTAATGTTTTATCTAATGGATACTCAGCATGAGTATTATTGAAAGTCTCTAATAATTGTACCTCCTCTTCTTTTGCTAAAATTGATAAACTTGCAACTGGTACTGATTCTTCTGATTGTAACCCTTCTACAAGTTGTACCAAAGCTTCTTCCATAAAAGCAAGTACACGCTCGGTATCAATACTACCATCAATCTGAGCTGTTAATTTAAATTCCTTTCCATAATCATCAACATTTAATGAAAACGGATAATTCGTACGCTCATGATCACTAACAATCTCTATTCCTAAATTAACCGTATCCTCATCAACCTCTTCTTCTGTTAGTATTGATGAGTGACGGTAGTTTAATAAGGCACTAAAGAAAGGTACCTCATTAGAAATC
>NZ_CAZEQU010000027.1:4057-7736 GCF_964513065.1 Tenacibaculum xiamenense
TCCTGAGAATAAGGTTCCAAATAATGCATACTCCGCATTACTGCATTTTCCTACAACAAGTCCATAAGCTGCATGGAAGATCACAGCCGGACTCATTCCTAAACCAGTACTTACCTTTCTTATTGACTCACTTAAATCTTCTGGTAAAAGGGCTTGTAACTCCTTAATATCACTTCCTGTTCCTTGAATATCTGATAATCCAAATGGATAGGTCGGCGTGTCTATTCCTTCTAATAGACTTGTAAAATAAGCTTCACTATCATTGGTTGCTTGTGAATGAAGTGTATGTCCTATAAAGTCTCTATATAAAACTGGTGTTGGAAGATTGGATGTTTTTCCTGATAGGTAAACAGTAATTTCAAATACAATCTTCTCTAATCCAACATGATCTAAAATTAAGTGATGTTGATTGATAATTAGGTAGTAATTATCATTCTCTTTATCATCTGCCGATTTTAATTCCAGTAATGGTGCTTTGGAAACATCCATTCGTTGATTTCCTGGCTCTGCTAATAATTCTAATTCTGGTAAAGCTACATCTAACTCCTCTACCTCCAATACTGCTTCTCTAAGAACTATCTGAACTGCCTGTGGTAAACCTTCACTGACAACACAGGTACGTAAAACATCATGACGGTTCACTACAAACTGTAAGGCCTCGATAAATAATGCTCTCTTTTCCTCACTTGGGAAGGAGTATAAACTTGGTAAAACATAAGGATCTCCATGATCCTGATCACTCATTAAATAATGGAAATAAATTCCATCCTGTAAAGGTGATAATGGATACATGTCCTCAATATTTGAGATTCCACCTGGGGCTTGTGATACCACCGAATTAATATCTTCTTGACTAAAGTCTAATAATGGAACCATCTCTGGTGTGATCGTATCGATACCTTCTGTTATTCCATTGGCTGGAACTTGATACATCAATTCTGTTGAAGATACATTTTGACTAATCGCTGCAATGGTAGGTTCTGAGAAAATATCTTTTACTGAGATATTGAATCCTATCTTTTGGATTCTTGAAATTAACTGAACAACCAGTAAACTATGACCTCCTAATTCAAAGAAATCATCATATACTCCTACTTGATCTAAACCTAACAATTCTTGCCAGATAGCTACTAATTGTTCTTCCGTTTCGTTTCTTGGTGCTACATAATCATTGCTTGATAAATCTGAACTATCTGGTTCTGGTAACCCTCTTCTATCTAATTTACCATTGCTTGTAAGTGGCATCTCATCCATTTCCACCCAAATCGATGGAATCATATAATCTGGTAAATGCTCTTTAAGTTCAGTTTGGATAACTTCCTTATCAAAAGTATCCTCTGAAACTACATATCCAACCAAACGCTTGGTCCCATTGGCTGCTTCTTTAGCTAGGACACAACATTGACTAATTGAGCTTAAGTTTGATAAACTGTTTTCTATCTCTCCTAATTCAATCCTATATCCTCTGATTTTAACCTGAGCATCTTTTCTTCCTACAAACTCAATATTCCCATCAGGTAACCACTTTACTAAATCGCCTGTTTTGTAGAGTCTCTCTCCTTCTTTAAATGGATTTGGAATGAATTTTTCTTTGGTTAACTCTTCGTTGTTTAAGTAACCTCTAGCAACTCCTGCTCCTCCTACAACTAATTCTCCTTCAACTCCTACAGGGACTAAATTCATTACCGAGTCAACAACATAAGCCTCTCTGTTTTTAATTGGCTTACCTATTGGAAGGGTTTCCTCGGTAATGTCAATAGTATATGTTGTTGAGAACGTAGTATTCTCCGTTGGACCATATCCATTAATAATAGTTAGATCTGGATATAGTTCCTTGAGTTTATTGGTATAGTTAAACAGAACAACATCTCCTCCAACTAATAAATAGTCTAATAAGGCAAAAACACTTGCATCCTCCTCTACTACTCCATGGAACCATGAAGCGGTCATCCATAAGGTAGTAACTTCTTTTTCTTGTAATAATGTTTTAAAGCTTACCGTATCTAATAAAGTCTCTTTCGTGGTTAATACCAGTTCTCCTCCATTAAGTAATGTTCCCCAGTATTCTATCGTTGTTGCATCAAATGAAATTGATCCTGTTGACAACCAAACCGTATCTGAATTTAGGGTTACATAATCACAGCTCGTACTTAAACTGACAATGTTTTTATGTTCTATTTGAACTCCTTTTGGTTGTCCGGTACTTCCTGAAGTATAAATAACATAGGCTAAATCATTTGATGAAATAGCTTTATTTAAACTGTTTTCAGAATATGTTCCTATTAATGAATCCCAGTCTTGGTCTAAAGCAACAACACTAATGTTACTTCCATTTTCTAGTACATCTGTATTCGTCTTACTTGTCAATACCAAATTAATCGTAGCATCGCTTAACATATACTCAATACGATCTTCTGGATAAGTCGGATCAATCGGTACATAAGCTCCTCCTGATTTTAAAACTCCTAGAATTGCTACAAGTAACTCCAAACTACGATCCATACAGATTCCTACAAACGTATCTGTCGCTACTCCATTCTCTTGTAAATAATGTGCTAATTGATTTGAACGAGCATCTAATTCCTCATAACTCAAAGTAGTTCCTTCAAAGGTTATCGCAGCTGCTTTTGGTGTTTTTTGAGCCTGCTCTTCAAATAATTCTACAACAGATTTCTCTGATGGATATTTGAATTCAGTTGCATTGAATACTTCTAATATCTCTTTACTTTCTTCTTCAGATAAAATACTTAAACTTCTAACTGATGCTTTTTCCTCTGCTTTTAAGCCTTTTAATAAACTCGTTAAAGCTTCTTGCATATAAGACAATACCTTATCTGCATCAATACTTCCTTCTATCTGAGCTGTTAATCCAAAGCTCTCTCCAAAATCATCAACATTTAAGGTAAATGGATAATTTGTTCGTTCATCTCCTCCTATAACTTCTAATCCTAAATCAATAGTTTCTCCTTCTTCTGTCTCTGTTACAGAGTGAGAATGACGATAATTTAATAAGGCACTAAACAAAGAAACTTCAGTAGATATTCCACTCCAACCTTGGATACTTGATAGTGGTGTTTGCTCATACGGTAATAAATCTTGTAAACGCCCTTTTACCTGTTGAATATAGTCCTGTACAGTATCTTCCAAAGAAACATAAAATGGTAAGGTATTGATAAATAACCCTAAGGAATCTGCTGAGTTCAACGCTCCTTGTAAACGTCCTGAGAATATTGACCCAAATAAAGCATATTCTGAATGACTACATTTTCCAATAACTAGTCCATACGCTGCATGGAATAATACCGCTGGACTCATTCCTAATGAAATACTAACTTCTCTAAGTTCTTTATTTAATGTATCGGATAAAAGTACACTTGACTCTTTGATAGCTTCGGCACTAACCTTTGTATCTGATAAATTAAATGGATATGTTGGCTCTTCAATATCCGCCAATAATCCTTGGAAATACGACTCTCCATCGTTGGTTGCTTGCGCATGAAGTGTATGACCGATAAAATCTCTATACAACACAGGAGTTGGAAGATTATTCCCTTGTCCTAATAAGTACATGTGAATTTCTGCTACAACCTTCTCCAATCCAACATGATCCAATACTAAGTGATGCTGATTCACTATCAAGTAATAACGATCATGCTCCTTATCATCTGCCGATTTTAAT
>NZ_CAZEQU010000027.1:7741-15863 GCF_964513065.1 Tenacibaculum xiamenense
TCCTGGAGCTGTTAACTCTTCTAATTCAGTTAAAATATCAGCTTTGTTATCAAAGATTAGTTCTTCTACTGATAATTCAGCTTTTCGTTGTACTACCTGAACCGCTTTTGGTAAACCTTCACTTATAAAACTAGTTCTTAAAACATCATGACGATTGACTACAAATTGTAATGCCTCGATAAATGATTGACGCTTTTCTTTGTCTGTAAACGATAGCAGGTTCGATAAAACATATGAATCTCCTTGTTTTTTATCACTCATTAAATAATGGAAGTGCATCCCTTCCTGTAATGGTGATAATGGATAGATATCTTCAATATTAGAAACGCCTCCTGAAATCTTTGAAACTACCGTATCAATATCTTCTTGAGTAAAATCTAACAATGGAACCATTGATGGAACGATATGCTCCACTTCTGGTGTAATTCCATTGGCTGGCACTCGATATCTTGAAGTCTCCGATGATAATTTTTCTGCTATCTGTGCAATGGTGGCATTGGCAAAAATATCTTTTACCTCTATGTATAAATCAAGCTTTTGTAATCTTGAGATTAATTGAACCACTAGTAAACTATGTCCTCCTAATTCAAAGAAATTATCATAGATACCTACTTTTTCAACACCCAATATATCTTGCCAAATCGTAGCGATTTGCTCTTCTACCTCAGTTCTTGGAGCTACATAGGCTTTGGTTGACAATAATGATCCATCTAGTTCTGGTAAGGCTTTTCTGTCTAACTTACCGCTTGCTGTTAATGGCATTTCTTCGAGTTCAACCCATAAACTAGGAACCATGTATTCTGGTAAAACCCCTTTTAATTCGGCTTGAACTTTTTCTTTGTTGAACTCTCCTTCTACAACTACATATCCTACTAAACGCTTACTTCCTGTAACATCTTCTTTGGCAAGTACACAACTGTTTTGAATATTGTTTAAAGCTGCTAAAGCTGTTTCAATCTCTCCTAATTCTATTCGATATCCTCTAACCTTTACTTGTGAATCTTTTCTTCCTACATATTCTAAGGTTCCATCAGCTAACCAGCGTGCTAAATCTCCTGTTTTATAGATTCTTTCTCCTTCCTTAAATGGATTTGGAACAAATTTTTCATTGGTTAGTTCTTCTCTGTTTAAGTATCCTCTGGCAACTCCTTTTCCTCCTACACATAATTCTCCTACAACTCCTACTGGTACTAGTTCACTCGATTCACTTAAAATATAAATCTGAGTATTAGCTATTGGACGTCCAATAGTTTGAACTCCGTTTAATTCTCTTTTGATAAATGTGCTATAGGTAGTCGCCTCAGATGGTCCATATAAATCATAGATTGCTTCTACTGAGCTTTCTTCGTAAATACGATCTACAAAACTTGATAATAATGGCTCACCCGCAAGGTTGATCGTTTTTACTGTTTCAGGTAATTTTCCTGATTCTAATACTCCTAATAAAACACTTGGTACGGTATTGATTAGTGATACAGAAACTTCCGAATCTTCAACTAGTGATAGTAAGTTATCTACTAATTCAATCTTTACTCCTGATGCTAGTGAAGTAAATATCTCGAAAATTGATAAATCAAAATTGATAGAAGTACTAGCAAGCATTCCTAGATCCAATGAATCTTTGAAATTATCTATTGCCCAGTTCACTAGATTGAACATATTTCCATGCTCAATAAGCACTCCTTTTGGCTTTCCTGTACTTCCTGAAGTGTAAATCACGTAAGCCAGATTGTCTTGTGATATTGACTTATAACTTAGTTTTCTTGTTGAATACTCCGAAATCTGATCCCAATCAGTATCCAATGCAATGCTTTTGAATCCTTCTTTATCTTCTAAAACATCTTGGCTTGCGGCATTACTTAATACTAATTCAATTCCAGTGTCTTCTATGATATAAGAAATACGCTCTTTTGGATAGTTTGGATCGATTGGTACATAGGCTCCTCCAGATTTTAGAACTCCTAAGATTCCTACAATCATCTCCAAACTACGCGTCATACAAATTCCTACCAATCCATCTGCTTGAACTCCCTCTGCTTGTAAATAACGTGCTACTTGGTTTGAACGCTGATCTAATTCTTTATAGCTTAATGTTTCTCCTTTATAAACAACAGCAACTTGTTTTGGTGATTGCTTTACCTGCTCTGAGAAAAGATCTAGTATCGTTGTATCTAATGGATACGCTGCTTCAGTATTGTTGAAAGTCTCTAATAATAACTGCTCTTCTTCTTTTGGTAAAATAACTGCATTGTTTATCTCTACAGTTTCTTCAGAGTTTAAACCTTGTACTAATTGTTCTAAGGCTTCTTGCATGTACTCTATAACACGAGTAGCCTCAATACTTTCATCTATTTGAGCTGTTAATCCAAAATCAACCCCGTAATCGTCAACACTTAAAGTAAATGGATAATTGGTGCGTTCTTGGCCTCCAATAACATTGATACCTAAATCTACCCCTGGGCTATTTTCTTCTGCTTCCGATCCCAAAGAAGTATGACGGAAATTTAACAAGGCACTGAACAAAGGAACTTCATTCGAAACGCCGCTCCATCCTTGAATACTTGACAACGGAGTCTGTTCATAAGGTAATAAACTTGCTAATCGTTGTTTAACAGTTTCAACGTATTCTGTCATAGATCCCTCAAAGGCTACATAAAATGGTAACGTATTAATGAATAATCCTAACGAATCTGCCGCTCCTGATGAACCCTGTAAACGTCCAGAGAATAAAGACCCGAAAATAGCATAATCCATGTTACTACATTTTCCGATAACTAAACCATAAGCTGCATGGAATAAAGTTGCTGGACTCATTCCTTTCCTTGTACATATATTTCTGATTTCCTTGCTTAAGTCGTTTGGCAGAACACCTGTAGCTTCCTTTATTGAAGATCCAGTAATATGAATATTAGATAACTCAAATGGATACGTTGGGGTATCTATATCTCCTAATAAGTTCGTAAAGTAAGAAGCACTATCGTTAGTAGCTTGTTGATATAAGGTATGACCAATAAAATCTCTATATAATGCTGGTTTCGATAAAATCGATGCATTCCCAGTTAAATACGCTCCAATCTCTTCTATAATTTTTTCTACCCCTACATGATCTAATGTTAAATGATGCTCTAGTAAAACTAGATAATAAGTATTATTTGTAGGATCATCTGCAGACTGTAACTTCAATAAAGGAGCTTTTGACACATCTACCCACAGATTTCCAGAAGCTGTTAGGTCTTGTAATTCTTGTAAAGTATCTTTAGAAGAATCTATCTTTAAACATTCTAAAGACAAAGTTGCTTCTCGTTGTACAACTTGAACTGCTTGAGGTAGTCCTTCGCTTATAACACAAGTACGTAGTACATCATGACGATTAACTACAAACTGTAATCCTTTTATGAATGTATCTCGATTTTCTTTGCTTGGAAACGATAACAAGTGAGGTAAAACATATGGATCTCCTTCTTCTGGATTACTCATTAAATGATGGAAATAAATTCCTTCTTGTAATGGTGATAATGGATAAATATCTTCGATATTTGAAACTCCTCCTTCTACACTATTCACGATCTTATCTAAATCTTCCTGCTCAAAGTCTAATAAAGGAACCATCGATGGAACAATACGATCTATATCTTTAGTAATTCCATTTGCTGGAACTTGATAGATTGTTTCTCCTGATGCTAATTTTTCACTTATTGACGCAACTGTTGGATTTGCGAAAATATCTTTTACCGAAATATGGAAATCATTCTTCTGTAACTGAGAAATTAACTGAACCACTAATAAACTATGCCCACCTAATTCAAAGAAATTATCATAAACTCCGACCTTTTCTATGCCTAATACATTTTGCCATATAGTAGCAATCTGCGCTTCTGTTTCATTTCTTGGAGCAATATATTCGTTTGTTGATAATAATGATCCGTCTGGTTCTGGTAAGGCTTTCTTATCAATCTTTCCATTTGCTGTTAATGGCATTTCTTTTAATTCAACCCATAAACTAGGAACCATGTATTCTGGTAGGCTTTTCAATAAACCATCTTGGATTTTTTCTTTATCAAACTTGCCAGTCATTACTACATAACCTACTAAGCGACTTATTCCACTTGCATCTTTTTTAGCCAAAACACAACTATTTTGAACTCCAGAAATAACTGATAAAGCATTTTCAACTTCACCTAATTCAATACGGTAGCCTCGAATTTTCACCTGATCATCCGAACGTCCCATAAACTCAATAGTTCCATCAGGTAACCATCTTCCTAAATCTCCTGTCTTGTATAGTCTTCCTCCTTCTGATTTAAATGGATTTTCTATGAATTTCTCTTTGGTAAGCTCTTCTCTATTCAAATACCCTCGGCCAACTCCAATTCCTGCTGTCCATAATTCTCCGACAACTCCAATTGGGCATAATTTGTCAAATTGACCTACAACATAAACATCCATATTCGCCACTGGCTTCCCTATTGAAACCACAGCTCCTGTTGGAGATTCATTCATTATGTGAAGTGTGATATCATCTGAAGCTTCCGCTGGTCCATATGCATTTACAACTGGAACATTTGGATATAATGAGAACCATTTATCTAATAACGATTTGGTAGCTGCTTCTCCAGTAACAAGGAAATACGCTAGATTAGATAATCCTGAAACAACAGTATCACTTTCCAGTAAACTAGCAACGTAAGATGGTACTAATTGAAGATGACTTATATTATTTTTTTCTAAAGAATATTGGAAATTATCAATAGCTAAAAGTTCTTCTTCCGTATAAATTGCAATACGTCCTCCACATAATAATCCACTTAACATTTGCCATACTGAAATATCAAAGGTAAACGGAGCAGTAAAGGCTACTGTGCTATTACTATTCATCTCCAACTCATCGACCATGATGAATAAGTGATTCAACAATCCAGCATGCTCTATCATTGCTCCTTTAGGTAATCCAGTACTTCCTGAAGTATAAATTACATAAGCTAAATCTGAAGCACTATAAACTTTATCTAAGGTTGTTTTTGGGCAATTTGTCTGTAAATCAGAATCATCTAACAATACTAAATCAATTGTTTCTAAAGAAGACAAAACTGATTTGCTTTCTGAATTTGTTACCACTAAAGAATGCCCTATATCTTGAAGAATGTAAGCTATACGATTCTTAGGAAAATCAGGTTTAATTGGTACATAAGCAGCTCCTGATTTTAATATTCCTAAAACACCAATCAGCATGTCAAAATTACGTTCCAAACAAATCCCCACCATGGTATCAGAATCAACTCCTTTAGCTACTAAGTAATGAGCCAGTTGATTAGAACGCTCATCCAAAGTTTTATAAGTGATTTGCTGATTCTCAAAAATCGCCGCAATTGCTTCCGGAGTTTTTTGAACTTGATCTGTAAATAAATCTACAATTGTTTTATCTAATGGGTAATCAGCTGAAGCAGCATTGAAAACGTCTAATAACTGACTTTCTTCTGTTTCTGGTAATATTTTCAGGTCTGAAACTGTTACTTCTTCCTGTGATGTTAATCCTTTCAATAAACTCAATAAAGCCTTATAGAGATAAGAAATCACTCGATCTCCATCAACTCGAATATCAATTTGAGCTACTACACCAAAATAATCTCCATAATCATCTATATCTATACAAACTGGATAGTTTGTACTTTCATGTCCTCCATGTCTGCTTATCCCTAAATCAATTCCATTTGATGGTTCTTCTACTTCTTCCGAAGGAACTGTAGAATGACGATAATTTAATATGGCACTGAATAAAGGCAAATCATTTGAAACACCACTCCAATTTTGGATATCGGCTACAGAAGTTTGCTCATAAGGTAAAAGTTCATTTAATCCATTTTTTACGTTAGTAACATATTCTGAAACACTGCCCTTTAATTCTGCAAAAAACGGTAAGGTATTTATAAATAACCCTAACGAATCTAAGGAATTTGACGATCCCTGTAAACGTCCAGAAAATAACGATCCAAATAGTGCATAATCAGAATTACTACAGCTACCAATAACTAAACCATAAGCAGCATGGAATAGAACAGCTGGACTCATTCCTAATTTTGCGCTAACTGTTCGAACTTCCTTACTTACTTCCTCAGGAATAAGGAATTCTGAATCTTTTATGTCTCGTCCAGTTCCACGAACATTTGATAAGTCAAATGGATATGTAGGTGTTTCAATCGTTCCTAACAACTCTTTAAAGTAAGCTTTGCTGTCATTAGTTGATTGCTGATGTAATGTGTGCGCAATAAAATCTCTATACAATACTGGTGTTGAAAGGTTAGCTCCGTTTCCTAATAGGTATTGCTCAACTTCAGCGACCACTTTTTCTAAACCTACATGATCTAATGCCAAGTGGTGTTGATCAATTAACAAATAATAAATTCCGTTTTCTTCATCATCTGTCGCTTTTAACTTCAACAATGGAGCTTTTGAAATATCCATCCATTGATTTCCTGGCGATTTAAGTATTTCTAATTCTGATAGTATATCTTTTGCAGGATTAATAAATATTTCTTCTACTAATAACTTAGCCTCTCGTTGCACTACCTGAACTGTTTTTGGTAAGTCTTTACTTATAAAACAAGTTCGTAAAACATCATGACGATTTACTACAAACTGAAGTGCTTCAATAAAAATAGTTCGCTTTTCTTTATCTGGGAAAGACAACAAATTCGATAAAATATATGGATCTCCTTCTTCTTCATTACTCATTAAATAATGGAAATACATTCCTTCTTGTAATGGTGATAATGGATAGATATCCTGAACATTCGAAACGCCTCCAGGAACCTTCGAAACCACCATGTCGATATCTTCTTGAGCAAAATCTAATAACGGAACCATTGATGGAACTATATGCTCCACTTCTGGTGTAATTCCATTGGCTGGAACTTGATATCTTTCAGTATCAGACGATAGTTTTTCTGCTATTTGTGCAATCGTGGCATTTGTAAAAATATCTTTTACCTCTATGTATAAATCTAGCTTTTGTAATCTAGAAATCAATTGGACCACAAGTAAACTATGCCCTCCTAGTTCGAAGAAATTGTCATAAACTCCGACCTTTTCTAAGCCTAATACATCTTGCCAAATTCTAGCGATTTGCTCTTCTACCTCAGTTCTTGGAGCTACATATGCTTTGGTTGACAATAATGATCCGTCTAATTCTGGTAAGGCTTTTCTGTCTAACTTTCCACTAGCCGTTAATGGCATTTCTTCTAGTTCAACCCATAAACTAGGAACCATATATTCTGGTAAAACCTCTTTTAATTCGGCTTGAACTTTTTCTTTGTCGAATTCTCCATCTGCTACTACATAACCTACTAAGCGCTTGCTTCCTGTGATATCTTCTTTGGCAAGTACACAGCTGTTTTGAATATTGTTTATGGTTGCTAAAGCAGTTTCAATCTCTCCTAATTCAATTCGGTATCCTCTAACTTTAACCTGAGAATCTTTTCTTCCTACATATTCTAAAATTCCATTAGGTAACCAACGAGCTAAATCTCCTGTCTTGTAGATTCTTTCGCCTTCCTTAAACGGATTTGGAACAAACTTTTCATTGGTTAGTTCTTCTCTGTTTAAGTATCCTCTAGCAACTCCTTTTCCTCCTACACATAATTCTCCTACAACGCCTACTGGTACTAATTCTTCTCCTTCACTTAAAATATAAATCTGAGTATTGGCTATTGGACGTCCAATGGTTTGAACTCCGTTTAATTCTCTCTTTATAAATGTACTATAGGTAGTCGCTTCTGATGGTCCGTATAAATCATAGATCGCTTCTACTGAGCTTTCTTTGTAAATACGATCTACCAAACTTGGTAATAACGGCTCTCCTGCTAGGTTGATCGTTTTTACAGTTTCAGGCAGTTTTCCTGATTCTAAGACTCCTAATAAAACACTTGGGACTGTATTGATTAGTGATACAGAAACTTCTGAATCTTCAATTAGTGATAATAAATTATCTACTAATTCAATCTTTACTCCTGATGCTAATGAGGTGAATATTTCAAAAATCGATAAGTCAAAATTGATAGAAGTACTCGCTAGCATTCCTAGATCCAATGAACCTTTGAAACTGGCTATAGCCCAATTCACTAGGTTG
>NZ_CAZEQU010000028.1:0-1255 GCF_964513065.1 Tenacibaculum xiamenense
TAGAAATCTTGAAACTTTAACAACTATTGCTGAAAACGCTAATGGTACCTTTACTTATACCGATGAGAATGGAGGAACTACCGATATTGATGTTAAAAATCTTGAAACACTTACAACAATTGCTCTAAATGCAGATAATACAAACATCGATTATACTGACGAGGATGGGGTTACAACTCAATTAGATCTTACCAATATTGTTAGTAACCTTGAAACCTTAACAACTATTGCTGAAAACGCCAATGGTACCTTTACTTATACCGATGAAAATGGAGGAACTACCGATATTGATGTTAAGAATCTTGAAACGCTTACGACAATTGCTCTAAATGCAGATAATACAAACATCGATTATACTGACGAGGATGGGGTTACAACTCAATTAGATCTTACCAATATTGTTAGAAATCTTGAAACTTTAACAACTATTGCTGAAAACGCTAATGGTACCTTTACTTATACCGATGAGAATGGAGGAACTACCGATATAGATGTTAAGAATCTTGAGACGCTTACGACAATTGCTCTAAATGCAGATAATACAAATATTGATTATACTGACGAGGATGGGGTTACAACTCAATTAGATCTTACGAATGTTGTTAGAAATGTTGAAACGGTAACTAATCTTAGTGATAATAATGACGGACTTATCACCTTCGTTAATGAGGATGGAACAACTCAAACTGTTCCTAAATCGACACTTACAGATAATGGTAATGGTACTTTTACTTTTTCTAATAATGATGGGTCGAATGTTACCTTCACCCCATCGGCTCAGGGTACCACATACGATAACACTACTTCTGGTTTAACCGCCACGAATGTTCAAGCAGCGTTAGATGAAATTGCAGCAGATAATGCTAGTGATTCGGATCAAATAATCGGAAATGAAGTAGTAGGTCCTACAGACGGTACCTTAGTAAGAAGTGGTGCAGGTACCGCTTTAAACCCCTACACATTAGATGTTTCTGCTAATGCCATAGGTACTACTGAAATTGCAAATGATGCAGTAAACGCAACAAAAATAAATGCAGATGTGGCGGGTAGCGGTCTTACGCAAAACGCAACTACTGGAGCGCTTGATGTAGACGTAACAGCTATTACTGGTGACGGAACTATATCTTCTTCAGACTTAACTGTTACTGGTGGTACAAATGCTGCTCTTAATGATGTTACTCTTGAAATCGCTGATGATGCTGTAAACGCAGCAACTATTAATGCAGATGTAGCAGGTAGCGGTCTTACACAGAAC
>NZ_CAZEQU010000029.1:0-19306 GCF_964513065.1 Tenacibaculum xiamenense
AGCTACACCTAACTGTTCTAACACAGTTGATATTGTAGTATTGCCAGCAATTCAGCCTAACTTTAGTTTAACTGCTAGTGTAGATAATATTTGTAATGGTAGCACATTGGGTGAAATTACGATTACAGAGGTAAGCAATAGTATAAACCCATTAACATATACTATTAGTCCAGATCCTAACACAGTTGGAGCCACTACGAATAAAGTATTTGGTAATTTACCAGCAGGTACATATACTATTACAGGAACTGGAACTAACTCTTGTGTAGTAAGTCAGAACATTACAATTAATGAGAACACAGCAGTTGATATATCTGGAGCTGTCACAGTAGCAGAATTCGGATGTACAACTGGAAATGTTACAAATAATGCAATAGTAACTGTTGATCCGGCATCAATAACAGGAGGAACAGGAACTTATGTACGTTATGAGTTTGTATACACTCCAGGAGGCGGTGGTACAGTTGAGAGTCAAGATGGTTCGAATCCTGTATTTAGTACAACAAATGAATCTGGAGGTACGGTAGTTATTACAGTGTATGATGATAATAATTGTACAGCAACTACCAATGCAGTAATAGCGCCATTCAATGCAATGACAGTACCAGTAGTTTCAATTGATAAAGATATCGATTGTGCAACAGGAGAGAATATAACGATAAGTTTCACCTCTGTTTCAGCTATACCGAATGTTGAGTATAGTGTAACAGGAATAAATGGAACAACATATCCAAGAACAACTCAAACAGCTCCAGCAGCAAATCCAGAACAATTTATAGGTTTAGCTACAGGAAGTTATGAGATAGAAATTTTCAACCCAACAACAGGATGTAGATTAACAACAACACATCAAGTTGATGCTGCACCAGTATTTAACTTAGATGTAGACAAGACGTCAGATGTTAGCTGTGTAGGAACGGCGACTGGATCGTTTAATTTTGACTTCAGTACATCAAGTCCTTATGGAGATACATATAATTATGAAGTTTTTGATGTTGCAACTGGTTTAAGTACTGGAATTACTGGTACAGGAGTAACCGGAGCTTCAGGAGTTACGAACTTGAGTGTTGGAAGTTACTATGTTGTAGTAACACAAACAGCGAGTCCTTTCTGTCCAATTACTTCTCCAATAGTTACAATTGATGAGCCAACGGCTGTATTAGACTTTACAACGGCTATAGGTCCAGTAAGTTGTAACGGAGGAAATGATGGAAGTCTTACAATCACTGGAGTTGATGGTTGGGGAGGATATGAATATGAAGTAGAAAATTCATTAGGAACAATTGTAAGAGCTTACAGTAATGATAATGTATTTAATGGATTATCAGCAGACACTTATACGATTCGAGTGAGAGATGCTAATGGATGTATTGATACAGATACAGCCGTAATAGCAGATCCAGTATTAGTGAGTTTCAGTTTAACAAAAGATGATAGCGCATGTAATGCTACTACAGGAGGAAGTATCACTGTAACACCAGCAGGAGGAACAGGAAACTATACTTATGTATTAACGAATACAGTTTCAGGGTTAGATATTCGTACGGAAACAGGAACAGGCGTGTTTACGTTTACAAACTTGGCAGCAGGTTCTTATGAAGTAACAGTATCTGATAGTAACAACTGTAGTGTAAGTGCGCAATCAATGACTTTGTTACCGAGTTTAGACTTTATTGTAACTCAAACAAAGAATATTGACTGTAGTGCTAGCCCTGACGGAATAGTATCAGTTGAAATTACTTCAGGATCAGGAACGTATGAGTATTCAGTTGTTAACAGTTTAGGTGCAACAATTGTTACTCAAACGACAACAGGAGGTACTGCGGTAACATTCAATGTAGCAACAGCAGATACCTATACTGTTGAAGTATTTGATATGGGAGCTACGCCTAATTGTTCAAACACAGTAGATATTGAAATATTGTCAGCAATTCAGCCAAACTTTAGTGCAGCCGCAACCGTTGATAATATTTGTAATGGAAGTAGTACTGGAGAAATTTTAATTACAGAAATTAATACTAGTATTAACCCACTTACATATACTATTAGCCCGGATCCAAATGCCGTAGGTTCAACTACAAATAAGTTATTTACTAATTTACCTGCGGGAGTATATACAATTACTGGAACAGGAACTAATTCTTGTACATTCAGTCAAAATGTTACAATTAACGAGAATACAGCTGTTGATATTTCAGCTGCAATAACAGTGACAGAATTTGGATGTACTACTGGAAATGTTACTAATAATGCTGTAGTGACAGTCGATCCAGCTTCAATAACAGGAGGTACTGGAACTTATGTTCGTTATGAGTTTGTATACATTCCAGCAAGTGGATTAGGTGAAACACAAAACAGTACTAGTAATACATTTGCGTTAGGAGATGAAACAGGTGGTATGGTAACTGTTACAGTTTACGATGATAACGGATGTTCGGCAGTAGCTAACGTTACTGTAGCCCCATTTGGTAAATTAGAAACAGCTGATGTTACAGTTGATAAAGCAATTGATTGTGCTACAGGTGAAGACATCACAGTAACCTATACATCGAGTAACCCTATTCCAGCAGCAGATATAAGCTATACAATTACTGGTGGAAATACAGGGTTTACTGCAACGAATGCAACAGGGGTGTTTACGAACTTAGCAACGGATATTTATAGTGTAGAGGTAACAAATTCAGCTACAGGATGTGTATTAGAAACGGCACATGAAGTATTGGATGAACCTAATTACATTATTGATATAAATAAATTAAGTAATGCTTCTTGTTTAGGTTCAAGTACAGGAGAGATATCATTTGAATTTAGTTCTACAACTCCATACACAGGAAACTATAATTATGAGGTTTACCAATCAAATGGTACAACTACTGGAATTACAGGAGCGGGTGTTACAGGTGTAACCACAGCAAACGGATTGGCAGCTGGAAGTTATTATGTTGAATTAACTATGACAGATACTCCATTCTGTCCTGTTCGTTCAACAAACGTAACAATTGAAGAGCCTTCAACGGCATTAACAATTACGGCAACCCCTTCATTAATTAGTTGTGTTGGTCCTAACTCTGGTGAAGTTGCATTAGCAGCTAACGGAGGATGGGGAACTTATGAGTTTGAGTTAGTGAATACAACTACAGCAACAACAATTCAAAATTTTGATGCAAATAATGTTATTGATGGATTAAATGCAGGTCAATATACCGCTACAGTAAGAGATCTTAATGGATGTACAGTAACAGAAACATTTGAGTTGTTAGACCCAACTGCTATTACAGCAACAGCAACAGCTACACCAAATCAGTGTAATGGAGAACAATCTGCCTCAATAACTGTTACGAATCCAACAGGAGGACAAGGATCTCCAATTGAATATACGTATACATTGACATATCCGAATGGAACAGTTTCAGCAAATCAGTCAAGCAATGTGTTTACTGGTTTAGAAGCAGGAGATTATGTTATTACGGTTTATGACGATTATTCATGTCGTAGTAACCCAATTAATGTAACAATTACTGATCCAACCAGAGTTATTGCTCAGGCAATTATATTAGAAGAAATTACTTGTAACAGAAACCAATCAACCATTGAAGTTAGTGGTTCAGGAGGTGCTGGAGGTTATACATTTAGTACTGATGGAACAAACTTTGTAGCAGGAAACATATTTAATGTTGATGCAGGTAGACATAACTTCTATGTAATGGATGCTAATGGATGTATTTCTGATCCATTCTCACTAGTAACAGTTGATCCTTATGAAGATTTAGCTTCTAGATTAAATATTGAATCAGGATTTGTTACTTGTAATGGAGAGGATAATGGAGTTCTTTCGGCTACCGTAACTGGAGGTTTAGGAAATTACCAATATGAATTATTGGATTCTTCAGGAGGTATCTTTAGACCAATTCAAGATTCAAATATGTTCTCTAACTTACCAATAGGAATCTATAGTATTAGAGTTTATAGTACTAATGGTAATGGAGATGTATGTAATGTAGAAACAGTAACACATGAAATTGTTCAGCCAGAAGTATTAACAGTAGCAGAAACTCATACTCATGTTAGTTGTAATGGTGGTACCGACGGTACTATAACAGTTAACGCTGGTGGTGGAAATGGAGGTTATGAATATAATATTAGCCCAATTTTCGACCCTAACAAGTTCGTTGATTATAATGTATTTGAAGATTTACCACCTGGTGATTATGTAATTACTGTTAAAGATAGTGTAGGATGTTACGATGTTATTCAGGTTACCATTGCTGAACCTACAGCAGTTAATTTAGCATTGGTTGATGTAACACAGCAGGTATGTGCTACTGATCCAAGTCCTACTATTACAATTGAAGCTACTGGTGGATCAGTGCCAGGAGGAACAGTTTCTTATACAGTTAGTATTAATGGTATTCCGTTACCAGGATCATATCCAGAAGGAACAATCGTTTTAGGAGCTGCTGAAGGAATTGAAGATGATCAAGTGTATGGTATTTCAGTACAACCATTAAATAGTTCGTGTACACCAACACCATTAAATACAGCAGTAACAACAACTAAGGCAATTGATTTAGTACTTGAGTCACGATTAACATATAACTGTCCTACAGGAAATGTGTTAAACGCAAATGTACAAGATGAGTATAGAGGTCTGGTTCTTTACAGGCTGTTTGATTCAACTGGTGCGGTGTATGATGCCAATGATACAGGAATATTCGAGAATATAGCTCCTGGAAGTGGATATAGATTAGAAGTTGAACATAGAGATCACGGATGCCCTGTTTCAATGGATATTGAAGAAGTTAGAGATATTCAAGCATTACAATTATTTGTAGATGACTCTGAAAGAAATAAACTCATCGCTTCTGGAGACTTTGGATTACCACCTTATGAATTTAGTTTCGATGGAGGCAGCTTCAGTTCTAATAATGAAATGACAATCTTAGAAACTAGAGATTACAGCGTAATTATTAGAGATGCTAGAGGTTGTGAGGTAGAGCTGACAGTTGAAGGAGTTTATATTACAATTGAAGTTCCTAACTTGTTTACACCTGATGGAGATGGAGTAAATGATTATTGGTACCCAATAAATGTAGAAGACTACCACGGTGTTAGAGTATATATCTACGATAGATATGCTCGTAGAATAACTGAGTTCCAAGGATCACAACAAGGTTGGGACGGAACTTATCAAGGAAGAGAATTGCCATCAGGTGATTACTGGTATACTATTTACTTTAAAGAGTTATCAGGTCAAGAGAGAAAAACAATGGGTCACTTTACATTATATAGATAAGAATGAAAAAGATATTTCTAATAATTAGTATTATTTGTTGCAGTATAAAAGTATCTGCGCAAGAGGTTGATTTACCGCAGTATGTGAGCCATTTAGCTGATAACCCATTTTTAATATCTCCAGCTTATGCAGGAATAGGAACTGGGTTGCAGATTAGATTAAATGGAGTTAGCCAATGGATTGGTGTAAAGGAGGCTCCTGATACACAATCGCTTTCTATTGAGGCGCGTATTTCAGATACTTTTGGTGGAGGAATTACTGTGTTTAACGATAAAAATGGATTTACATCTCAGCAAGGAGCACGTTTGTCATTAGCAAAGCACCTAACATTAAGTGATTTTCATGATAGCTTTTTATCATTTGCTTTGACGTATAGTTATACGCAATTTAACATTGATACTTTTGATAATAATACTTCTCAAGTATTACCCAATAGAGTGTTAGGAAGTTCAAATTTTGATGTGGGAATGCTTTATCGTTATGAACGCTTTAGCATTAGTGCAAATGTGGTAAACTTATTGGATAGAAAGATTGAGGACTTTGAGTCTAACGAGCCAAAAGTTCTTAGAAAGTATAATATCTTCGGGTCATATGTATTTTCGAGAATCAGCCGTAATTTTGAGTTAGAGCCTTCAGTTTTGGTAGAGTATAGAGAGTTTGATAAACGTTCTAGAACAGATGTTAACTTGAAAGCGCGTAGAGGTGTAAGAGATGGATATGTATGGGCAGGATTAAGTTATACTTTCTTAAATGATCAGTTTTTTACTCCAAATGCTATCGCGCCTTTGTTCGGTTTAAAGAAAGGTAGTTTTTATGCTTCTTACGGGTTTAGTATAAATGTGAATAGAACGCAAGACTTTAACTACGGAACGCATATGATTACTTTAGGTTTCGATTACGAAAGAAGACCTAGTTTAGCACGTTGTACGCAAAAGATGGTAATTTTCTAAAGGAAAAATTTAATATAAAGTTTAAAATCCTCAAGATTTCATAGAATCTTGAGGATTTTCTTTTTCTTTGCAGTAATGAGTATGAATAATCAAGAATCGATCAATCTCAACAAATTTATTAGTAGTACTGGTATTTGTTCAAGGCGAGATGCAGAAAAGTTTATTATTGAAGGTAGGGTAACTATAAATAACGAAGTTGCTCAGCTCGGAAATAGAGTATTTGAAGGAGATATTGTCAAAATTGATAACAAACCATTAAAGGCAAAGCCTAAAACTCTTTACATAGCCTTAAATAAACCTATTGGAATTGTTTGTACAACAGACAGTAAAGAAAAAAAGAATATAGTGAAATTTGTTGGGCACCCTGAACGATTATTTCCTATAGGAAGATTAGACAAACCTTCTGAAGGTCTTATTTTTTTGACGAATGATGGAGATATAGTTAATAAGATTTTAAGAGCAGGAAACAACCATGAAAAAGAATACATTGTGACCGTTGATAAACCATTTGATGAACGATTTATACAACGTATGTCCAATGGAGTTCCAATTTTAGGGACAGTAACGAAAAAATGTAAGGTTGAAAGAATTAATAATAAAACATTCAGAATTGTACTAGTTCAAGGTTTAAATCGCCAAATTAGACGTATGTGTGAATATTTGGGGTTTGAAGTTAAGAAGTTAAAGCGTACCAGAATTATGAATGTCACGATAGGAAACTTGAAGACAGGAGAGTGGAGAGAATTAAGTAAATCGGAAATGGAACAAATTAACCGATTAGTATCCAAATCATCAAAAACAGAAGAAGCTTCCTTAAACACATCTAAAAAGAAAAAATTACCACATAAAAAAGACATAAAGAGCAAATTTGGTAGAAAAAGAAAATAAAAATGGAGCTGATTAGATGCTACATTTCTTAAGAATCAAGTTAAAAGTTGATAACAATAAGAAACTTTTAACTTTCTACTTTTCAACATTAAACTTACATACGTATCTTTGTCGACTATGCAGTTTGATTTAAAAATAAAAGATCCTAAAAGTAAAGCCCGTGCTGGAGTTGTTACTACAGATCACGGAACTATAGAAACTCCAATTTTTATGCCTGTAGGTACAGTAGCTACAGTAAAAGGAGTACATCAATCAGAGCTTAAAAACGAAATTAATCCTGATATAATTTTAGGAAATACCTATCACTTATATTTGCGCCCACAGACTGACATTCTCGAACAGGCAGGAGGATTACATAAGTTCATGAATTGGGACAGAAGTATTTTAACCGATAGTGGTGGATATCAAGTATACTCGCTCTCTGGGAGAAGAAAAATTAATGAAGAAGGCGTGAAGTTCAAAAGCCATATTGATGGATCATTACACTTTTTTACTCCTGAAAATGTAATGGAAATTCAACGTACCATCGGTGCTGATATTATAATGGCTTTTGATGAATGCACACCTTATCCTTGTGATTATGGTTATGCTAAACAATCGATGCATATGACGCATAGATGGCTAAAACGCTGCATCAATCATTTAGAAAAAGTTCCTACCAAATACGGATACAATCAAACACTTTTTCCTATTGTTCAAGGAAGTACTTATACCGATTTAAGAAAACAATCTGCTGAGTTTATTGCATCGGTAGAGGCGGAGGGAAATGCTATTGGAGGATTATCAGTTGGAGAACCTGCTGAAGAAATGTATGCGATGACTGATGTTGTTTGTAGCATTTTACCTGAAGATAAACCGCGCTATTTAATGGGAGTTGGAACACCTATAAATATCCTTGAAAATATTGCTTTGGGTGTTGATATGTTTGATTGTGTAATGCCAACAAGAAATGCGAGAAATGGAATGTTATTTACGGCACATGGAACCATTAATATTAAAAATAAGAAATGGGAAAATGATTTTTCTCCTATAGATGAAATGGGAATTACCTTTGTTGATACCATGTATTCAAAAGCCTACCTAAGGCACCTATTTGCAGCAAGAGAAATGCTTGGTAAGCAAATAGCCTCTATTCATAATCTTGGTTTTTATCTTTGGTTGGTTCGAGAAGCGAGAAAGCATATCATAGCTGGAGATTTTTCAGAATGGAAAGATAAAATGGTTAAACAAATGAACAAACGTTTGTAGGTTGAAGCTTTTAGATAGATACATATTAAAGAGGTATTTGGCAACATTTTTATTTACCTTACTTATTCTAATACCAATTGCTGTTGCCATTGATATTGCTGAAAAGATAGACAAGTTTTTGAGGCATGAAAACTTATCTTTATTCGAAGTAGTAAATGATTATTATAAAAATTTTATTATTTACTATGCCAACACTTTTATGCCTTTAGCACTGTTTATTGCAGTTATTTTATTTACATCTAAGCTAGCTAATAATACCGAAATTGTTGCAATAAATAGTTCACAAGTATCGTTTACTCGTTTTTTATACCCATACTTCATAGGAGCCACAATTATAACTATTGTGGCGTTGTTTATGAATCATTTTTTTGTCCCAAATAGTAGTAAAACAAGAAGAGTTTTTGAAAAGAAATACCTTTCAAATAAAAAATACGAGGATAAAACAGTACGGGATTTTAGTTTACAGTTAAATGATAGTACTTATATTTTTATTCAAAATTTTAATTTGGAAAGAAATTCAGGATATAATTTTTCTAAGGAAATATATGATGGAATTCATTTAAAATACAAAATTTTTGCGGATAACTTTAGTTGGAATAAAAAAGACAGTACTTTTAAATTATATAACTGGAAAGAGAGAAAAGTATTCAAAGAAAGGGACAGTATTTTCACTGGAAACTCTATGGACACTACCTTTGCATTTACTCCAAATGACTTAAATTACAAGTCCATAATTGCTCAAGAAATGAGATCGGGTGAATTAAAAGACTTTATTAATATTTCTAAGAAGAGGGGAATTAAAAACCTTAATGCTTACTACGTTGAACTGTATAAAAGAACCAGTTTACCTATAGCTTCTTACATTTTGACTCTAATAGCGGTGGCACTTGCTCATAAGAAAAAGAGAGGAGGACTGGGAGTTAATTTAGCCTTAGGTATTGCTGCTATGTTTATTTATGTATTCTTTATGAAAATTGGGGAAGTATTAGGAGCGGTAGCTGGAGCAAACCCGTTGATTAATGTTTGGATGCCAAACATTATGTTCGGTATATATGCAATTTATCTATATTGGAATGCAAGGAAATAAGTTAAAGAATTATTTACACCTACATTTTATTGTTTTTATCTGGGGGTTTACAGCAATTCTTGGAGCATTAATTACCATTGATGCAATTCCATTAGTTTGGTTTAGAATGCTTATGGCTGTAGGTTTTATCCTATTATATTTTTTTATAAAAGGAGAAAATTTAAAGATAGATTCAAAAGCCATATACAAATTTATTTTTTCTGGAATAATAATAGCCATTCATTGGATTACCTTTTTCAAAGCAATAAAGGTTTCTAACGTATCAGTAGCATTAGTAACCATGAGTACTGGTGCCTTTTTTACATCGATGATTGAGCCTATTTTCTTCAAAAAAAGGGTACAAGCGGTTGAAATTTTGCTTGGATTATTGGTTGTCTTGGGCTTATACATAATTTTTAATTTTGAAAGTAAATATACTCTGGGGATTGTATATGCACTAATATCGGCATTTTTATCGGCTCTATTTTCCGTTTTAAACGGGCTGTATATAAAAAAATACGAAGCAACGGTTATTTCTTTTTACCAATTATTATTTGGTGCAATAGGAATATCTATTTTCTTATTTTTTACAAATCAATTCTCCGTAGAATTTTTTAATTTGAAAAGCACAGATTGGTTCTACCTTGTTTTATTAAGTAGTTTTTGTACGGCTTACGCTTTTATAGCTTCAGTAAAGGTAATGAAGTATATAACACCCTATACTGTAATGCTAACAATTAACTTAGAGCCTATTTATGCAATAGTTTTAGCGCTGTTAATATTTGGAGAAAAAGAACAAATGAATCCCGAATTTTATTATGGAGCGCTAATTGTTTTATTAGTAGTTTTACTAAACGGAGTAATTAAAAACAGAAACGTGCTATCAAAAAAAATATCAGCAAAAAAAGAGTAAAAAAATCAATCAAATAAGTTCGCTGCATAAATTTTTAGTATGTTTGCCTTCACTAACAACTGAATATAATTAAGTAAAAAATCAAACTATAACACTATGGAATATTTAGATTTTGAAATGCCAATTAAAGAATTAAAGGAACAATTGGCAAAATGTTATGACATAGGAAAAGAAAGTGATGTAGATGTTACAGAGACTTGTAGCAAGATAGAAAAGAAATTAGAAGAAACTAAAAAGGAAATATACAAAAACTTAACCCCTTGGCAAAGAGTACAATTATCTCGTCATCCAAATAGACCATATACCTTAGATTACATTAAGGCGCTGTGTGGAGATACTTTTATGGAGTTACATGGTGATCGAAGTGTAAAAGACGACAAGGCAATGATTGGTGGTTTAGGAAAGATTGGAGATCAGTCTTTCATGTTCATTGGTCAACAAAAAGGATACAATACCAAAACACGTCAGTATCGTAATTTTGGTATGGCGAATCCAGAGGGGTATAGAAAGGCTTTACGTTTAATGCGTATGGCTGAGAAGTTTGGTATTCCTGTGGTAACTTTTGTTGATACTCCTGGAGCTTACCCAGGTTTAGAGGCTGAAGAAAGAGGACAAGGAGAAGCAATTGCGAGAAACATTTTTGAAATGTCTCGTTTAAAAACACCTATCATTACTATTATCATTGGAGAAGGAGCTTCAGGAGGAGCTTTAGGTATTGGTGTTGGAGATAAGGTATTTATGCTTGAAAACTCTTGGTATTCGGTTATTTCTCCAGAGAACTGTTCTTCTATTTTATGGAGAAGCTGGGAGCAAAAAGAAAAGGCCGCCGAAGCTCTCAAGCTAACAGCCAATGATGGAATGAAACTAAAAATCGTTGATGGAATTATCAAGGAGCCATCGGGAGGAGCTCATTCTGATAGAGAAGGAACTTTTGAGGCGGTAAGGAATCAAATCGTTTCAACTTACAATGAATTAAAGAATCTTGATATTACTAAAATGATAAATACTCGTATGGATAAATATGCCAATATGGGGGTTTTTAAGGAGTAGTAAAAGATCAAAATATAAAGATAAAAAGACCGAAAGTATGTATTTACTTTCGGTCTTTTTGATAATACCAAACATCTATACTTTTTTGCATTTCGCAGAAATTGACCAATTATCTGAAATGTAAACTATTAACTTATCGATAGAGAATTTTTATAAAAACAGAAGTTGTAAATGTAAATTGTTGATTTTTAATGTTTTATGTTTAGGTTTCGTTTTTAAGTTCGTAGAATGAAAAAATAAATAGTAATCGATTTGTTAAAAACTACTGGTCTCCCAAATAAAAAACTTAATTTTTTGTTAATTTCTGTCAAAGTTCCCTATATTAGCTGGTAATTAACAACTTAGGGAGGCTAAATGTTAACATTATATACTACTACTACAAATAATGTTAATGGCTTAAGAATTAAATTCATAGGTTCTAAATATTATTTAACGTCATCGATTTTGTAAGACTAAGATTTGATTCATGCAGTTTGTCTTTTTCGTCTTTAATTAGTGTAATTGCCCCTTAATATGCGCGTTATCTTCTTTTCAAGACGAAATTTTACGAAGTTTTTACAAAAGTTCTTGGAGAATTTTAAAAGAATAGCCACATCTATTTGATGAGGCTAGAAGTATATTAACAATATAACATATTGGTTAAGGATGATACAGTCAAACTTAGCAGTTGGGATGTTATTAAATGAATAATTAAGATGGAAAAACGCGTTAAAAGAAAACTTTCTACTTTAAATTCAGTAAATAATAATTTTATAAAATGTGTTCTTTTGGTTATCTTCTTTTTTGGAGGAATAACATCAGCAACAGCACAGTTAAGCGACTTACATTATTTACCCCCTTTAAAACAGGTAGCGGCCGGTGAAGGAGTAGATGCGCAAAGAGTGTATTTATCAACACCTGAAACTACGGCATTTAATGTAAATGTTTACCAAGGTACCAATGGAACTCCAATAACTACATTAACTGGGCTTTCTAATTCCAATTCTATTACTTATACTTTAGCAAATAGTGATAATAATATTACATTGGTTTCTAACGCGAATACTGGAGTGGTGTTGAGTACAGCAGGATTACGATTTGAGTCAACGGGAGGACAAGAGTTTTATGTCAATTATCGTGGAAGTCGTACGAGCCAAGGTACATCGCTAACGTCAAAAGGTAGAAGTGCTTTGGGAACCCAGTTCAAATGGGGAGGAATTCCTTTAAGATCTACAAGCACTGCCTCCCAGTCTGCCACATTGGGTATTATGGCAACTCAAGCAAATACTAATATAACTATTTCAGGATATGATCCGAATTGTGTGTTCAGACAGGGAACAAATGCAGCCGGTATTACGAGCAACACTATTAATATCACGTTAAATGCGAATCAATCCTATGTTCTTGAAGCGATTCTCGCTCAAGCTACTGCAAATGAGTCAGGATGGTTAGGTGCAAGTATCGTAGCAGATAAAGACATTGTAGTGAGTAATGGAGGAATGCTAAATATGGTTCTGGCAGGTTCTGCTTCAAGAGACTCTGGTATCGACCAAGCTGTTCCGGAAGATATCGTGGGAAGTGAATATGTTTTCGTACGTGGAAATGGAGCAAATGGGATGGAAATTCCAATTATTATTGCTATTCAAGACAATACTGAAATTTATGTAAACGGATCAGCTACACCCATTGCTACCATAAATAATGGAGACTTTTTTGAAATTCCCTCAACAAATTATTCAACGACATCGGCAGGAGGTAATATGTTTGTGACAACTTCGAACAGAGCTTATGCCTATCAAGCTTTAGCGGGTTCAACGTCAGAGGCAACAGGAGGGCTAAACTTTATTGCACCTGTAAGCTGTTTAATGCCTAAGACCTTAGATAATATACCTAACATACAGGATGTTGCAGGTGTAACTTTTACAGGAGGAGTAACTATTATTGCTTCAACAAGCACGCCTGATGGAAATATTACTGTTACAGATGGTGGAGGGGCTGTTACTTTACCAGCTTCTAATACAGTAGCAGGAACTTCTGACTGGAAAACCTTCTTTATATCCGGTTTAACAGGGAATGTAACTGTGAATTCGACAGGACCAATTTCGGTAGGATTCCTTGGAGCCAATGCTAGTGCAGGTGTTGCAGGTTATTTTTCTGGTTTTGATACAGCACCAGTTGTAGATGTACAAATAACAGGTGGAGGTTGCTTACCCAGTGGAACTGTAGAGGAAACCACAGGTGCTTTTGATGCTTATCAATGGTATATGGACGGTGTAGCCGTACCAGGAGCAACATCATCATCATATACTCCACCCGCGTATGTTACTTTTGCAGAGTTATATGTGCAGGTAACACAAGGAACTTGTTCTTTTAATTCAGATTCAATTTCGGTATATGACTGTGACCCAGATATAGTATTGACTAAAACAGCAGATGCAACAACTTATGGAATTGGAGATACGGTTACCTATACAATTACTGCCGAGAGTAAAGGTGTTGATCCTGTTACGAACTTAGTAATTACCGATATACTTCCTACTGGATTAACATTAGTCAGTGGAACCCCAACGGCTGGATCTTGGTCGTCTCCAAATTGGACAATTGGGACCATGAATTCTGGAGAAAAACATACGTTAACCTTAACAGCAACAGTAAATAATGATGTATTATCACATTATCTGGTGAATACAGTGACGAATTCACAAGATCAAGTTGATGGAAATAACACGGTCGATGATCCTTCGGAAACTATTCTTATTGATTTCGATGGAGATGGTTTGGCTGGAATAAATGATTTGGACTCAGATAATGATGGAATTTTGGATAGTAATGAAGGAACTTGTAAAGGAACATCTTCAAACCCTTTTACAAGTTTAGGTGCGGCAAGAAGTGTTGCTGTAGCTGGAGTGTATTACTTTGAGTTAAACGGGCAAACATTTTCAACATACGTAAATGAAAATGGGTATGTACAAGTAGCTATTGATTTTGGTAATGGTACTGGAAATTTACCTCAATCGACAAGTTTAACAAATTCCGCAAGAGGATTATTGTCCAATACCGCTTTGGCAGAACTAACAGATGCCAATGAAATTAGATTTGCATCATCCACAGGAGAAGTAGATCTAACCACTTCAAATGCTACTTTATTAACAAGGTTAGTTGCAGGACAAACTTTACACGGAGGAATCCCTGATAATGCAATTAACGAGGATTGGACAGGAACGCAGGAGCAATATTTGAGGGCAGATGCGAGCTGTACATCTACGCATGGAACAACTTTAGCAGCTAATATTTTTCATCCTTGTGGAAATTCTTTTACTGTACACTGGATACCTTCTTTGGGATCGGTTAGAGTTAGAAATGATTTAGGGGATATTGGAGCTACTGAATCTTTAACTTTATGGGTGAGAGCTCCAAACTCAAGTTGTGCAACCGATACAGATAGCGATCAAAGACCAGATTATTTAGATACTGATTCTGATAATGATGGTTGTTTTGATGCATTGGAAGGAGCAGGTTCATATAATCATACTCAGCTTTCTTCTGGAGCATTTACAGGAGGAGTAGATGGAAATGGAGTTCCTTCAACCACTTCGGGAGGACAAGCAACAACAGCAGCAGTAACCGATAATTCTGATAGCTCTGCATGTTGTCCTGTTTCAGTTTCTGGTTTTGCGGATATTGATTCTGATGGTGTAGCTGATATTTGTGATCAAGATAATGATAACGACGGTATTTTAGATACAAATGATAGTTGTAGTAGTCAGATTTTAGATTTAGGGAGTTTTGATGGACTATCAGCAGCCATAGGTGGAACACCAGTAACAAGTTCTATTGCACTTCCAGGTGCAGGAACAGGAGAAAATGTTGACTTGACCTTAACTCATAATGGAACTTCAGGAACAGTGAGTGCTGTGGCTACGGGTGGTATATTTTCTACAAGAGATCCGTCAGGAGATAATAGTATTATTCAATTCGGAACAATGAATGTAAACAGTACTCAAGAGAGTACTGCGCAATTTGATTTTGACACATTAATTAGTAATGTATCTTTTGCAATTACGGATATCGATGGAGGTAATGGAGCTGGACCAGAGATAGCAATTATTGAAGGCTATAATGATGGATCATTGGTTGCCACTCCAACCATAACTCTAGTATCAAATTCACCAATGCCATATCAAAGTGGAAACAACTTGTCAGGAAGCGGATCGAATTCAGCAAACACAATTCAAGTTTCTTTCAGTGAACCATTAGATAGATTGGTAATTAAGATTACTGGAGCTCAAACTTCGAACGTATCCTTAACAGTGTCAGTATTCAATATTAATTATACAGTTTGTAACGATACAGATTTAGATGGAACAAAAGATTATCTGGATGTTGATTCTGATAACGATGGATGTTATGATGCTTTAGAAGGATCAGGAAGTTATACAGACTCTCAATTGTCTTCAGGTGTATTCACTGGAGGAGTGGATGCCAATGGTATTCCATCAACAACATCTGGAGGTCAGGCAAGTACAGCGGCTGTAACCGATGACTCGGATAATACTACATGTTGTACCGTTTCTGTTTCTGGCTTTGATGATTTCGATTCTGATGGTGTGGCAGATTCTTGTGATTTAGATAATGATAATGATGGGATTTTAGATTCTGTGGAATGTACGTTAGAGACAGTGGTGCTTCCAATTAGTGTTTCAAGTACCGATAGTGACTTTAACTCTCCGGATAATGGAGGAGGTACGGCAGGTTCTCTAAATAATACAATTGATGGTGATTTAGGAACATTTATAGCAGATGTTGCTCCAAGTAGTGGGTATACTGATGTATCTTATACATTTCCGGAAACGGATATGAAAAAAATTAGAATATATAATAATGGAGGAGGAATTTTAGGCGATGCTCAGGCAATAAGTTATATTGGAGAAATAAGGTTATATGATGCATCAAATACCTTAAAAGCCGTTATTCCAGGTAAGGCAATTCCTAATGGAGATGCGGGAGGAAGTCCTTTCGAAATAGATGCTCTTTACCAAGATGTTACTCGAGTTGAATTTTTAAATTTATCGGGAATGACAAATGGAATTTGTTGGAGAGATATACAGCTTATTGCTAATGTCGATTCAGATGGTGATGGTACTCCTGATTGTTTTGATGTAGATAGTGATAACGACGGGTGTTATGATGCTTTAGAAGCAGCAGGTACATATAACCATACCCAATTATCATCTGGAGCTTTTACAGGCGGAGTTGATGCGGATGGAATTCCTACGGTTACTTCTGGAGGGCAAGCAACAACAGCTGCAGTAACAGATAATTCTGATAGTACGGCATGTTGTACTGCTTCAGTTTCTGGTTTTACGGATAGTGATTCCGATGGAGTAGTGGATTCATGTGATTTAGATAACGATAATGATGGAATTTTAGATAGTAATGAACAAGCATGTACTACAAGACAGGTCTGGGACTCAACTACTTCTACTGGAAGTATTGTAATAGGTGGAAAAACGGTTAATTTTACAACTTCCTTAACAGGGCCAGGTAGTTTTACAGGGTCAAATAATAGTTCGGGACATATTACTTTTGATAATAATAATACTCCTTCACCTCCGACAGTATGGACAATAACATTTGACACACCGGTTAGTTTTGAAGCATTTTCTAAAACTACAGGAGCTTGGTTTGATGATGGTGAAACTTGGAAAATAACTTCTTCAGGTGCTACGTTCACTGTAGATAACCCTGACAATTCTTTGAACATTGTCTCTGGAGTATATACAAATGAAGTGGTTTTTGGTTCTCCGGTTAGTGGTTCTAATGATAATAAACTTTGGAGCATTAAATCAAGTTTATTGACATCGGTAAGTATCAGTTATGAACAATCAGTGAATAATGCTGGGGCAATTCAAATAGCAGTTAATTGCATTGCTACGGATACTGATAATGATGGTACACCCGATTATTTAGATGTTGATAGTGACAATGATGGTTGTAACGATGTTTTAGAATCAGGTGGAACTGACGGAGATTCAGATGGTGACTTAGACGGGACAGGTTTTGATAGTAATGGTCAAGTAACAGGTGGTACAGGAGGTTATAATGGAGTAAATGGTAATGAAACTGAAGCTACTACCTTACAAGTTGATACCCAGCCTAGTGATGCAACTATCTGTTTAGGTACTAATGTTACTTTTACAGGAGCGGCTTCATCATTGAGTACGACAACCTATACAGGTACAGCACCTACAACCACTCCAGATTATAGTGGTAGCACGGCAGCTACGGCAGATTTAGTATATCAATGGCAAGAACAAGTAGGAGGAGCAGGAGCATGGAATAATATTACCAATGGAGGTATTTATAGCAATGCAACCACAGCAAGTTTAACATTGACAAATCCACTGATAGGAGCTTCAACTAATAAATATAGATTAGTAGTTACAAGTACGAAAAATGTATGTGCTAGTGTAACAAGTTCAGAAGCTACCTTAACAATTAATAATGTAACGGGAGGAACCATAGCAGCAAATCAAACGATTTGTTCAGGAGGAGATCCAGTAGCATTTACAGAAACAGTTGCATCCACAGGAGGTGGTACTTTAAGTTATCAATGGGAAAGCAGTACTGATGGATCTAGCTTTACACCAATAGGAGGAGCTACCAATACTACATATGATGTGGGGGTTCTTACCCAAAATATGTGGTATAGGAGAGAGGTTTCATCTTTATTAAATGGAGTTACTTGTACAACTTTGAGTAATGTTGTTCAAATTACAGTTGATCCAGTACCAACTATTAGTATAGATGATGTTACTGTTTCAGAAGGAACTACCGCAAATTTTACAGCAACATTAAGTCAGGCAATTGCTTGTGATGTTACTTTTGATGTAACTACTAGTAATGGAACAGCTACGGCAGGAGATGATTATACAGCACAGACAAGTCAAACTTATACCATTACTGCAGGAAGTACTACAGTAACTATTCCAATAGTAACTATAAATGATACTACCTACGAGCCAACAAATGAGACCTATACTGTTACGATGAGTAATGTTCAGACAGGAATAGGAAATTCGATCACTACAACAGACTTGGTAGGAGCCGGAACAATCACTGATTTAGGCGATAATGCACCAACAATAAGTATAGATGATATTACTGTTGCAGAAGGAAGTACAGCGAACTTTACCGCTACCTTAAGCAATCCCTCACAATATGATGTTACTTTTGATGTAAGTACGAGTGATGGTTCAGCCACGGCAGGCGATGATTATACAGCTCAAAGTAGTGTAAGTTATACGATTCCAGCAGGAAGTACTACGGTAACGATTCCAGTAGTAACGATCAATGATACTACGTATGAACCAACAAATGAGACCTATACCGTTACGATGAGTAACGTAAGTATTGGTTCAACTCCGGCAGAGGCAATAACAACAACTGACTTGGTAGGAGCCGGAACGATTACTGATTTAGGTGATAGTGCACCGACGATTAGTATTGATGATATAACCGTAGCTGAAGGAAGTACAGCAAACTTTACTGCTACCTTAAGTAATCCATCACAATATGATGTTACTTTTGATGTCACTACGAGTGATGGTTCAGCCACAGCAGGTGATGATTATACAGCTCAGAGTAGTGTAAGTTATACGATTCCAGCAGGAAGTACTACGGTAACAATTCCAGTGGTAACGATCAATGATACTACGTATGAGCCAACAAATGAGACGTATACTGTTACGATGAGTAACGTAAGTATTGGTTCAACTCCAGCAGAAGCAATAACAACAACAGACTTGGTAGGAGCCGGAACCATTACTGATTTAGGTGATAGTGCACCAACGATAAGTATAGATGATATTACGGTTGCAGAAGGAAGTACAGCAAACTTTACTGCTACCTTAAGCAAT
>NZ_CAZEQU010000030.1:0-226076 GCF_964513065.1 Tenacibaculum xiamenense
CTTGCTAACGCTGTGTCTGTGTTTCCGTGTTAGCGGCTGCAAACATACAACCATTTTTTATTCCAACAACACTTTTTTTAAGCTTTTTTTAAAACTCATTTAACCCAACCTAAAAACAAGCTAATTTTCAATGGGTTATAATATCAACTTTTTTAAGACTTTTTTAATGCGATAACTCCGTAATATCGCTTACCATTATAATACCTTATTGAATTCAGTAATTATAGATATAAAAAAGCTCCGTTAATTAGTTATTAACGGAGCTTGCAATATTGTATTTTTATAATTTTAAGGCTTAGCAACCATAAAAAAGAACGTAGTTCCTTCGCCTTTTTTACTTTCTAACCATACTTTTCCGTCATTGCGCTCGATAATTTTCTTTACCAAAGCCAATCCAATACCTATAGAATCCACATGTGCTTGCAATTCTAACTTCTGGAATAACTGAAATATCTTCTGATGGTACTTCTCCTCTATTCCTGGACCATTATCTGAAATCGAAAAAACATAGTCATTTACTCCTTCCTTTACATCTATATCAATATGTACATTATCTTTATCGTTATGCTTAATCGCATTTTGGATCAAATTCTGAAAAACCTGCAATAACTGAGACTCGTTAAAATACACTTCCGGTAATTTATTCTTTATTTCAATAGTACAGTTCTCCGAACTATTCACCATAATTATTCTTCTCACTAAAGAATCGACATTCACCTTATTCATTCCTTTCTCTTTCTCCATTTGCAGTGAGTAATTTAGAATACCATTAATAAGCATATCCATTTGTGTTACCTGCTCCTTTATAATAAAAAGATTCTCGTGCATCTCCGAATCTTCTTCAACACAGTTTTCTTCTAGAAGTTCCTTGGAGGTTACCCACTCCGCCAAAGTATGAATATTACGCAGGGGTCTTTTTAAATCGTGAGACACTACATAAGCGAATTCTTCCAAATCCTTATTACGCTCATATAACTCTTTCGCTCTTTTCTCAAGATCCTTCGTTCGTTCTTTTATTTTAGATTCCAATTGAGAATTGACCTGCTCAAGTCCTTTTCTATATTGCATTGCTCCGTTGAGTATAATAAAAGAAAAGACAAATATGGTTGTAATAGAAATTAAGATCGCCCCTTCCGTAACTAGATCAACATTGTTTGTTTCTACCTGGTAGGCCATATGTAATAACTGAAATGTACTAAATAACACTATCAGCCACCTATTACTAAGCATTAAAACACCTCCAAAGGTAGCGATGTAGGCACCTAATAAATAATCTAACGAAAAATTATTCAGAGCCATCATATAAATCAGATAATGCTCAAAAACAAACATTGTTAGAAATGTAAGCAGTCCGTAATACTCAAGAACAAATTTGTTCTTAATCATAGGCGATAATCCCACTCCTAAAAAAAGAATAGTAAAAAACTCTCGAGCATATGGTACTTCCACCAAACTCGGATTAAAATGATAAATTAATAAAGAGTAAATATATACCCCCGGACCAAGTAAAGATAATACGATGCTATTATTTTTTATCTCAAAGGCCTCTAATTTCCCCGCATCCTTTAAAAATCTCCAAATCATATTAAGACAGAAAATGTCGCATTATCTTGGAATAAAATAAATAGTAATGAATATGAAGCTATCAATTCTACGATTGCAAGGGTAAGTATCGATAAAATACCTTTATTTAACGTTGTTTGTTTTTACACTCTTCCAAACCATCTTTTTTCCATAAAAAAACTCTACCAATTTTCATTAGTAGAGTTTCTTTTATTTCGTATAAATCATTTATTTATTCAAATTGAGCTGAAGAAGCTGTAACCCCTCTGTCAATTTTACGCATTAATCCAACCAATACCTTTCCTGGACCAACTTCAACAAACTCTGTTCCTCCATCAGCTATCATAGCTTGAACACATTGAGTCCATTTTACAGGTGCAGTTAATTGAGATATTAGATTTTCTTTTATTTCTTGTGGGTTTGTAACTGCCTTTGCAACTACATTCTGATATACAGGACAAGTAGGCTCATTGAATTGAGTTTCTTCAATCGCTTTTGCTAACTCCTCTCTTGCTGGCTCCATCATAGGTGAATGGAATGCTCCTCCTACCGGTAAAACAAGTGCTCTTCTTGCTCCTTTTTCTTTTAGAATTTCACAAGCTTTCTCGATAGATTCTATTTCTCCTGAAATTACTAATTGACCAGGGCAGTTATAGTTTGCTGCAACTACTACTCCTTCAATTTCTTCACAAACCGTTTCAACAACTTCGTCTTCAAGACCAAGAACTGCTGCCATTGTTGATGGTTGAATTTCACAAGCCTTTTGCATTGCTAAAGCTCTTTTAGAAACTAACTTCAACCCATCTTCAAATGATAAAACTCCATTTGCTACCAATGCTGATAATTCTCCTAATGAGTGTCCAGCAACCATTTCAGGTTTAAAATCATCACCAAGTACTTTTGCCAAAATAACAGAGTGTAAAAATATAGCAGGCTGCGTAACCTTCGTTTGCTTTAGCTCATCAGCTGTTCCTTCAAACATAATATCGGTAATGCTAAACCCTAAAATATCATTCGCCTTTTCAAATAATTCTTGAGCGATTGGAGATTTTTCATATAAATCTAATCCCATTCCAGTAAACTGTGCTCCTTGCCCCGGAAATATATATGCTTTCATCTGTTTGTCTTTATTATTTTATGTATGGTAAGTTGTAAATATCTAATGCTGATTTCAATTACTTCCTCTTCTTAAAGAATAATTATTCAACATATCGATTCTATTTTTAATTGCTATTGTTTGTTTCCTGCAAACATACAATTTTTAAAATTACTATCTTCGTTTTATGACTACACAACAGAAATCACAGGCTCTTTTAATTTATTTAATTCTAGCCTCTTTATTTATTGCTTCTTTAGTAACATCAAACTTAATATTTCAAAAATTCTTTTATTGGTATCCATTTGATATAACGGTTTTTGACACCAAGCTTTTTGAAGTTTCCGTTGGATTACTTCCTTACCCAATTACTTTTTTAATTACTGATATTATATCAGAGGTTTATGGTAAAGCCAAAGCGAATCAAATGGTTATTGCAGGAATTTTTGCTTCTTTCTTTTCTTTAGGAATTATATATATATCAAAACATGCTCCCGCTACAGAATGGTCTCAGGTAAATGATGCTACATTTACACATGTTTTTGGGGCAGCTCCTCTGGCTGTGTTGGCTTCCATGCTAGCATATTTGTTTGCCCAATTTGTAGATATTCGTGTTTACCATTTCTGGAAATCTTTTACCAATGGAAAGCATTTATGGTTACGCAACAATTTCTCAACCTTTTCATCTCAATTCATTGATACCTTAACTGTACTAGTTTTGTTATGTATGTTTGATATTGTTGAATGGAATAAATTTTGGGGACTGCTAATAAGTGGCGTTTTATTTAAGATTATTGTTGCCGCTTTTGACACTCCTTTATTATATGTTACAGTTTATTTTTTCAGAAGAAAGTTTAACTTAAAACCTGGTGAAGAAATTCCTAATTTTGATTCCTAAAAAAGGCAAATGACAACAAAGTTTTTCTACCATATTTTCAAAGACAATCTTCATCTTCCTCATGAAGTTTCTATTTATCTGAATTTAGCATCTAACTTATTAATTATTCTTGCATTCGGATATGCTCTATTCCGAATACTCAGATTTTTGGGAAGAAAGTATTTAAGCAAAATAGCATATAAAACGAAAACTTCATTTGATGATTTATTAATTAAAAATCGAGTTTTCTTGAACGTAGCAAGGATTGTAATGCTACTGCTCTTTAACTCTTCATTACATATTCTTTTAGAAGAATTTCCAATTACCTATAAATATTTAGACAGAGTTGTATCAGTTGTAATTACATTCTTTATTATTTGGTTTATTAGAAGTATACTTTTAACTATAAAAGATTTTTTAAGAGAACTTCCATCTTTTAAGGATAAACCATTGGAAAGTTATGTTCAGATTTTTATGGTAATACTATGGATGATTGGCGTGATTATCGCATTTTCATTACTCACCAATAAATCTTTATACAAATTTCTAACGGCTTTAGGTACTTTCTCAGCAATATTATTACTGATATTTAAAGATACTATACTTGGTTTTGTAGCAAGTATTCAGATAACTGTTAATGACACGGTTCGTTTAAATGACTGGATTACTATGGAAAAGTATTCTGCAGACGGTAATGTTATAGAAATTAATTTGGCTTCTGTTATTGTTAAGAATTTTGACAATACGATAACAAGTATTCCTACATACTCATTGATTTCAGATTCTTTTAAAAACTGGAGAGCGATGAGTAATTCTGGAGGAAGAAGAATTAAACGCTCTATTTTAATTAAGGCTAATTCGATCAAGTTTATTGACGATATAAAATCATTTGAAAGAATTGAATTACTGAAATCTTATATAGAGAATATTACACAAGAAATATCAGAATACAACAAAACGAATAAGGTTGACAAGTCTGTATTAATAAATGGAAGAAATTTGACAAACTTTGGATTATTTAGAAAATATCTTGATGAATATTTGAAACAGCATCCTCAAATAAACCAAGAACTTCTTTTTATGACTCGACAACTCGCTCCAACTCCGAATGGAATTCCTCTTGAAATATATGCTTTTAGTACGAATAAAGTTTGGGCAAATTACGAACGTATAATGGCCGATATCTTTGATCATATTTTTGCAAGCGTTCCTTATTTTGATTTAGAAATTTTTGAGCTCCCTACTGGAAAGGATTTTCGAAACCACTAATAAACAAAAAAGAGTCTCAAAATTGAGACTCTTTTTTTTAATGCTTTACTATTGATAGTTCTTTGTTCATTTTTAATTCACTTAGAACATTCAATGCTTCATTCATATAAATATCTTTTTTTAAATTTTTATGCCATGCCACTCGTTTATCTTTTAAAACAGTATCTTTTTTAAATAGCTCGTACTCATATTTTGGTGAGTTAAAGGTTAAGTTAGAATCGAACTTAAAAACTTCTCTAAACTTTTTTCCTTCATTTTCTCGTTTTAAACTTTCTTCTTTAAAGTTATTATAGTTTAAAGAAAGTACATTATCGTCTTGATTTCTTTTCAACCATTTCGCATACTCATTAATCTTTTGAAACTTTTGATCGTTCATCACTCTTTGTTGAGAGTTATAAACAACATCTCCAAAATTACTATAAGAGTTTTTCGCTTTATAATTTGCTTGCTTCACCTTATCCCAAGGCAACGCTCCTTCTAAATCACGCTCTCCAAACTCCATATAACTATATCTTGAAGGTAAAGCAATATCTGAATAAACTCCTTCTTTTTGAGTTGAACCTCCATTTATTCTATAAAACTTCTGAATTGTCATTTTCAAAGAACCTAAATCACTTGGATATTGCTCATAAAAACGGTTTATAGGTAAAATATTTTGAACGGTTCCTTTCCCATAAGTTTGCTTTCCTCCTATAATAACTCCACGTTTATAATCTTGCATAGCTGCTGCAAAAATTTCTGAAGCAGATGCAGAGAATTCATTTACCATTACAACTAAAGGTCCTGTCCATTGAATTTTATCGTCGATATCATTTTTCACCATTGGGTCTTCTCCTCTATATTTTACCTGAACAATAGGTCCTTTATCTATAAATAACCCTCCAATTTCAATAGCCGTTTTTAACGACCCTCCACCATTATCTCTTAAATCAACCACCAAGCCAGAAACACCTTCAGTTTTCAATCTTTCTATCTCTTTTTCCATGTCTTTAGCAGCATCTCTTCTATTCAGATCGCTAAAATCGATATAAAATTTAGGCAAATTTATAATTCCATATTTCTTCCCGTTTTTCTCAACAATACTTGATTTCACAAAAGTTTCTTCTAATTCAACTACATCACGAATAATTGAAATTACATGTTGCGATCCATCTATTTTTTTAACGGTAAGTTTTACTTCTGTTCCTTTTTTCCCTTTGATAAATTTAATGGCATCATCCAAACGCATCCCCACAATATCAAGTGGTTCTTCTTCTCCTTGCGCCACTTTTAAAATAATATCACCTGACTCTAAATCTCCTTGCTTCCATGCTGGTCCTCCAGAAATCAATTCTATAACATGCGTGTACATTCCCTTTTTTTGAAGTCTAGCTCCGATTCCTTCCAGCTTACCCGACATATCTTGATCGAATCTACTTTTCACTCTAGGTGACATATAGGTAGTATGTGGATCAAAGCCACTCACAATACTATTTAAGAAAGAAGAGTACCAATCTGAATTCTCAAGTTCATCAATTCTTTCATAAAGCTCATTCATGTTTTCCAACACCTTTTCTCTCGCTTCTTTTTCTAACTCTGTAAAACTCTTCTTTTTAAACGCACTATCTTTTTTAGCCTTATCTTCTTGGTTACCTTCTGCTTGCTCAACTCTACTTATCACAGACAATTTTAACTGTTTTCTCCAGTAATCTAATAATTGTGCATTGTTTTTGGCAAAAGGCATTTTTTCATAATCAACATTAATTTCTTCTTTCTTACTGTAATTGAAAGACTCTTTTAACATCGACTGATATATAGATTTAGCGTCTTCTAGTTTTTCTAAAAATCGACCATATACTAATTTATAAAAGTCAATATTTGTGTTTCTTAATTGATCATCAATTAAAAATTTATATTTGGAGAACTCCAAAATATCTTCTTGTGTAAAATAACGCTTACTAGGATCTAATGCGTCAATAAATTCATTATACACATGTTCGGAAAAATCATCATCTAACCCTTTTTGAACATAATGATATCTGCTTAATATGTTTTTTAACACATAAACAATTATTCGATCCTTTTCGGGATCTTCCGTTATGTTACGTTTCTCATTTGCACTTAAAGTATTTGCAAATAATAATGCTGAAATAAAAAATGGAATGATAAATTTCGTCTTCATAAATCGTCTATCGTTTTTTGGTAAGTGATACTATATATCATGGCTAAGCTACTAAAATAATGCCACTTTTGCTAACTCTGTTATTTTTTATAAATTCCTTTAAACAACTTTTTAGTTTCTTTTCCTTTTTCATCTACTCGAACCCAATCTTGAATAACCGAGCCATTTGCTTGTTTTACCCAGGTTATTTTATCCCTATAAACTCCTTTTTCCCCTTTGGTTAAATCACTTTGTAAGACCATCATTCCTTTTTCAAATTTCCCTTTTAATCTCAATATTCCTCCTTTATTATCAATCCAAATTTGATTCCAAGAATTATCTTTGTTGTTAAAGTAATTGTAACTTGTTCCTTTACTATTAGAGTTTTTGGATTCCCAATTTTCTTGAATAGCACAAGCATTTGTCATTTTCACCACTTTATTTGTACCTAGTAAAGATCCTTCTTCATTATATACCTTCCAGTTTCCTATCCAAAAATCGAATTGGGTGTACTCCTTTGTATCACAAAAACTTTGCTTGTTACTTTGAGCAGAAACCTTTGAAAAGATTGCCAAAAAAATGGATACTAAGACATAAATTATTACTCGTACCATGATTTTCTTTTAGTTGATTACGACAATTTTACGCAATAATTACGGATTCTTGTCCTTATGAAATGTTAAAAATCAAAAGCACAATAGCATCATTTCAGTTAACTTGATTTGTTAAATTAAACTAGCTTCGAAGATTAGATTCAAATGGTAGGCTACGTTTTTATTTTTCCAGATATTTTAAATCAACCCGATTAAACGAGTTCAATAAAAAAATTCATGTACTTTTGTTGTAAAACTTGATTTTATATGGAGGACAGACCTTTAATTTTAGTTACCAATGACGACGGTATTACCGCTCCTGGTATAAGAATGTTGATTGAAATAATGAATAAAATTGGAGATGTTGTTGTTGTAGCCCCAGATAGCCCTCAAAGTGGAATGGGACATGCTATTACAGTTAATAACGTTCTTCATTGTAATCCGATAACCATTGATGAAGGACCTCAAATTGAGTATAGTTGCTCAGGAACACCTGCCGACTGTGTAAAAATGGCGAAGAACGAAATATTAAACAGAACTCCAGATTTATGCGTTTCTGGAATTAATCATGGTTCAAACTCATCAATTAATGTAATCTACTCTGGTACTATGAGTGCTGCTGTAGAAGCGGGAATTGAGGGAATTCCAGCCATCGGTTTTTCTTTACTTGACTTTGATTGGCATGCGAATTTTAGAGCTGCCAAAAAGTTTATCGAACAAATCACCTTAAACGTAATTTTAAATGGGTTACCTGAAGGTGTTGTTTTGAACGTAAACATTCCAAAATTAAAAGAAAATGAGATCAAGGGAATTCGTGTTTGTAGGCAAGCAAATGGTTATTGGAAGGAAAACTTTGATAAAAGAAAGAGTCCCTACGGAAAGGAATATTATTGGTTAACTGGTGAGTTTATTAATAAAGATAAAGGGCAAGATACTGATATTTGGGCTTTAGAAAATGGATATATTTCTGTAGTTCCAGTTCAGTTTGATATGACAGCTCATCATGCAATTCAAAAACTGAATACATGGGATTTATAAGAAAAGAAATTAGCATTGGAGTTTTAATATCTCTTTTTGCTACAGCCTGTGGTTTTTTCATCTATCTACAGTATATCTCAAAGTCTGACTTAGCTACAACTTTCGAGCAAATTAAAGAAGGTGGTGTTTTAGGTACTGCCTTGGCTTTAGCTGCTATTCCAAATTTATTTGTGTTTTTTGTTTTCTTAAAAAAGAAGCAGGATTATAGAGCTAGAGGTGTTTTAATCGGAACTATTTTTATAGCTCTACTTACGTTTATTTTAAAATTCATATAGCTCTCAAAACAACTTAACTACGTGAAATACTATATACTTGCAGGAGAAGCTTCAGGAGATTTACATGGGGCCAATCTAATGAAATCGTTATTAAAACAGGATGAAAATGCTGATATACGATTTTGGGGTGGTGATCTTATGCAGAAAATAGGAGGAGAATTAGTGCTACACTACAAAGAAAGAGCCTTCATGGGATTTGCTGAAGTAATTATGAACCTCAGAAAAATCTTAGGGTTTATTTCTTTTTGCAAGAAAGATATTGCTGAATTTAATCCTGACGTTATCATTTTTATTGATAATTCTGGTTTTAATTTGAGGGTTGCCAAATGGGCAAAACAAAAAGGCTTTAAAACTAACTATTATATATCTCCTCAAGTTTGGGCAAGTAGAGCGAGCAGAGTAAAAGCCATTAAAAGGGATATCGACAAGATGTTTGTTATACTTCCTTTTGAAAAGGATTTTTATAAAAAGTATGACTATGATGTTGAGTTTGTTGGACATCCATTAATAGATGGTATTGATGGAAGAAAACAGATAGATGAAAGTCAATTTAGAAACGAATTTTCATTAGGTGAAAAACCAATTATTGCGTTGCTTCCTGGAAGCCGTAAACAAGAAATTACCAAAATGTTATCGGTAATGTTATCTCTTGTTGAAAACTTTGATGGTTATCAATTTGTAGTTGCAGGTGCTCCAAGTCAAACCTTCGATTTTTATAAACCGTTTATCGAAGGAAAAAACATTTCATTTGTTTCCAACAGAACATATGATCTTTTAAGTATATCGTATGCTGCCTTGGTTACTTCAGGAACAGCTACTCTAGAAACTGCTCTATTTAAAGTACCACAAGTTGTTTGTTATAAAGGAAGCAACTTGTCTTATCAAATAGCAAAGCGAATTATTACTTTAAAATATATTTCTCTTGTAAACTTGATTATGGATAAAAAAGTTGTTACTGAATTAATTCAGAATGACTTTACTACTGAAAACTTAAAAAAAGAGCTAGCGCTAATTTTAAACCCTGAACATAGAGAAACCTTATTTTCTGAGTATTACGATTTAGAACAGCTTTTAGGCGGAAAAGGAGCTTCAGACAAAACCGCAAGGTTAATCGTTGAAGGTATCAAGGAATAATATTTTTATCAAGTAGATGGCGATCACTATCTTTTGTTAAAATTTAAGAATATCTTACACTCAATTTAAAACGAGTCTTAGTATCTTAGTCTTGTCTTTTATTTGAAAAAGTATTTGCTGTATCATATCGCACATTCTTTAATTTAATACAATCTAAAAGATATTTTCTAGAAACTATTGAACTACCTCTATGATAAAAAAATTACTTAGCCTATTACTATTTTCACTTTTTCTTTATTCTTGTGGTTCCTCTCAAAAAGTAACTCAACAAACAAATAAAAAGAAAACTGTTAAAACATCTACTTCAGATAAACCCACACTTGCTGATAAAGTTGTTTGGACAGCTGTTTCATATAAAGGAATTCCTTATCGATATGGAGGGATGAATGAAAATGGCATGGACTGTTCAGGATTGATTTATGTTTCATTTAAAAAAAGAAATATTAATTTACCTCGTACTTCGAGGTTAATGTATTCTGAAGGCTATCCAATACCACTTAACAAAGTTAAAAGAGGTGATTTATTATTTTTTAATACTGCTAGAAGAGGTAGAAATGTCAATCATGTTGGTTTAGTTACTTCCGCTAAAAGAGGAAATATTCAATTTATTCATTCAACCAGTTCAAAAGGAGTTCTGGTAAGTTACTTAAGAGAAAAATATTGGAAAAGAGCTTTTATTAAAGCAAAACGAGTTATTAATTAATGTTGAGTGTTGAGTGTTGAGTGTTGAGTGTTGAGTGTTGAGTGTTGAGTGTTGAGTGTTGAGTGTTGAGTGTTGAATAATAATTTATACGTTTTATTTAATTGATAACATAAGTAATTTTCTGTTTCGCCTACAAATTATTAATGTAGTTTTATTAACTTTAAGACTCGTAATCAACAGTTTCCCCTAATGAAACAACAACTCTTCTTATTTATAAGTTTATCAAGTTTTATCATTTATTGTTATGTTAAGGCTAATGATACTTCTCCTGTCGTACCTGTAACCATTAAATTATCAAAAACAGAAAAAGTAATTGGTTTTGCCAACTCATTTTTAAATACTCCTTACAGAGCTGGAGGAACAACAAAATCAGGCATGGACTGTTCCGGATTAGTTCAAACATCCTTTAAAGAAATAGATATTAAACTACCGAGGTCATCAGCGGAAATGAGTGATTTTGGCAACGCTGTTTCTTGGAAAAACATAAAACCCGGTGATTTACTTTTTTTCAATATTGAAAGATTAGAAGGAAATATCAACCATGTAGGACTTGTTACAGAAATAGCCAAACCTGACATTTACTTTATCCATTCAACCACTAAAAAAGGAGTAATTACAAACTCACTTCAAGAAAATTATTGGGCAACTTCTTTTGTTAAAGCAAAAAGAGTTATTAACTAGATAGAATAAAAAAAGCTACTTCTCAGTAGCTTTTCATTAAGATTATATCAGGGAGCTTTTAAAATAATCCAAGTATTTTACCATTTGTTAGTTTTAGCAGATCATTCACTGTTACTTCATCAGAATATTGATCTATTTTGTAATCAATTAATTTACATTCAAAAGCTGCTTCTATATATGATCTTCGAGTTTTCATATTGTACAATTGAACCTCTACATCTTCATATCTTTTAAAGCTGAACCAAGTGTTTGATTTATATCTATTGTATTCATATTGGCTATCGGCATCATTAGTGATTAAACTAGGTAACACTTTACTTGTGTAGGTTTTATTGTTCTTTTTATCCGTAATCTCAATTAAAAAACCTGTATACATTGGTAAATCATTCTCTAAAGCAGCTACCGTTGGATCTGTATATCTCATCCAATATAGATCTTTTGAAAAGATCTCCTCTTTCATCTCTTGTCTTGACACACCGCTTTGAGAAAACTTCTGTGAAAACGACAATTTAAGCTCATACTTTTCATTTGAGTAAGTACGATAAAATTGACCTAGAACTGCTGCATCGGGTAAACCGTCAATACCATGTGTACTAGTACCTATACCACCTGAACTAGGATATTTAAAATCTATAGTTATTGGCTCATTATTGAGTTCAAACGAAATAGTCATTCCTTGCGGCTCGGCTTGAGGTTCCTCCTTCATTTCTTCAGATGAATCACTACAAGAGATATAAAAAATTGATAAGAAAATTAAGAAAGTGATTCTAGTAATAGCTTGTAATATAGTTTTCATTTTATAAGTAGTTTTGGTTTCACTCTTAAAACCAAACTCCATGCCAGAAAATACAAGTTAAATAAAAAAAGAGTCACATCATTTAGTAACTCTTTTATTATCAATATTTTATTTATTATTATTTTAATTTAACATTTTCCAAACTTTATCTTTGAGCTCCATTAAACCTTGTTGTGCTACTGATGATATAAATACAGAATCAACTCCCTCGGGTAAATCTTGTGATATTTCTTCTTTCAATTCTTCATCCAGCATGTCACTTTTAGAAATTGCCAATAAACGTTGTTTATCCAACAACTCAGGATTGTGCTTTCGTAATTCATTTAATAGAATTTCATACTCTTTTTTAATATCATCGCTATCTGCAGCTACTAAAAACAGTAACACTGAATTTCTCTCAATATGACGCAAGAAATAATGACCAAGCCCCTTCCCTTCTGAAGCTCCTTCAATAATTCCAGGAATATCAGCCATTACAAAACTTTGATGATTTCTGTATTCTACAATTCCCAAATTTGGTTTTAATGTAGTAAAAGCATAATCAGCAATTTTAGGCTTCGCCGCTGTAATAACAGACAATAATGTTGATTTACCTGCATTAGGAAACCCAACAAGACCAACATCAGCTAATACTTTCAATTCTATTCTATACCATCCTTCTTGACCTTCTAATCCCGGCTGAGCATATCGTGGAGTTTGATTCGTTGGCGACTTAAAATGCCAATTTCCTTTTCCTCCTTTTCCTCCTTCAAGTAAAATTACATCTTCACCATCTTCGGTTACCTCAAATAACACTTGATCGGTATCTGCATCTCTAAATATAGTTCCTAACGGTACTGGAATTATAATATCAGCACCATCACTTCCCGTGCTTCTACTACTTCCTCCATCTCCACCATGTTCCGCTCTAAAATGACGCTTGAATTTTAAATGGAAAAGTGTCCACATGTTTTTATCACCGCGAACAATTACATGTCCACCTCTTCCACCATCACCTCCGTCAGGACCACCTTTAGCCACAAACTTTTCTCTGTGCAAATGCATAGAACCTCTACCTCCTTTTCCAGAAGACGCATAGATTTTTATGTAATCGACAAAATTTCCTTCAGTCATTGTTTTTTGTTTTTTAATCGTAGTATGACAACCACAGAATTGATCAAATATATTTTGGTTAAAACCGCAGATTTACATTACTATACTTCATTAAAAAAGGTACTTTAATAAGTACCTTTTCAAATTTTATAACTTATCAAATATTTCCGATAGTCGTTCAGTAATATCTTCAATACTTCCAACACCATCTACTCCGTGATAATTACCTTTCTCATCGTAAAAATCTTTTAAAACAGCTGTTTTTGTATTGTATTCGTTAAAACGGTTTCTGATTTTCTCTTCATCAGTGTCATCAGATCTTCCACTAGTTTTTCCTCTTTCAAGGATTCTTTCAACTAATAAATCTTCATGAACCTCTAAAGCTACCATTCCGTTAATTCCTTCTCCCTTTTCAGCTAAAAACTCTTCCAATGCAATAGCTTGTGATTCTGTTCTTGGAAATCCATCAAAAATGAATCCATCAACACCTACGTTCTTCTCAACTTCATCTTTTAACATGCTAATCGTTACCTCGTCTGGAACTAACTCACCAGCATCAATATATTTTTTAGCTAAAACACCTAATTCTGTTTCGTTTTTAATGTTATAACGAAATACATCTCCAGTAGAGATATGCACTAGATTGTACTTTTCTTTTAAAATAGTAGCTTGTGTTCCTTTACCGGCACCAGGAGGGCCAAATAATACAATATTTTTCATTTTTGGTTGTGTTGTTAATTGATAAACAGCTGGCAAATTTCTTCCATAACCATTGTAATCTAATCCGTAACCTACAATAAAACTATCTGGAATACTTTTTCCTACATAATTTATTGGAAGTTCTTTTCTATAGACATCTGGCTTAAAGAAAAGTGTTGCTATTTTAAGTTCTTTTAAGTTTTTAGATTTGAATATTTCATAGATCTCTTGAAGTGTGTTTCCTGTATCAATTACGTCCTCTAAAATGACTACTGTTCTCCCTTCAAGATCTTCATTAACACCAATCAATTTTTTCACTTTATCAGTACTACTAGTTCCTTCATAAGATGCTAGTTTAACAAATGAAATTTCACAATCACCTTTATAAACTCTTACAAAATCCGCTGCAAAAACAAAGCACCCATTTAATATTCCAATAAAAAGTGGCACCTCATTTTCTGGCAAATCGTTTTTAACCTGTACGGCTAAATCTTTAACTATACGAGAAATTTCGTTTTTTGAAACGAACTCTTTAAAATATAAATCGTGAATTCTTGTAATTTTCATCTGACTGCAAAGATAGTTGCTTGATATTAAATGAAAAAACCGTTTTGAACTCTATTCAAAACGGTTTTATTATAATCGTATTATAATTTATTCTTTTTTCTTTCTTTTGGCCACATCGAACATAATCGGCGTTGCCACGAATAAAGATGAGTAAGTACCTACAACTACCCCTACAATAAGGGCAAACATAAATCCTTTAATACTATCTCCTCCAAAGAAGAATATAGCTAACATTACTAATAATGTTGTTAAAGATGTATTAATTGTTCTACCTAAAGTACTACTTAAGGCTTTATCAACTAAGTTTGCTGTAAGTGAATTACTATTGTTTGCGTACTCTCTAATTCTATCGAAAATTACCACGGTATCATTCAGCGAGTAACCAACTACGGTCAGAATTGCTGCAATGAATGATTGTCCGATTTCCATATCGAATGGCATAATTTTGTAGAAAATAGAGAAAACACCTAATACTACTAATACATCGTGGAATACTGCCACAACCGCACCAATAGAAAATGCCATTTTTCTAAAACGTAACAAGATGTATAAGAATACTACAATTAACGAACCTAATACAGCCCATAATGCAGCTTGCTTTATATCATCCGCAATAGTTGGATCTACTTTCATATAACTCATAATACCTCCACCATTGTTTACTTTTTCAAAACCTGGTTTAAAGTTTTCATAAGAAACACCTTCCAAATAAGGCTGTAGTCCTTTGTATAATGCACTTTGAACTTGTTCATCAACCTCTTTACCCTTATCATCAATTTTGAAAACAGTAGTGATTTTTAATTGGTTGTCAGCTCCGTAAGTTTTAACCTCTGGTGCAGTTCCAAATACTTCTTTTAAGTTATTTGCTACTTCATTCGCTTTCATTGGCTTATCAAAACGAACTACGTATGAACGACCACCTTTGAAATCTACTCCTTGCTTTAATCCTAATGTTAACATTGAAGCTAAACCGATAACAATTAAAGTTCCAGAAACGATATACGCTAACTTACGCTTCTTTAAGAACTCAACGCTGATGTTCTTAAACCAGTTTTTCGAGATGTTAGTGTTGAACGTTAAGTCAGTTCCTTTTGCAACTGATCTATCAATTAATAAACGAGTAATAAATACTGCTGTAAATAATGATGTTGCGATACCAATCATTAACGTAAGTGCGAAACCTTTAATAGGACCAGTTCCGAAAGCATATAAAATAATACCTGTTAATAAAGTAGTAATATTTGCATCGATAATTGCAGATAACGCTCCTTTAATAGAGAATCCTTCATCTACAGAAACACCTAATCCTTTACCACCATTTAGTCCTTCTTTAATTCTTTCGAAGATAATTACGTTCGCATCAACCGACATACCAATTGTTAAGATGATACCAGCGATACCAGGTAATGTTAATACAGAATTAAACGAAGCTAAAATTCCGAAGATAAATAAGATGTTTACCAATAAAGCGATATTCGCATAAGCCCCTGCTTTACCATAGTATAAAATCATCCATACTAAAACTAATAAAATAGCTAATCCAAATGACCAAATACTTGCGTTGATAGACTCTTGCCCTAATGACGGCCCTACTACCTCTGCTTCAATCATTCTTGCTGGAGCTGGTAATTTACCTGCTTTTAATACTGTAGCGATATCTTTAGCCTCATTAATCGTCATACTACCACCAGAAATCTGCGTGTTCCCCGTTGGAATTTGTTCGTTTACCGAAGGTGCTGTATATACATAATCATCTAATACAACAGCCACAAACTTCCCAGCATTTTCCGAAGTCATTTTTGCCCATAACTTAGTACCAACACCATTCATTTGCATATTAACAACTGGCATATTCGCTTTTGTCGGGTGGAAGTCTTGTTTTGCATCAGCAATTACATCACCTTCAATAGGCGCCACATCATTTCTGTTTGACTTTACGGCATACAATGCAATGATAGGAGTTAGCTCCTGATCTTTGTTTTGCTCCGTTCTTTTTGGAGTAAATGACTTATAGTCCCATAAAAACTTAGCATATCTTAAGTTTTTAGGTAATAAAGCTCTTATTTCTTTATTGCCTAATAAACTATTAACTTTTGCTGTATCTTGTAATTTAGCATAACCTAAAGTAGGACTTACTTGCTGAAAAGTAGGACTTAAATACGTAAATAATGATTTTTGATTCTCAACTTTTGTTGAATCCTTAGCATCTCCTAATAAATCATCAATACTATCTTCACTTTTTGTGGTATCCTGAACTTTCTCAACAGCTTCTTCTGTTTCTCCTTTTAATAATTCAATAGCCTTGATGTTAGCTGATTGAAAAAATGGAATTACTTCAGCATTGGTAAATACTTCCCAAAACTGTAATTCAGCAGTACTTTGTAATAACTTTTGTACACGCTCAATATCTTTTGCTCCTGGTAATTCAACTTGAATTCTACCAGATGTTCCAATACGTTGAATATTTGGTTGAACAACACCAAACTTATCAATACGACTACGTAATACTTCAAATGCAGTGTTTATTGAAGAATTGATTTCTTCTTGTAAAGTCGATTTAACCTGCTCGTTTGTTTTATTGAAGTTTATTTTATCACGTAATGATTTGGTAGCTCCAAAAATACTTGGATCACTTAATTTAACACTACCATTACTTATTTCTACGAATGAATCGTAAAATAAGTCTAAATAATTGTCTTGGCTATCTTTTTGAGCCTCATCTGCTTTTGCTAAAGCGTCTTTAAACACTTTATTTTGAGAATTATTAGACAATCCGATTAAGATATCTTTTACAGATACCTGTAAAATTGCATTAATACCACCTTTTAAATCAAGACCAAGGTTCATTTCCTTGTCTCTGATATCATCATAAGTGAATTTGGCAATTCCTAAATTTACTACTTCCTTATTTGCTACACTATCTAGATACCTTCTTTCGAATCTAGCTAATTCTCTACCATTATTGTCAGTAACATTACTCTTAGCGTACTCTTTAGCGCTCTTTTCCACCTTATTGGCAAAAAAAGTAAATGACAACTGATAGGCACTCACTAGTCCGAAAAGGACAGCAAATAATTTAATTAGACCTTTGTTTTGCATTTTTAATTAATTTAAATCGACTTTTTTTAAACGTGCAAATATAGTATTTCAAAAAAAGAATTGCCAATTCTTTTAGCATATTTATATAAAGCCCCCTTTGATTATTAACAAACTTTCATTAAACACAAGGATTTCTCTTTAATATTGCTTCTCAAACAGACTGCATAAAAAGTAAACTTTGATAAATCACCAATCTACTAATTCATAGATATCACCATGACTTTATGAATCCTAATAAAGAATTATTGCGTTTTGTAGATTTTAACAAAAAAGGATAAAGTGTGAAACATTATAAGTTCTTATTATATATGTATATTTACCTTATATTTTTGACTAAACAACATATAAATAAACAACTTAACAAATTGTAAAATAATGGCGCAAACATCAAGTACTGAAACTGTGCACTTAACCGACATAGAAATTGCACAAGCCAAAGAACTTCAACATATTAAACACATTGCTAAGAAATTAAACGTTGAAGAAGATGATTTAGAGATGTATGGTAAATATAAAGCCAAATTACCTCTGAATTTAATTAATGAGGATAACATTAAAAACAACAACTTAGTTCTAGTAACTGCCTTGACTCCAACACCTGCCGGGGAAGGAAAAACAACTGTTTCAATCGGCTTGACAGAAGGGCTAAATAAAATAGGGAAACAAGCTACTGTTGTACTACGTGAACCATCATTAGGACCTGTTTTTGGAATCAAAGGTGGAGCCGCTGGAGGAGGATACTCTCAGGTGGTTCCTATGGAAGATATCAACTTACATTTTACAGGAGATTTTAATGCAATTGAAAAAGCCAATAACTTATTGTCTGCATTAATTGACAATAATCTTCAAAGTAAAACAAACAACCTAAATATTGATCCAAGAACCATTCTTTGGAAACGTGTTATCGATATGAATGATCGTGCATTGCGCCAAATCACCATTGGTTTGGGAGGAACTGCGAACGGTATTCCAAGAGAAGATGGATTCAACATTACTCCTGCGTCAGAAGTAATGGCTATTTTATGTATGGCTACTAGTTTTGATGATTTAAAAGAACGTCTAGGAAATATTTTTATTGGATTTACATTTGATAAAAAACCAATTTTTGCTCGTGACTTAAAAGCTCAAGATGCTATGGCAATCTTACTAAAGGATGCCATTAAACCAAATCTTGTACAAACACTAGAAGAAAACCCTGCAATTATTCATGGTGGACCTTTTGCCAATATTGCACAAGGAACCAACACTATTTTTGCTACTAAAATGGGATTATCTTTATCTAACTATGTAGTTACAGAAGCTGGTTTTGGTGCCGATTTAGGGGCTGAAAAATTCTTAAATATTAAATCAGCTTATGCTGGGTTGAATCCAAAATGTGTCGTTTTAGTTGCTACAGTTAGAGCTTTACGTCATCATGGAGGATCTCCAAAAGATGAATACAACACTCCAAGTTTGGAACGTGTTCAAAACGGTTTTAAAAACTTAGAAAAGCATATTGAAAATATCCGAAAGTTTAATATTGAACCAGTTGTAGCGATTAACTCATTTATTTCTGATTCTCAGGAAGAAGTTGATTTCGTTATTAAGGCATGTGCTAATTTAGGTGTTCAAGCTGTAGTATCTGAAGGATGGGCTAAAGGAGGTGAAGGCACCAAGAATTTAGCCACAGCAGTGGTTGACGTTATTGAAAACAAAGCTTCACAATACAAACCTCTTTACGACTGGAATAGTCCAGTAAAAGAAAAAATTGAAACAATAGCTAAGGAAGTTTATGGTGCTACTTCTGTGGAATATAGTAAAAAGGCTCAATTAAATCTTCGAAGAATTGAACGATTAGGATTTAATGATTTTGCTATTTGTATGGCAAAAACACAAAAATCTTTTTCTGACAATGAAAGCCTAATCGGAAGACCTGAAAACTTCATAGTAACGGTACGTGAAATAGAAATTGCCGCCGGAGCGCAGTTTATTATTCCAATTTTAGGAAAAATGATGCGTATGCCAGGTTTGCCATCGACACCTGCTTCTGAAGGAATGGAAATAGATAATAATGGAAAAATATCAGGGTTATCTTAAGAAAACAACCTCCAAATAAAAAAGCATCGATAGTATCGATGCTTTTTTTTATTATGATATCTTCTTATTATTTCTTCACTTCAATATTTAGTGCCAACCCTTCATTAGATCGGATATTAAATACGGTTTCATCTTCAAAAATTAAATACTGTCCTTTTACCCCGACAAGTTTACCTTCATAAGCCTCTTGCTTTACAATATTTAAACTCTTAGGTTTTACTGGATACTTTTCAACAGGAAAACTGATATTGGTTTCTTTATTCGTTTCTATAAAATACTCCTTTGTCTCCTCTGGAATAAATGGCTTTAATTTATCTTTCCAATCGTTCAAATCAACATCTTCAATATCGTTTTTTAACATTTTTCTCCAATTGGTTTTATCAGCTACATGCTCTTTAAGTGCAACTTCTGTAATTCCTGCCAAGTACCTATTTGGAACTTCTACAATTTCAACAGCTTCATGAGCGCCTTGATCAATCCATCTCGTTGGAACTTGACTCTTTCTCGTTACTCCAACTTTCACATTACTAGAGTTTGCTAAATACACAATATGTGGTTGTAATTGCATTTCTTTTTCATACGCCAAATCTCTATCCTCTTCATTTAAATGGGCCTTACTTAATTCAGGTCTAAGAATCCAATCGGCAACTCTTGGAGACTCAAAAAAACAGCTTTTACAAAACCCTTGACGATAAATTGGCTCCGTTGAACCACAATTTAAACATTCATAACCAACGAAGCTTAATGATATTGTTTTATTAATCAATTGATTCATATGTAAAAAATCAGATTTCATGTCCAAATAATACTGTACAGAATCTAAATTTTCCGTTGCCATTTTTTTTAATACTCCTTGATATTGCATAACCTAAATTTTATTACTTTTAGCTGAAATTATTTTCCTTGTTTTAACCTAAACTGGAAAAAGCTGTTATTAGCGATAAACAGTAACAACAAACTACAAACTTAAAAAATATTATGGCGTTTACGTTTATAAATTCAATCATTTCTTGGTTTTTAAAAAAACGAAAACATCAAGTTGAACTCTTCTTAAAATATCCTATTGATGTTCAAAATGAAGTATTGTTGAAATTGTTAAACTCTGCAAAAAACACCGAATACGGTAAGTTACATAATTTTTCATCATTAAAATCCTACACCGATTTTGCCAATAAGGTTCCTATTAGAAAATATGAAAGTATTGAGCCTTTGATTGAACGTTGTAGAAAAGGGGAACAAAATATATTCTGGCCAACCCAAATTCGTTGGTTCGCTAAGTCAAGTGGAACGACAAATGCAAAAAGTAAGTTTATTCCCGTAAGCGACGAAGCAATCGAAAATTGTCACTTCAAGGCTGGTAAAGATATGCTTTGCTTGTACATAAATAATAATGAAGACGCTCAATTATTTACGGGTAAAGGGCTCCGTTTGGGTGGAAGCTCTGCGGTTTACGAAGATAACAACTCCTATTTCGGAGACTTGTCTGCTATAATTATCGAGAATATGCCTTTCTGGGCTGATTTTAGCTCAGCCCCAAAACAAGAAGTGGCTTTGATGAGTGAATGGGAAACCAAAATGGAAGCTATCATAGATGAAACCATCAATGAAAATATTACAAGTTTAGTGGGGGTTCCTTCATGGATGCTTGTTTTATTGAATAGGGTTTTGGAAAAAACAGGGAAAAGTAACATCCTTGAAGTTTGGCCTAATCTAGAGGTTTATTTTCATGGAGGCGTAAACTTCAATCCTTACCGTGAACAATATAAAAAACTGATTCCAAAAGAAGATTTTAGATACTATGAAACCTATAATGCGTCGGAAGGCTTCTTTGGAATTCAAGATAGAAATGAATCTGATGAACTTTTACTGATGCTTGATTATGGCATTTTTTATGAATTCATCCCAATGGATCAATACGATGGAGAGAATTCAAAAGCAATTCCGTTAGCAGAGGTTCAAAAGGATATAAATTATGCTGTGGTTATATCAACTAATGGTGGTTTGTGGCGCTATTTGATAGGAGACACTATTAAGTTTACTTCAACAGATCCATATAGAATTAAAGTCACTGGACGAACCAAACATCATATCAATGTATTTGGTGAAGAATTAATCATTGAAAACGCCGAAGAAAGTTTAAAGGCTGCCTGTATGAAAACTAATGCCACGGTAAAAGATTATACAGTAGGTCCTGTTTTTATGAATGGAAATGCCCAAGGTGCTCATGAATGGATTATAGAATTTGAAAAAGCTCCTGACAACCTGAATTTCTTTACTGAAATGTTAGACAATCATTTGAAAAACTGTAATTCAGATTACGAAGCTAAACGATATAACAACATGACTCTTGCAATGCCAAAAGTACACCAGGCACGAAATGGGTTGTTTTATGATTGGTTAAAAACAAAAGGGAAATTGGGTGGTCAACACAAAGTTCCTCGTTTATCAAACAAGCGTGAATTCATCGATGAACTTTTGAAGTTATAATATGGAAACTCCATTTTCACTTGTTGATAGTAGTATTTTCGGAGACCCTGATTTTTACAGTGCGATTCAAAATATAATGGAATACAAACAGTTTCCAAAAAACCATACAATGCATAAAGCTGGAAAAATTTGCAATCACTTTTACATTATTGTATCTGGAATAGCCAGAGTCTACTATATAAAAGATAAAAAGACATAACAGTACACTTCGCCGCTGAACAACAAAGCATTACTGCAGTTGACAGTTTGTTTCAGCAAAAAAAGAGCAAGTATAATATTGAATCTATTGAAGAAGTAGATGCTTTTGCTATAAGCATAAATGAATTAGAAAAAATTTTTAAAACCGAGCCGAAGTTTGAACGATTTGGGCGGTTATTTATGCAACAACTATTTGTTGAATTAGTAGAACGGGTTGATGACCTTCAACTCCATTCTGCAAAAGAACGTTATCAAACTTTGTTATCTAAAAAACCTCATCTTTTTCTTCGTGTGCCTTCCAAGTATATTGCATCATTCTTAGGAATGACTCCAGAAACGTTAAGCAGAATGAGAGGTAAATCTTAACCAAAACAACTACCTCCCCTCTGCACCCCTTCCACTTTAATTTCTTGACAATTATCAATGAAATCAATTTTTATGCTTACTATCTTTATTTTGACAAAAACTAACATCATCTTGTTTTCTTTATAATAATCATAGTGAAATATGTCGGATAGAAAAATACTCATCATAAACGGTCATCCAGACAAGGAGAGCTTTTGTTTCGGTATCCATAACGCATACAAAAAAGGAGTACAGCAATCAAAGGCTGAATTGAAAGAAATTATTATTCGAGAACTCCAATTTGATCCTAATTTAACATTTGGCTATAGACAAAGAACAAAATTAGAACCAGACCTGATTGAAGCGCAGAAAAAAATAATGTGGGCCTCTCATATCGTATGGATTTATCCCGTTTGGTGGGGATCATACCCAGCTATTATGAAAGGATTTATTGATCGTACTTTTTTACCTGGCTTTGCCTTTCAGAAAAGGGAAGGTTCTGTTTGGTGGGATAAATTTTTAACCAAAAAGTCTGCTAGAGTTATATCTACTCTTGATCAACCAGCATGGTATTATAAATTCATTAATAAATGTCCTAGTCATTCCTCAATTAAAAATCTTACATGCTCTTTTGTTGGAATAAAGCCCGTAAAATTTACTACAATCGGCTCTTTACGCCTATCTAAAGATGAGTATAGAAAAGCATGGCTTTCAAAAATCGAACTACTGGGTAAAAAGAACCAATAGCATTCACTATATTTAAAGTACAATTGCTAATTTCAAAACTTCAACGAAAGTAATTTTCATTGAAGTTTTTATTTTTCATTATTTTACATTAAGCCTTCTAATATCCAAATAACCCGCTACGCTCGTTATCAAAAAGAAAACAACACTATACACAAGTACTGTGGAAACTCCAAAAGTTTGAGGTCCATTACTTCCTTGTGAAATAGAAAGGATATTATAAGCATAAGGAAAATAAATTGCTTCAGGTGCTCTTGACGCAATTAAACCAATAATTACCATGATCATCCCAACAGCCAAAGGCACAATAAAGTTCTTAAATCGGAAGCTCAACCAAAATTGCAATCCAACTATTCCCAATGAAGCAACAAATGAAAGAGAAAGCATTTTAATATACTTAAAGTATTCCGGTTGAAACTCTAAAAAATTTAACTCAGGTCTCAACACTCCCAATAAAGAACCAAAAATTAAAATTGCTATAAAAAAGTAAATATATGATGCGATTATTGAACTTAGCACTACAAATAATTTACTATAGTAAACACTCCATTTTGGTATTGGCAAGGCGAACAAATGCTTTATACCTGTTGCCTTATGCTCCACTTGAATAATTAAGCTGGTTATTAAAACAATAAACATTGGCACCAAAAAAGGAATGGAATTTCTAATCTGGTCAAGCATGAACTTATTCCATGGGCTTACTCCTTCTGCCGGAATCAATTTCTCATATTTGACAAGGTATACTATAAAAAATAACAAAGGAATCATAATTCCACTGATAACCGCCAACCAAAATGCAAAGGTTCGTTTTAACTTAATTAATTCGTTTTTGGTATTTGATATATAAAATGTAATTGCAGTCATGTTTTTTAGTTTTCAGTTAATGATAAAAATAGATCCTCCAAATTATTTTGAATGCGTACCTGAAACACCTGAATACTCTTTTCTCTTAGAGCATCGATGATCCAAGTTATCTCATTCTTACTTTCAACTTCAATTTGAATAAAATCTTCATCTCTTGAGGTATTTTCCTTTTTTAACCCCTCTAAAACAACCATTGCCTCAATAAATTTATCGACCTCTAATTCAACTGCAATTTCCTTACTTTTAGATTGTTTTAAGGCCTTAACTGTATCTTGGTACAACATTTTACCATTTCGAATTATCCCCACATGAGTACATGTTTTTTCAATCTCACTCAATAAATGGCTTGAGATAAAAACAGTTGTCCCGTACTTTTCATTCAGTTCTCTAATCAGAGACCTCATTTCAATAATCCCTTTAGGATCAAGACCATTAGTAGGCTCGTCTAAAATAACAAGCTCTGGATTACTTAGTAAAGATATAGCTAAACCTAATCGTTGTTTCATTCCTAATGAAAAGGCTTTTACTTTTTTCTTTTTAGCATGACTTAGTTTTACAATCTCAAGAACCTCCTCAATTCTATCAGATGAAACTCCACCTCTATAATTTCCAGCAATTTTCAAGTTCTCAACTGCATTTAAGTGTCCATATAAAGATGGATTTTCAATAAGCGCTCCAATTTTACCAAGACACTCTAATCGGTTTTCGGTACCGAAAGGTTCTCCAAATAAAGAAACCACACCTGTTTGTTTTTTTAATAGTCCAAGAATTAAACGTATTGTTGTACTCTTACCTGATCCATTAGGTCCAAGAAACCCATAGATACTACCTTTGGGCACTTTTAATGTTAAATTCTCAATATCCTTTTTCTCCTTAGCATATGAGAAATTCAGATTTTGAGTCTCTATGATTAATTGATTCATACTTTGGTTTTATTTAGTTTACTTACTTCGAAAACGAATCAGCCAAAGTATTGTAACAAAAAACGGGTGTTTTAACATTTAAAAACCCTGTTAAAATTTGAGTAAATATCAAAGTCTCTTAAAAAATAAACCTAACAAATATTACTCTTTTTCTAATTTTTTGACAAAAACGCAAATCATGGAATTTGGGACGTGAAAAATGAAAAAAAAATTAAGAAAATAAATATTGCTCGTTTGTATAAAATAGATATTTTTGCCTTTATTTTTATTAAATCTAAATAAATATGAAGGTAATGTATTTTGACATACAATGTCTATTTACACCTGTTGATCTTACTTCTAGCTCACAAGAACAGTATTATTCGGCACCAATATTTCCTTCAGCAAATATTCAAGAAAGTTTAGGCAACAATAGTCCTGCCTCTTATCTAAATCAACTATATCTGAATCTTTATAGAAGGTACAAAGCAAGACTAAAAAACTTGTTCTAAATCATAAATAAATCCATGATTTAGAAAGCACTTCTATTGAAGCAAAACTTAAATACCCGAAAACTACAAACCAATAATCCCCTTGCTTTACCAACATAAGATAACCACTCGGTAAGCAATTTTAATTATCAAAAGTAGAAATATGAAGCAACTAATTTGTGCCATTTTGTGCACCCTATTCTTAACATCATGCAGTGAGCACGATAAGGTTATTCCTCCAGGCTTAGATGGCAATGGAGAGAATGTCGAATTACAAACAAATATTCGAATTGAAAACTTAGATCATAAGTCAGGAACCGCCGTTACCTCATGGCGCCATATCGCTTTTTTCAATTTCGAGAAAGGAATTTTAGTAAAAGAGCCCGAAGGCGATAACTGGGATATTGGCTTCGGTCTTAGACAACTTTATATCAACGGAGGAGTTTCTTCACCAGATGTTACCAGAGATGGAAATGGAAAAGGTGCTATTATCGACAGAAATTATAGTACCATCTTAGCAAAACCAGATGTTACCCTTTTAAAAGGTGATGACGAAGAAAATGAGGACTGGGCATTAGGTGAAGGGCTAGGGACGCGCTCATGGTATGTTATTGTAAACGCAGCTATTTTTAAACCTATTAAAAACAGGTCTTTCTTCATTGAAACCGCTGATGGAAAACACTATGTAAAACTAAGAATTATTAGTCCATACAAAGATATTTTTGATGGTTTTGACGACTTAGATTACAATACCGTAACTGGATTCGGGCACTACACATTTGAATATCAAATCATCAACAAACAAGACAACTTTAAACAATGATAAATAAACAACTAATTAATAAAACACTCTTCTTTATTGTTTTAGGGCTTCTTTTCTCAAATTGTAGAAACGATATAGATCAAGAGCTCTATGCTAAATATGACGATCAAATAACCCCAAGAACTTTAAAAACGGAGTTCTATTTAATACACTTTAAGGATAAAGGAGATCAACAAATTTCTGACGCCGAAAATTATTTCAGTCCTGAGGCAAAACTAAAACGTTCTCTTCACAATATTGAATACAACAGTTTAGACTTACCTGTTTCTAAAGAATATTTAAGGCGCATTAAAGAAACGGTCGATGTAGATATTGAACTTACCACTAAATGGTTTAATGCAGCAGTTATTGCTACTGACAAAGTTTTTAAGGTAGAAGATTTAGCCGGACTCGATTTTATTGAACGAATTGAAACTTTTGGAGAGAATAAGGATTTAAGTGTTTATGAAAACAATGTTAACAGTATTAATAGACTGAACACCCTTATGGCTCCTTTGAGTAATAATGCTCCTGTAATTGAAAATTTTGAAAATTCAAACTATGGGCATAATGAAGATTTTCTAACATTCCACAATAATTCATTGCTTTCTAAAGGTTTTTTTGGACAAGGAATTTCTATTGCAATTTTAGCTGATGGTTTTAATTTTGCTGACCACTCTGGAGCTAGCGGTGCTCTTGACGCAGTGCAAAAATCAGCACTTGCTCATATTGCCCATGAAAATCGTTTTATTGACACTTACCATATTCCTAAAAAAATCAATGAGGTAGATGCCGTAGCAAACGATGGTATTAAAGATTTGGAATATGCCGCTGCAATTGTAGAGGATCAATATATTGGAGCCGCTCCTCGCGCCAATTATGCGCTATATGTACCTGAAAGCACTTTACATGAAGAACAAATTGACGAGCTTTTATGGGTTAAAACTCTTGAAAGAGCCGATAGTGTTGGAATACACATCATAAGCTCTAAACATACTTATGGTGGTAATTTTGATGATCCTAATGCAAACTATCAACCGGAAGAACTAGATGGAAAAGTAGCGTTTTCATCAAGAGCAGTTGATATTGCCTTCGAAAAAGACATGCTCGTAGTTAATCTTTTAACAGGATCAACTTGGGGTGAACCAACATTAATAGCTCCAAATGATGCTGAAAATATTATTTCTACTTACGGAGGAAGCTTTAGCTCTTGGACTAATAACTACCGAATGAACACAAGCGTTACCACTACCGCCGATGGTAGAACAAAGCCAGATGCTTTTGGGCTTGATCTTTACGTAAAAGATATTCGAGGAGATGCTAATTATTATTCGAGAACAGCAGGTATTTTATTAGCTTCAAACATCGCTTGTTTATGGTCTTCAACCCCCGAAAAAAGTGCTAAAGAAATACGTCAATTACTTATTGACTCTCAATTAGAAAACAGCACCTTATCAGAAGAGGCCAACTTCCAACCTTTACCTAATATTAATCCAAGTGACAACAGTTTATATTTTAACATAAATAGAGCTTATGAACTCAGTAGATAAAATCATAAAATTCATTTTATTCACGATGTTATTGTCTTTCATATCATGTGTTGAAGACAACGATTTCGCTGAATATGAAAGCGCAAATAATTTTCAAATCACATCGAGAGGTCGAATTAAATATTTCAGAGATTTAGATGGGTTGTATCATTGGAAATACAAATTCAATTACGACGATTTAGGGAGAACAACCGAAATCTATTTCGGTGGTGACAATACTTTCGATCATAAACTAAAAATAATGTTCCGTTTCTCTTATTATGGAGATGACGCCAATAAGATGAAAGTTAAAGAAATTTATCGCTATAACGATAAAGGTAAATTTGTTGACATTATTGAACCTGATTATACTTTAATAGTGCCAGAGGAGGAAACTTTTCAAGCCACTCATCCTAATCTAACAAACTATATAAGAGAAATAGACGGTGGTGATGTTTTGCTTCTTTGTCAAAATATGGAAACAGCTTGGGTAACTCCTAATCATTTTGGAGGATTAGACACTAAAATTGCCTTCAAGCAAGCACATAGATTAAACTTTAAAGAATTCATTCCTCATGATTTCGTAAATGACTATTGGTCTCCAATGGCATATACTTACGACTTTAACGAAAAGGGACTTCCTACCGAAATTTACAGACCTGGCCCTTATTTCTTTAGTTGGGCAAAAATTGAATATTATGAATAAATATATAAAAACCTCAATCCTAATATTAATCTTAGTTATTACTTCGTGTGAAACTAATTTAGACTTGGAAATTGGAAATAGAAAAGTTTTATCTGAAACTTTTAAACTTGTTTCTATCACCGATAAAAGTCAAAATATTATAGAAAAGTATTCATACAACTCACAAAATAACTTAAGTAACATTACATTTCGATCAATTGATAATTTCAATTTGACTTATTCAAATGGTGTTTTAGACTTTATCAACACGATGAAGGTAGAGTTCGATGGGGACAAGGTTATTTTACAAATTAGTAATACCTCGAGAAAAGTTCTAGAAAAAACAGGTAATACCTGGAGAATAAGTAAAGAAACTCTAGATGGAACAGAATATATTACTGATGACTTTTTAGAGATTCGCTTTGATGAAAACAACAACATCAACAGTACTTTTCTTAACTCATATAACGGAACTAGTTTTTACTATTACGATGCAATGATAAATCCCTATCAAAACATACATGAAACACTAATAATATCTATGTTAAGCTACCCATTAAATATTATCGAAGAGAACATAGCCTTTATTGGAAGTACGAACAATGTTGTAAGATTTAGTAAAATGCCTAGAAACTCTCAAGACCAAAATTTGGTATCTGATCAGGCAAGCGTTAACGAAGTCATATATAATTACACACATCCTAAGTTTGATGTTCCTGTTAAAAGAAACCTATTCCCTGACAGACATAAAATTATATTATTTAACTACAACGAATAATTAAGGTCATAACAACTACGATTAATTGTTATTAACTACCAATAATTACAGCGCTTAACCCCTAAGAAACACAAAGATATAATTAATAAATATTCAAGGCTCAAACACATTGAGCCCAAGAATGCTATTATCATGAAACAACTAAAATATATAATAGCGATACTCTTATTACTACCTAGTATCGTTATTGCTCAACAGACCATAAGAGGTAAACTAATAGATGAAAATAAAAAACCTGTTGCCGGCATTTTAATAAAAGTACAGAATAGCCGCAATACGACTGTAACGAATCTTGACGGGTTATTTGAAATAAAAGCTTCTAGTTTTCCTGTTCGAATTTCAATAAAAACAGAGTTTTTTATTAATAAACAAGTTATTTATAAAGGTCCTGGTTTTAAAGAAATCAACCTAAAAAGTAAAATTTTTCAAATTGAAAACGTTGAAGTAAAAGCTAACAGAAGTAAAAAGCTTGAAAAAGAGTTTTCATCTAGTATTTCATTAGAATCGAAAGTTATTGAAAACACCTTAGAAGCAAACCCTGTAAATATTCTTAGAGGACAGGTTGCTGGTTTACAAATGAATGCCACTGCTGGAGGTGTTACCTCAGGAACGAGTATTATTATAAGAGGGCAAAAGTCTATTGCAGGAAATAACCAACCTTTATTCGTTATTGACGGTATTCCAGTAAGTAACGAAACTTCAGGAGCCAATGCTAACGGAGGACAAGACTGGGGAAATGCATTAAAAGATTTAAACCCTTTTGATATTGAAAGTATTCGCGTTTTAAAATCTGCTTTAGATGCCAATAAATACGGTTCCAGAGGTTTGAATGGAGTTATTGAAATTACCACCAAAGGAAATACTATGGAAGACGGATGGAGTTTTGATGCGAACATAGCTTCTAGTATTGGTCAGACTTTTGGGAAGCCAGATCTTATTAATTTAAACGATATTGATCCAAGTGACACCAGATCGTTATGGCTTACAGTAGCAAGTGATAATTACTTAAGTCATTTTGAAACTGCTAATTCTCAAACACTCTATGTATCTGCATCAAATAAAAGTGAGAATAACAAACTATACCTTTCATATACTGGAAATATTAACAAAGGAAACTACTTTGACAATACTTTTGACAAACATAGTTTCACCGTAAAAAACAGAATTGATTTTTCAGATAACTCTAGTATCAATGTAGGCGCCTTTTTAACTCAGTCTTTAAGCAGAAATGCCCCAACCATCGGTGCTCACAATTTCGCTTCACTAGGAAATCAATTCATAAGCACTCCAACAAATATTTTGGACAACTCAACAAGCAATGTTTTGGAAAATGAATCGAACTGGTGGTTATATGGTCATAAGGCTCAGAAAGACAATTTAACTCTTCGCGGTTTTGTTAATTATGATCAAGTATTGAGTCCATCGCTTACTTTGAATGCAAATTTAAATTCAACCTATTATCAAACAAAAACTACTGAGCTAGCGCCAGGATTCTTTAGAGATGTAGACGACCTTAGAAGAGAATATGTTTTATACGTTGATGAAAACACCCATAGCTACTTCAATCAAGCTAAAGAACAAACCGTTGAATTCACTGCTAGTTTAGGGTTAAAGCAACATTTAGATTTCGGAAACTTATCTGTTGACAATCAAATTACCGCATCATATTTCAATACGAAGTCAAGCATTTACGGTAACGCTTATTTGCCTAAAAGCTCCGTACCTATTACATTTATTAGAGGGTTTGAAAGTCAAATAATAGAAAGATATAGAAGTCCAAATGAACGCGTTTTAGAAAGTACTTTAGATGTAGATAATGCAAACCAAGTAGGAATTTTTGGTGTTCATGCCAGTTCTATTCTTTCATGGAAAAACAAACTATTTGGTCATCTTGCTGTAAAATATGATCGAAATAACTACATGAAATCTCTAGGACAGCTTAGCAATATAGAGCAGATATATCCATCTATAGGAGTTACCTATCACCTCATTAAAGACCTCCAAGATTTCAACCCCGTAAAGAAAGGTACTTTAAGTAAGTTATCGCTTAGAGCAAACTATGCCGAAGTTGGAAATGTAACAGGATTATACCATATTTCTAATCCTGTAAATAACGATTTAGAACTTCCATATCCATCATTCAGAACGATTACAAGACCGTACTACACTAGCAGTGCTGTTTTTGGACTTCAAAATAATTACCAAGTAGGGTTTTCAGTAGAAAGATCATGGGAAACTGAATTCAATCTTGATTTAGGTTTATTCAATGATCGCTTGAATATTGCAACCACTTACTATCTAAAATCAACAAACAATCATTTGTATGAATTGGTTACTCCGATAGTAAATAGTGCTACCCCTATAAGACAAATGCAAGTTGATGTTGAAAACAGAGGTTGGGAGGTTTTCCTTACTTCGGAAAATATTGTTAACGATAATTTTCAATGGACAACTCAAGTAAATTTTGCTCAGAATACTAATAGATTCAAAGGTCTTTCAGGAAGTGTACAACAATCACGTCAAGGACAAGGTGAAGTTAATCTTAGAGGAGCTCTTACAGGAAGTTTCGGAACAATGGTTTCGAATTATGCTTATATGAGAGATGAAAACAACAACAAAGTATTTAATGCTAATATGCAGTATTTGCCAAGCGGAGAACCAACAGTAATTGGAGATGCTAATCCTGATTTTCTTTTGGGATTATCTAACCAATTCAGATATAAAAACTTCGAACTTTCTGTAGTTCTTGATAGTAAAATCGGAGGAGATATTTTATCTGGAACTTATGGTTTGTTATATAGTAGAGGGGCGCTTAAAAACACCGCATTTGGTAGAAATGAAAACAATGGTGGAGTTTTAAGAACAGAAACAGATACTTATTTCAATCCGAATACCAATCAAAATGAGGTTAATTATATTAACTCGCACGATGGAATTATTCCTGACGGAGTTTTTGCAAATAATACTGTATTACACGGTCAGGATGTTGGTGGGCTAACGTTTGATCAAGCAAGAGAAAAAGTAGGAACAGATGCCAACGGAGTTTACCTACTTCAACCTTTAAAGGCCACCGATTATTACGCTGGATTTACACAGTTTAGCGGTGGTAAAGAAGAATCTGTGCATGACAACACATATATTGCTATTAGAGAAGTGAGACTTAATTACAACTTACCAGATAAATGGGCAAAAATGTTCAATGTAAACAATTTAAACATTGGCTTTGTTGGAAGAAACCTTGGTTATATTTATCAAAGTTTACCTTTTAACCTCAACCCTGACGGCTCATACAATAACAGAAATGGTGGAGCCTTTGAATTTGGCTCTTTACTTCCAGTAAGAACCCTTGGAGGTTATTTAAGATGTAGCTTTTAACCATTTCCTTTTTTTCATGAAAAAATACCAGTTACACATGTAGCTGGTATTTTATTTTATTGGCTTTTAACCGAAATTTTTACTGGTAATTTATACTGTGTTGTTACTGAAAAACCTTTTTTTATAGCAGGTTTTATTTTGGGTAATTTTTTAATAGAAACTTTTAAAAGACTATCTAAAGATGGTAGTATATCGTGTATTTCGGGTGAAGACTGAATGGATTTCAACTTTATCTCCCCCGTTTTATAAATTGTAAAATGAATCACAATAGTTTCGTCAATTTCATCCTGAACTGTAAAATCCGCTTCCGCCAAAGTTGAAGCTATTCTTTTCCTAATCTCTTGTTTGAAACAAGCCGTTTTTTCCGATTCATCTAAATTTTCGCAAGACACAAAAGTAGGGTAAGCATCAACACTTGTAAAATCTAGATTAGCTCTTAAATCCTCTTTTTTATTAAAGGAAAAATAATCACAAGCACCAAAGTAAAAAAGTATAAGCACTAAAATAAAGCAGTTTCTCACCCCATTGGTTTTGTGATGAAAATACTAAAAAAAAAATAATATTCCTTTAGGTAATCGCTTTTCTCTGTTCACATTAACACACCTCGCTAGGTTTCTCAAAATATTTACCATACCGAACCGATGATCTAAACGATATTTTAAAGTTGAATGTATTGAATACTGCCTGAGAATAACTTACAAATATTTAATCCTTGGGGATATCGAATACATAATTCCAAAAAATTATCATAAATTGACAAACGTTTCAGAGATTTCCTAAACGGGGAGGTTACTAAAGTAATTTTACTCTCGATAAGAACCTCATTTACATATTCAAATTTGTAGATACCAACTCTCAAAACATTTTAAAGACAGGTTGAATTTACCTGTGATAAGATAATTCTAGTAATCAATCAGAAATGATTACCAAGCAAAAAGCAACCTAATATATTATTAGGTTGCTTTATTGTTAATTTTCACTGTTCTAAATTTATTACTGGTTAAAGCATGAATTAATACTTTAAAGCATTATTTGTCCTTCGGTTATCGGCCAACTCTGTGTCCAAATAGGATAACCCCATGTAAAGTTTAAGCCAGGAATACCAAATAAACCTGCCCTTGCAAAGGCTTGCATTCCGGCCCTAAAGCCAGCAAACCAATCGATATAGCTTACTAAATCTGTATCAATATAATAGGTTCCGTTTACATAAAAACCTGCATTGGCGCCTATACCAACGCCTAAAACACCGTAAAACATAGTTTCAAATTCTCCATTAACTGCTACCGAAGCGTCAAAACCTACGGTTGCCGAAATTGGCTTAAATCTAAACCCTAAATCATAAGCATCATGAATATAACTCCATCCATTACCACGATTATATCGAATCCCTTCTTTTAATGTTACCGTTCCTTCAACACCAGTTGAAATACTGGCATTTACAGATCCATTCGCATCTAAAGTAACATTTACGGAATTCGTAATTACTACTGGCACCCATCCAATCCAAAAAGTTACTGGAGGTAATGGTATTTTAGCTAGTGGAATACTATGCTTAAATAAAGGAACTGAATGACTCCAAATAAGATCTAGGCTTGCTGTTTTTTTACTAGTAATAATAGTCCTAAACTCTTGCAATTGCCACCAATGGAAACGAACTCCAAAATCTAAAGAAGGCTGAACCGAGAAACTACCGTTTGCCTTAATTTGATCATGAGTAGTTGAATGATTCCCATCTGCATCAAAAATTACTCTGTTTAAAGAAATGGTAAAGGTTCCTAAATTAGCCCCTTTTTCCATGGAAGTATTATATGAAACCAAATCACCTTTATCTGTTCGTAAAGGTCTTTTGAGATCCATATTATCATAGTTATAGATTACATCAAGATTACCCTCAGGCATTAAATCCGTAACCTCAGCGATTTCTGTTTCAACAATTATTTTATCTCCTTCCTGAACAACAGATACAATTTTTCTTAAGAACCCATTGGGCGCTGTAGATAATTGCCCTGCAGCTAAATATTCTTTTCCTTTTAAATTTAATTGGCTATTCTTTTTAAAAACAATTCTATTCTCTTCTACATTTACAATTGATTCAACCAAGTTATCTCCCTGATTAAAAACGATAGTCACCTCTTTCTTATCCTTTTCTTGACTTGAAAGATTTTGACTAGTTAACTCCCCTGAAGTGTCGTCACTACATGACACTAAAAAAAGGACAATACATGTAACTACAAATAATAGTTTTTTCATAATTAGAACATTTTAAAATTTGTTAAAATTAACATATTCTTAACATTAAAATGTTCACATAAGTTTTTCCCAATTATTTTAAACACAAGAAAACCAACATTTTAACATCATTTTCTTGCCATTCATCATTAAAAATGAACTACTACCATTTCTCTATTATTCTAGAATTTCTCCTTGTTTGAAGTAATGCTTTTTAATCACTTTCAATCTTTCTTCCGCATGACTTGTTAGCTTTTGATCGAGAGATTTAAATCGCTCTAAATATGTCTTATAATGTTTATAAGCGATTCTTTTATCTTCATAAAAGTGTTCGGTAACCACAGCTAATCGATATAAGGCTCTGAAATTATCACGACTCTCTTTTAATGATTTCTCATAATGGAAAATCGCTTTTTTTGGCTCTTTAAGTTTTTCGGCCGTTAGTCCTAATTTATAATATTCTGTGTCTCTATACTCTTTTCCTATAAAAGTCGCAAAACTATAGTTCAAGTCTGCTCGTTTAAAATTCTCCTCTTCGAACTCTATATCTCCAAGATAAGTATATACTTTATAATCATTACGATCAATTTTACCTGCTTTTTTAAAACACTCTCTGGCTTTCTCAAAGTCTTTCAATTTGAAATAGGTTCTTCCTAACATTTTCTTTGTGTACAACTCATTGGGCTTAATGGAATCAATTCTTTGTAAAAGAACAAGAGCATCTTCGAATTTCTTTTCTCTATATAAATCATTTATCTTAAGCTTATTCAATTCTAAGTGATTTGGATTAACGAGAAGCCCTTGATTTACAAATATTGCAGACGAATCACGATCTTTGATACGCAAATAATCAACCGCCAAATTTTCAATAGATTTCATATGAGTATCGTCTCTTTCGTATGCATCTAAGAAACTATCCATCTTAGGGTCTCTTTGTTTTAGTAACTTAAAAGCCATCCCTTTATAATAATGATAATTAGCATTTGAGTTATCTTTTTCTATCAATTCTTGAAACAATCTCAGCGCCTTTTTCCCTTTTCTCAGTTTAACATACAACTTCCCCAATTGATACGTGACGAACAAGTTTTCTTTATCTTGCTCATGTAGTTTCTCATAGATTTTTATGGCCGCACTGAGCTTCTTCTGCTTAACATAAATAGCTCCAAGTTTTACACTGGCACTATAGCTCTCTTTTATTTTTAAGGCTTCTTCATAGTAAAAAGCAGCTGAACGAATATTTTCAAGATTATTATAAATGCTCGCTATTTTTTTATTAGTCTCAAAAGTACTTGGCTGCTCTTTTAGTAGTTTTAAAGCAGATTGATACCTCCCTCTGTTTAACAAACTATCAACTTTAGTAAAAGTCGAGGTCTGTGCCTCGACTTTAAAAAACATTACTGTTAGAATAATAGTTAATAAGCTCTTTTTCATAAATTATATTGTATTAATTGTTTTGATTATCCTTCTATATTTAATGTTATTGGTAAGGTGTACCCTACTCGAACTACTTCTCCCCTTTCTTCTCCTGGCACCATTTTAGGTAATTTACCTAACATTTCAATAGCTGCCAATTTCAATGCTGGATGAGGAGCTCTTGCCTGAAGATCTACCACTTTTCCTGTTTTATCTATTTTGAAAAAACAATAAATCCTTTTTTTACCTGGTAATAACCCTAATTTGTTTACCATTGACATATCAAAATACTTCATGGCAAAATCTGTCATACTTTTGTTAAAACAAGATTTATCTCCTTCATCACATCCTGGAAAAGTTGGAATTTTATCAACCTGTGAAAACGGTACATGATCAACATTTCGAAAGACTGAATTTGTTGCTTTTAATTTGAACGCTTCTCTATGAAGTCCAATAACTTTTCTCCCTTCAAAATCATATAATTTATAGTAGAATGGACTTTTATTATCATCTTTTGACTTTATTCCATCCAAAAAGTTATTCTTAAATTCTAACAACTCCTCCTTTTCTTCGTTATTTAATTCTTCTTGCGAAACTTCTTTCCCCAAAGATTCTCCATCAAGAGATATAAACAAATCTAAATGCGTTTCTTTTTTAGTTTCTTGGTATCTCCCTTTTGTTCCGATATAAACCTTTTGTAATTGTTTATTCTCAACTTTTTCTAACTGATTTTCACTACAGGAAGCATAAAACAACATACTCCCAAGAACTGGTATCAATAATAAATACTTAAGTTGTCTTATCTTTCTCGACTGATTTTTTGTCATCATAATTATTCGTTTTTTGATTAATGAATGTTTATAAAATTGATTAATGAATGAAATGTTTTCTACCTGAAAAACATCAGATAGTAAATTATTTATATAGCTAATTTTTTCTATTTCTTTGCTCACTTCTGCATCTGAAATATATTCATGAACAAGAGACACTCTATGTTGATAAACATATACCATAGGATTGAACCACATAATTATTCGCAGCAATTCAAAAAATAACAAATCAATTGTATGGTTCTGAGAGCAATGCACGAGTTCGTGTTTGATTACTTTTTCTCTTTTTTCTTCAGGAATGCCTTTACCTATAAAAATGTAGTTGAAAAAAGAGAAAGCATTGGTGGACTTCTCTAACAAAATTAACTTGTAACCTTTCTTTACCATAACTTCATTTTCTTTTATTAAAGTAATAACCTTCAACACCTTACTAAGAAACACTACAAAAAACACTAGGCTTCCAAAAACAAACAAAACATCTAAATAATTAATAGACTGATACCATGAGGTTTTTTCTATTACTTGTTGAGGAGATAAAACCACTTCAGGTAGCATAATTGTATACTCTAATGGTACAGACTCTTTTACTGATGGAAATTTTATCAGTGGCAAAACAAACGATATTGAAGCTGTACCTAATAAATACCATCTATTTTTAGAGAAAAATGTTTCTTTACTTAAAAACAAATCGTATACCAAGACAAATAATACTTGGAACAATAATACTTGAATAATGTAACTAATCATTACTTCTTATTTTTATTCACTTCTTTTAATATATTCTCCAATTCGGAGATATCCATCTTGTTTTCTTTTACAAAAAAAGAAACCATGCTTTTGAAAGATCCTCCGAAGTATCCATTAACCAACTTTTGGACACTTTGATTACTATAATCATTCTTAGCTATCAATGGGAAATACACATACCCTCTTCCTTTGGACTTATGGCCAACAAAATCTTTTGTTTCTAAAATTCTAATAATTGTTGAAACGGTATTATAAGCTGGTTTCGGGCTATCTATCTCTTCAATTACTTCTTTTACTGAAGCTTCTTGTAAATCCCATAAAACCTGCATTATTTGTTCTTCTGCTTTTGTCAATTGTTTACTCATGGTAATCTACTATTATTTGTTATTTTTAGTTTATTTCGATTATATCTTTCTTTTATTCAGGAAGCCTAGGCTTTTATTTTTAGCAATTATTTTTTTGATTGTTACTTTTTTATCTCAAAAGTAATAGGCAACGTATACTCTATATTTATTTTTTTCCCATCCTTATCTTCCCCTGGGACAAGTTTAGGAAGCTTTTTCAAAAATTCTATTGTGTGCTCTTTAAGTTTCGGATGTGGCGCTCTTACATTTATATCGTAAACAACCCCGTTTTTTCCAATTTTAAAAACACCATATATCCTCTTCTTCCCCGGAGCCAAATCTAAACTCTTTGCTAATTTTATATCGAAATGATCAATAACAAATTGAGCCATTCCTTCCATTAAACATTTTTTATCTCCATCGTTACACCCTACAAATGTCGGTGATTTGTGAGCTTGTGATAGTGGAATCCCAGAATTCTCGTAGTTATTATTAAAACTTTCTTCTACTTTCACTGGAATCTCTTGAACCCCTTCAATATAGAAGGTAATTGGTAATGTATACCCTACATTAACTTTATTTCCATCTTTGTCTTCACCAGGAACAAACTCAGGAAGTTTTTTTAAGACATCAAAAGTATATTGTTTTAAAGCAGGATGCGGTGCTCTAACCTGAGTATCGTATACCACTCCATTTTTACCTATTTTAAAAACGGCATAAATTCTTTTTCTACCAGGAGTTAGCCCTAAATTATTAGCAACCTTCATATCAAAATTCTCTTTAATAAAGTTTGCCATTCCTTTATTCAAACACTTTTTATCTCCCTCTTTACAACCAGGGAATGTTGGTGCCTTATGAATAACTGAAAAAGGTATTACATTTAAAACAGTATTTTCCGAAACCTTATTCTCTAAAACTTCTGTTCCTTTTGCTACATTTTTAAACTTCTTATCTTGAATTCCGTTAACTTTAGACTTTGAAGCTCTCTCCTTCTGTTTCTTTACTGCTTTAACTGGAACTATTAAATTATCAGAAGCTTTATCTCCTCCATTTGATTTCACGGAAATTGTATTTAACAACTTATTTTTTGCTTCAGCCTTGATACAGGAAGAATACACTATCATTCCCACGAGTGCAGGAAGCAGCAGCAAATATTTTAATCGTTTAACTTTTTTTGATTGTTCTTTTGTCATCATAATTATTCGTTTTTTAATTAATGAATGTTTATAAAATTGATTAATGAATGAAATACTCTCAACCTGAAAAACTTCAGAGAGTAAGCTGTTTATATAATGAGGTCTATTAGTCACCTTGCTCATTTCGGCATCAGTGATGTACTCATGTATTAATGTTATTCTTTTATGATATAGATAAATGGCTGGATTAAACCACAGAACTATTCGAAGTAACTCAAAAATTAATAAATCGATACTATGATTTTGTTTTACATGAATTAGTTCATGTTCAATAATTTCTTCTCTTTTCTCTCCTTCAAGTTTTTCTCCTATAAATATGTATCCAAAAAAAGAAAATGCGCGTGATCTCCCTGGCAAAAGAACCAAAGTATAACCTTGTCTTTTTTCTATGCGATTGCGAGAAATCAATCTCATCACCTTTACAAGTTTCATTAAAAAGATTAAGAAGAATACAGAAACTCCTAAATAGATAAAAATATTTAAAGCACTTAAAGATTCATACCAGGGCGATTTCTCAATAACTCTTTGTGGCGAGAGAACAACCTCTGGAAGCATAATCATATACTCCGTTGCAACCGATTCTTTTATTGAAGAAAACTTCGCTAGTGGTAAAAGTAATGACAGAAAAACGGTTCCTAATAAGTACCATCGATTTCCTTTAAAGAACGTTTCTTTACTTAAAAACAAGTCATAAATAAGTATAAACAGCGCCTGAAAAAGCAGTACTTGAATAATGTAATTTATCATGATCTCTGATCTTTATTTATTTCCTTCAATATATTCTCCAATTCCTTTATATCCATCTTATTTTCTTTTACGAAAAAAGAAACCATACTTTTAAAAGACCCTCCAAAATATCCGTTCAAGAGCTTATGAACGCTTTGATTACTGTAATCATCCTTTTCTATCAACGGAAAATAAACATACCCTCTTCCCTTTGGACGATGCCCAACAAACTCCTTTGTCTCTAAAATTCTAATAATTGTAGATACAGTATTGTAGGCTGGCTTAGGTTCCTCCAACTTTTCAATCACCTCTTTAACAGATGCTTCATTTAAAGTCCATAAAACCTGCATTATCTGCTCTTCGGCCTTGGTTAATTGTTTATTCATTATTGATGAAATTATTTATAGCTTTTTCAAATATAACTAATTTTTTAGTTTAAACTAATTTTTTAGTTGAACTGTAACAAACTTTAACATAAATCGTCTTATTAATGAACAAAAATTATACCCTATTTTTCAGCTATTTATTCTATGGATACGTTTTTACTAATTTTAGCTTTCTTATTTTCTTGCTTAGGAATCATTGGTTCTTTTTTACCCGTACTACCTGGTCCCATAACTGGTTGGGTAGGATTATGGCTACTCCATCTAACAAAAGCAGTTCCAATGAATACCTCTTTTTTGGTTATCACTTTTATTATTGCTTTGGTCATTTTTATTTTAGACTATTTCATTCCTGCCTTGGGAACCAAAAAATTTGGCGGATCTAAATATGGAGTGTACGGAACAACCATTGGACTTATAGTAGGACTACTCTCGCCAATTCCATTTGGTATACTAATTGGAGCTTTTGTTGGTGCACTTATTGGAGAACTCATGTACGATAGTAAAGACACCAATCGTGCTCTTAAAGCTTCTTTCGGAGCATTCCTTGGTTTTCTAGCCTCAGTAACCATAAAGTTCTCAGTAGCTGCTATCTTTTTTGTCTTATTTATTATTAAATTTTGGGAGTACAGTGGCAACTTTTGGTAGACCTAATAACTCACTTGGATAAACGAGTTTGAAAAAGTTATCATAAGATATTAACTAAAAAGCAAAAAAAAGCAACCCATCTCAGGGAAGCTTTCCATTGGTAACAAAACCATGGTGCTATTCAGCACCTTAACAACACAACTAAACGCTGCCTTTTACAACAAGACAGCCTGCAAATATACAAACTAAATTATAACTACCAAAAAAATCACATTTTTTTGAATAAAATCTGTCTCCTCTTTACATTGCTTAATAATTTTATTGATCGTATCTTTGCGCTTTTAAATTTAGAAACGTAAAAAACAAAGCAATGCAATTATCAGAACAAGAAGTTGTACGTAGAGAAAAGCTTGCCAAGTTAAGAGAACTTGGTATTAATCCATATCCAGCAGATTTATATCCTTTAGACACTAATTCTAAAGAGATTAAAGATGATTTTAAGGAAGGCAAGAAGGTTATTATTGCTGGTAGATTAATGTCTCGTCGTATTCAAGGAAAAGCTTCTTTTGCTGAATTGCAAGATAGCTTTGGAAGAGTTCAAGTATATTTCAACAGAGATGAAATTTGTACAGGAGAAGATAAAACCTTGTATAACGAAGTTTATAAAAAATTACTAGATATAGGTGATTTTATTGGTATTGAAGGAGAATTATTCACAACTCAAGTTGGAGAGTCAACTGTACTGGTAAAGAACTTTACTTTATTAAGTAAGTCATTAAAGCCTTTACCTCAACCAAGAGTTGATAACGAAGGAAATGTTTTTGATGCATTCACAGATCCTGAATTACGTTATCGCCAAAGATATGTTGATCTTGTTGTCAATCCTCATGTAAAGGAAGTGTTTGTAAAACGTACAAAACTTTTCAATGCTATGCGTCAGTTTTTTAATGATGCTGGTTATTTTGAAGTTGAAACTCCAATTTTACAACCAATTCCAGGAGGTGCCGCTGCAAGACCTTTTATAACGCATCATAACGCATTAGACATTCCTTTGTACATGCGTATTGCAAATGAGCTTTACTTAAAGCGTTTAATTGTAGGTGGTTTTGATGGTGTATATGAATTCTCGAAAAACTTCAGGAATGAAGGAATGGATAGAACTCATAACCCTGAGTTTACAGCAATGGAAATTTATGTAGCTTATAAAGACTACAACTGGATGATGGAGTTTACTGAAAAGCTTTTAGAACACTGTGCTATCGCAGTAAACGGAACTACAAAAGCTACTTTTGGAGAGCATGAGGTTGACTTTAAAGCGCCATATGCAAGAGTAACTATGGCAGATTCTATTAAGCATTTTACCGGGTTTGATATTTCTGATAAATCTGAAGACGAAATCAGAGCTGCTGCCGAAGGAATGGGAATCGAAGTAGACGATACTATGGGGAAAGGAAAGTTAATCGATGAGATTTTTGGTGAGAAATGTGAAGGAAATTATATTCAACCTACATTTATTACTGATTATCCAAAGGAAATGTCTCCATTATGTAAAGAACACAGAGACAATCCAGAATTAACTGAGCGTTTTGAATTGATGGTTTGTGGTAAAGAAATTGCCAATGCTTACTCAGAATTAAATGACCCTATCGATCAGCGTGAGCGTTTTGAGGCTCAATTAAAATTAGCTGAAAGAGGAGATGATGAGGCTGGAGAGTTTATTGATCGAGATTTCTTAAGAGCGTTAGAATACGGAATGCCTCCTACATCAGGATTAGGTATTGGTATTGACCGTTTAATTATGTTCTTAACAAACAATCAATCAATTCAAGAAGTACTTTTCTTCCCACAAATGAAGCCTGAAAGACAAGCGCCAGCTGTTGAATTAAACGATGATGAAAAAGCTGTTTTAGCTTTGATAGAAAAAGCTGAGAAGATTGATTTAAATGAGTTAAAATCTCAAAGTGGATTAAGCAATAAAAAATGGGATAAAACCATTAAAGGTTTAACCAAAAACAAACTTGCGAAAGTTGAAAAAACAGAAGAAGGTTTGTTTGTGGAGGTTGTTTAATCTATAACACAGATACAAAAATAAAAAGGAATTGCTTGTTTAGCAATTCCTTTTTATTTTTCATAACTCTCAGAATTTCATAAAGATTACAGAACTGATATAGTCAAAAAAGGTACTTAATGTCTCTTCTTTTTGGAAACCTCTCCTGCTAATTTAAGTGCATTAAAAGCATTTATAATTTTTCCTGATTTAGACATCTGATTAAATGGCATTTCTTTCCCTTTTTCTCTCGGCACTTTAACCATTATAGAATATTCTACTCCCGAATTTAAAATAATATTTTTAACCTCCGCTGAGGTTAAATCTGGATAATAAGAAAAAATTAAACCTGCTACCCCAGAAACTAAAGGTGTGGCTAATGAAGTACCACTATTATACTTAAATTTATTATTTACATCTGTTGTATACAGGTAATTCCCTGGTGCGAAAACATCTACATTTTCCTTTCCATAATTCGAAAATCTAGCAATTAAGTTTTTGTCTAATGAATAACTACTAGCTCCAACTACTATGAAATTATCCACAAACTCTTTTCCTGCTACATTATCTATTGGGTAAAAGTCTTCTTCATCAGTATTAGTCGCCTCGTTTCCTGCTCCATGTATCAATAAAACATCATTTTCTTTAGCATATTTAACAGCATCAATTACCCAATCTGAATGTAATGAGAAACGTTTTCCCCAACTCATATTTATAATTTTTGCACCATTATCAACAGCATATCTTATTGCCAGAGCGACATCTTTATCATATTCATCACCAGTAGCAACCATTACTACAGGCAATATTTTTATATTGTCTGAAACTCCCTTTACCTCCAAATTATTGGCTCTGCTTGCGGCGAGAAGACCAGAAACAGAAGTAGAATGTTGAAAAGGCACGTCACCAAAAACAATATTATTCCCATAAATAGAGTCTTCGATATCTTCACTATTTTCATTCAAACCTTCCCTTTCATTGTAAGATACATTATAACCATAAGTTATTAGGTTTTTATAATATTTATAATACCTTTTAAACTTATCTTCTGTAAAATTGTTTCTCTGAGCATACTTTAACACTTTTATCATCCCTTCTAATTCGGGATTTAATTTCTGAATACTGTCCAATTCATCCGGCATGTATTTTTCTTTATTGAAACGCTCCTTTAATTCTTGTTTCGCTTTTACATAAACTATGCTAATTGAATCAAAGTACTTCATGTTTGCTTTCGCTTTCTTTGCTTCTGAATAGTAAATACCCCTAACTCTCTTGTACATCTTATACTCTTCAAGCTGCTTTTCAGACAAACCATTTTTATCTTTATTTTCATATTTATCCTTGTAAGCCCTAACTATTCTGGTTATTTCTGAATTCTGGTATAAAATATCTTTCCCTTGTAAAGTTCCTAAAAAGTTCCATCCATTTATATCGTCTATATACCCATTTTTATCATCGTCTATACCATTACTAGGAATTTCTTTTTTATTTGTCCAAATATTATCCTTTAGCTCATCGTGATGAATATCTAACTTCGTGTCTATTACAGCAACGACAACCTCTTTCCCTTTTTTTCCTCTTAATATTTCAGAATACGCTCTATCTAGACTTATCCCTGGAATAGTATCAAGCTGTATATCTTTATGTTGCCAGTTTTTATATTCATTCTCTGTGAGCTTAATTTTCTTTTTACCAGATTTATAACTTATATAGGAGAGATTTCTTTGACAACTGCAACCATAAAGACTAATTAAAACAAATAGGAGATTACATTTTAAAAATACGTTCAAGTTTTTCATAATTTTTTTTTCGATTAAAATCCAAATATATGTTTTTTTATAAGTTTAATAAGTTGAATTTATAGGAATTCAATAAAGAAGTTTGACATTCAAAAAAAGCGAAATACCCATCAAAACTTTAACCAAAAACAAACTTGCCAAAGTTGAAAAAACAGAGAAGGTTTGTTTGTGGAGGTTGTTTAAATAAATCACTTTCTAAAATATTTAAAAGGGGAATTGCCGAAGCAATTTCCCTTTATTTTTGAACTGTATATATTAAATCACTTTTCAACAAATAGAACACTTCCAAAAACATCGGAATTTATATAACCGTCATCGTTATTATTCCCATGATACTTTTTTGATCCCATAAAATTCTCTCGTCGATTGTTACCATCATTATCGCCATAAGCAATTGAAAAACCTATTAATTTATTATCGGTAATTTTCAGGGGTATATTATTCTTCAATTTTTCATCAAATGTATTATCGTATAATTTTATTGCCATTTCCCATAGATACTTATTACCCTCCTGAGATTTTTTTACCTCAACATGATCATCAAAAAAGATGGTTTCTTCAGTTGTACTTTTATCAATTGCATGTCCCTCTGTCGAAACATGATAAGCAAAAGCCTGATGGTTAAACTTATGATTCCCTCCAGATTTATCTTCATCAATAAAAACCTCAACATAATCACCTTTCCAATAATTATCTTTCCCATTGGCAAGTGTCTCGTTTAAATAATCATCAACAACCTCTACCAAAATATAAAGATATTCTTCATCCCAAGCCAATTTAAATTTTCCCTGATAGTCTGAAGAACTCACAGGGTCTCCCATCCATATATAATTCATCCCATACCAAGGAATATCGTTCCATATTCGTTCTTCTCCAATACCATCCACTATAATTTTTTCCTGAGTTTTGTAAGCCTTGAAGTCTCCATTCTCTTTTGAAATTACTATTTCTTTTGCTTTTTTGACAACCTCTTTTTTAGGCAAATCGTTTGTAATTTTGACCTCCTCCTTACTTTTCTTACATGATGTCATTAATAAAAACATCAAAAGCAATTTTAAAAAAGCCTTTCTTTTATCCCCCATCCCTTTGTAGTTTATTATCTATTATTAATTGATTATCAAACAATTGAAGCCTTAAAAATAGAAAAACGTAGTTCAAAACCAAGAAACTACCTAAAAATCAAGACATTGTTAAATACATTTTCTTCTAAGTCAAATGTCTTGATAAAAACACATGAGGCATTCAAAATAGACAAATTATAAAACCCGAACACAAGCGTCGAAATATTTTAAATCTCATTTTAGTGAGTAAGGAATAACTCTGATATACGAACAAAATTTATATCGCAAAATCCATAAAATGAAAACATTAATCTTGGGCTTCCTTATAACTTTGGGCTTCTACACAACCGATAAAACATATACTGAATATGACCCCATAGCTGTTCTTGAACTTTTCACCTCTCAAGGGTGCTCGAGTTGTCCTTCCGCAGACAATTTATTAGACAGAATAAACAAAGATTATGACGATAAAAACGTTTTTGCTCTTTCGTATCATGTTTCCTATTGGAATTATATCGGGTGGAAAGATCCTTTTAGTGACCCAAAGCATACAAATAAGCAAAATGCATATGCCAGAAAATTTCGAAGTCGCTCAATATATACACCTCAATTAGTTATTAATGGGAAGGAACATTTCGTAGGCTCCAATGAAACCGCCATGTATTCAAAGGTGAAAGAGCACTTAAAAATAAAAACTAGCAATCAAATAGAAATCATTAAAACAAGTCGAAATAGCAACAACGTAAATATTAGTTTTAAAATTAATGGAAATACAGACGCAAGACAAACGCAAGTTATTCTGGTTTTAAAAGGTAGACAAACACAAGTTAAACGAGGAGAAAATCGAAATAGAACTTTAAAAAACAGCAACATTGTTGTTTCTGAAAAATTTGTTCCAACTTCAAATCAGCTAGCTGAGATCTCTTTGGATATTCCTACATATGTTGGCAATGAAGAAAAACTTCAAGTTATTGTACTTACCAAACACGATGATTTATCTATCACTGGAGCTTCAAAAAGCACCTATTTTTAACCAGTTCCTTAACTATATTCTTATAAATAAGTTTGGGCACCTCATCTAGTAGCTAAATCACAACTAGTAAGTAAAAAAAGAGATGTTTTTAAAAGACATACACTTTTTGTAGTATTTTTAGCATAAGTATCTCTTATAAATTACAAACAGATGAAAAGAAGAAACGTTGGTATTTTAATTTTTGATGAGGTCGAAGTTTTAGATTTCGCTGGCCCCTTTGAAGTTTTTGGGGTTACTGCTGACATTAATAATGATTTTTTCAATGTTTTTACAGTTGCAAAAACATCCAATCCTGTAATTGCCAGAAATGGATTATCCATCAACCCACATTTCGATTTCGACTCACATCCAGAAATTGATGTTCTGATTATACCAGGTGGCTCTATTACGCGAAAGATAATTACTGAAGAGCCTGAGATTTTAACATGGGTAAATAAAGTTCATAAAAGCACGGAAATAACAGCATCTGTTTGTACTGGAGCTATGCTTTTGGGGAAATTAAATTTACTCGACAATAAACGTTATACAACTCATCATGATGCTTTTGATTTTATGGAAAACCTAGTACCTACAGGATTTCTAATGAGAGAAGAAAGGTATGTAAACAGTGGTAATATATATACTTCAGGTGGTATTGCCGCCGGAATTGACTTATCTCTGCACCTAGTAGAAAAATTCCATGGTGAAGATATTCTAAAAAAAACCATCTTAGAAATGGAATACCTACCCAATGATTCAAACTTCAATGACTGGAATATTTAAGATTACTATTTTTCTTAAAAGAGTTGGTGAACAAAATTCTATTCTCTAGTTTTGGCTTATGAGTGAATCAAATTCTCTATGGCATATTGCACTTAGAAAATTCAAGAGAAATAAAACAGGGCTTTTTTGCTTAGCCTACATCATATTTTGCGGCTTCATTGCTATTTTTTGTTATTTATTAGCGCCAGACAATAGCAGTAATGCCAATCAAATGCATTTGGAAATTCACTCAAAACCACCTGGTTTCAATACCTTAATACTTAAGCTTCCCACCAAAAACAAAATCTCAAATAACTTTTTCGACACATTTCTTAATGGTAAAATGGAAACCCATTCTGAAATCCCCATAAAATCGTACACCTTAAAAAGTGATCACCTCGAAATCATTCAATCTTCCGATGGGTTAGTTAAAACATATCCTTTATCCATTTTTAACAACAATCCAAAATCATTCATTGAAAACAAAACATTTTGGTTAGGTACTGACAAATATGGACGCGACTTATTAAGTAGATTGCTAGTTGGTGCAAGAATCTCATTTTTTATTGGATTTATCGCTGTTTTTATCTCATTGGTTATCGGAATACCCATTGGAGCTTTTGCTGGTTATTTTGGTGGTAAAATAGACGCATTTATCATGTGGATCATCAATATTACATGGTCTATTCCTACTTTACTTTTAGTTATTGCAATTACCTTAGCCTTGGGGAAAGGTTTCTGGCAGGTTTTTATTGCTGTTGGATTAACAATGTGGGTAGAGGTAGCAAGAGTAGTAAGAGGGCAAGTAATTACAACCAAAGAACAACAATATGTTGAAGCTGCTAAAGCCCTTGGCTTCTCCGACTTTAGAATTATATTTAAACATATTTTACCCAATATTTTAGCACCTATTATTGTAATTTCTGCGGCTAATTTCGCTGCGGCTATTTTAATAGAAAGCGGACTTAGTTTTCTAGGAATTGGAGCGCAACCTCCTACTCCATCTTGGGGAGCTATGATCAAAAACCATTATAATTATATTGTATTAGGAAAGCCCTATTTGGCAATTATTCCAGGATTAGCAATTATGAGTTTAGTAATGGCTTTTATGCTTTTGGGGAATACTTTGAGAGATGTTCTAGACGTGAAGTCTTAACTACTCCTCTTTTACCTTCATCACGTTCTCTTTAAACTGCTCCTTCAATTCTTTGATAATTTCTTATTCACTTTAGCTAAAATGGTTAATTTCGTTTAAAACAAATCATCAATGAATTTTAAAGTAAACTTCACTACGAAATGGGCAGATTTCGATGCCAATATTCACATGCGTCATACTGCTTATAACGATTATGCCGCGGAATCAAGATTACGGTATTTTAAAAAGTATGACATCACCATCCATGATTTCACGAAGGAAAAAATTGGACCAATTCTTTTCGAAGAGAATACTAAGTTTTTAAAGGAAATCCATTTAGGAGAAGACATATCTGTTAATTTAAAACTTCTTGGTTTGTCAAGAAATGGTGAACGATGGAAAATTCAACATGAAGTTTTTAATAAAGATGGTAAGCTATCCGCAATAATCACTGTTTATGGCGCTTGGCTGGATTTAGTTAAAAGAAAACTCACGGTTCCACCAAGTAAGTTTCAAGACATTTTCAAGGAAGCTGAAAAAACTGAGAACTACGAAGAAATCTTAATCAATCAATAATGACAACATCAAGAAAGATTAAAGTTGTTGTTTTATTGGTTGCTCTTGGAGTAAGTTTTTGGTTAAATAATTCGAAAGAAGACCAAAAAAATACTCAAGAAGAAACTTCTGTTCAAACCAAAAATATTAGTGGATTTAACTACTTACCTACCTCAACAACTGGAGTGATTATTCATCATGACAATTACCAATTGTCATACAATGAAAAACACGAACAAGCTGAATGGGTAGCCTATTCTTTGAAAAAAGAAGATATTGTTTACACTAATCACAAAAGACCATTCTTTATTAGAGACCCTAAAGTTAAAAGTAAATCGGCAGATTGGAGAAACTATAAAAGATCAGGATACGATAGAGGTCATTTATGCCCTGCAGGCGATCGAAGATTTTCTAAAAAGGCGCATGATGAAACTTTTTACACCTCTAATATTTCGCCTCAAGAACATAAATTTAATGCTGGTATTTGGAACAAACTAGAACAAAAAACCAGGTATTGGGCAAAGAAATACGATCATCTATATGTTGTTACTGGAGGTATTTTAAAGAGTAATTTAAAGGCTATAGGAAAAGAAAATGTAAGTATCCCAGAAGAGTTTTATAAGATAATTTTAGATTATTCTGAACCTGAAATTAAAGCTATCGCTTTTTTAATGCCACATAAAGAAAGTAGCAAACCTCTTTATGAATTTGTTACTTCTATTGACGAAATAGAAAAGAAAACAGGCATAGACTTTTTCCCTTCTCTACCGGATAATTTAGAAAATCGCTTAGAAAAATCAACTCAGTATAAAAACTGGAGTTTTAGATAAAAAAAGCTGCCTCATTGTGTATATGAGGCAGTACTTATTTATACAACTTGAAGTATTACTTTTTAATAATTTTCTGAGAGTTCCCTTGGTTATCTTGTATAATGTAAATCGTATTGTTTTTTAATTTTTGTACTGTTGATGACTCTTCCTCTTTATCATTTACAATAACTCTTGAAAAATCGTTGAAATTAAAAATTAACTTAGGAAAGTGAAACCCTCTACTATAAAGATTACCACTACTTGTAATATACTTAAACGACTCAGAAACGTCGTTATTCTGCTCTCCTTGAGCGTTTTCGGCAACACTATTATTCTTATCAACATGTACAAAGAAATAATAAGTTTTAGAAGTATTTAATCGTGTATGAGACCCAATAACTCCAAAGTTAGAATCATAGCGATATGAAAAACATTTTTCTTGAGTACCATTTGAATTAATGGCACCATACGACTGGTTTGCTTTTATTGTTGTCCAAGCATCATAAATACTTGTCGTTGGTGAAATCAATACATCGAGTTTTGAATTTCCTGCATTTGCATTCCCTTTATTTTGAATGGTAACGCAAATATCATGATTAGTATCCTTTAAAAGTTTTAAGGGCTTATTAGCATTGTCGCTATATGTGTATTTAACTTCACCAAAATTGTCTGTAATAAGGTTATTAAATTGATCACGATACCCTATTTTTATTTGTTTTAATACTAGATCTGGTTCACCTCCAGTATTAGGATTCGATAAGGTCGAACAATTTCCAATGGCGGTTACCGAGGTATTTATATCAAAATCAGCATCTCCTCTACCCCAATAATTATTGGATACTACAAAATATCTAGTTCCTAAGTTAAAATTGTTCCCGAAATTAGCAGTATACACTTTGTTTGTAAGATGCAAATCAGCTGTATATAAATTTACTTTGTAAGTACCATCATGACTTCTAGAACCATGACATAAGTAATCTACTGCCTTTTGTTTACTAGTGAAGGTTATAATGTTGTGGTAATTATATGTTTTTTCATAAACAAATACATTGACATTATTTTCAGCGTAATCCAAATCCGCATCAGAATCGCCCAAACTTTCAGATTTATTGTTAATTACGCAATATCTTGAACCTAGATTAAATTCATTTCCAAAATCTACTTTCATCACTGAACCGACACTTGTATGATATTGAAAGATATTAGAAGGCAACTTTATATGTACCTTCATATTAAAACGATCGGAGCTTCTATTTTCACGTAAACTCTGATAAGAAGAATAAGTTGATAAGTTAAAGTAATAATATTTCATATTACATATCGTATGACTATTAAGACTATTAGATACAGAAGGATGGTTTAGATCAAAATCAGCATCACCACTTCCTTCACTCAAATTGGTAACTTTACAATAGCGCTTGCCCAAACCAAAATTACTTCCTAAGTCAAGGTAATAATAACTACCCAAATTCAATTGATTCGGATGCTCTATATTGACCTTAACAACAAATCGATCTACAACATCTTGAGCACAGGCTTTTTCTTGTGTGGAATAGGTTTCAAATCTATAATAAGTTATTTGAGAATAGGTCATTTTGGTGATAAATAGCAAAAGTAATAAGGTAATTTTCTTCATAATATATTTTTAAAATTTAATCAAATCTATTTCAAAAAACATTAATTCCTGTTAAGCAACTATTAGAGATATGTAAACTTTTGGCAATAAAAAAAACCGAGCTTAATGCTCGGTTTTTTTTATTTCTTTTATTCTTTCTGTTTATTAGAAATTATATCCTGTCCAAGCAAAAACTGAAGTATCAGCTCCACCAGAAGTAGCCTCTGTAACATTAATTGTTGCTCCACCAGAAGTAGTATTCTTAACATCACTAGAATCTAAACCATTTGCAGGGTTTGCATTTGCTGTAATACTAGTAGTATCGTTTGCGTCACCTTTTGAATCTTTTAAATCGATAACATCTGAAAATATTGCTCCAGTTCCTAAAGCTAAATAAGCATTGGTAATGTTTGCAGCTGCTCCTCTTCTAACTTTAATTCCATCAGACAAAGTTACTCCTTCTGCGTTATTTATTATAGTCAAACCATTTACTGTAAAGTTAGATTGGTTAATATCAGATGGCGTGTTACCGTCTAAGTTTCCATCGGCTTCAATTCCACGAGGGTCAGAAGTTACTGCAGTAAAACCATTTTCTCTAACTCCATATAAATTTGTACAAGTACCTACATAACCTTGTGTAAAATCAAACATATCATCTTTAGCATTTACAACTAAAATATTTGTAGCATTTACTGTACCTCCAAAAAATTCAATAGCATCGTCATCACCGTTTAAAATTGCAATGTTAGAAATAGTTGTTCCTGAACCAACTCCATTTAAAGTTAATCCATTATGCTCAGCTTCATCATCAATTCTTGCTCCAGTATATTCTATTTTTACATAATTTAAAACTCCTGAATTGTCGTTAGCAACATCTCCTCCGTACTCTATAGCAGTGTTAACCTCTGCAGTTGAGTTACTATTTGATCCATTTTGTCTACTTAAAGGTGCTTTACCGTTTAAGATGATACCACCCCAATCTCCAGACCTAGGACTTGTTGCATTTGAAGTAAACACAATTGGATTTGACTCTGTACCATTAGCAATAATTTTACCACCTTTTTCTACTAAAAGATACACATCGGTTCCTCCTGCTAAGGCTTTAACTCTTACTCCTGCATCAATAGTTAGAGTAGCGCCATCTTTAACTAATAAAGCTCCAGTCAAAGTATAATCAAGTCCAGACTGTAATCTTAAGTCAGTAGTTAAGTTTCCTGCTAAATTTTGAGCAGTTACTTCTCCACCTGGATTTCCCCCTGAAATTTCATCATCATTATCTAATGAACATGAAGCAAAGAATAAAGATGAGATTGCTATCGTTGATAAAATAATTTTTTTCATTTTGTTTTATATTATTTGTTTTGTTTTAGTCTCTGCAAATTTGCATTACTAATATTTCTTTATGTGTACTTAATTTTTAATGAATTGTTACGGTTTTAGGCTTACAATTAAAAATCATATGAAAAACCTAAACTTATATTTACCCCCTTTTTATAATTTCTTAACACTACACTATTCCTATTCACAGAACCATCTCTACTTGTTTGAAATTCAGGATTTAATAAATTAATTAATTTCAATTTGAAGTTATATTTCTTTGCTAGCTTTAATGAAGAAACTAAATCTAAAGTTGGGATTCCCTTCTCAATTATATTCTCGAAACCTCTTGTTCCAATAGAGTATACTCTATCACTGAAATAATTTAAAACAATTGACGAGGTAAATTCGCTATTCTCGTACTTCTTAGTAAAAGCTAAATCTGCATTTAATAAAAACGGAGTAGCACCTTCTAACTCACTAGAACTTTGTTGAAATTGTGCTATTGAATTTGAATTTAAATTAACTCTAGAATATAAATACGATGCATTTAAACCTGCCTTTAATTGGTAATCTTTTTTTTCATTATCAACAAGCTTTTTTCTCGCCTCCAGTTCAACCCCATATACATAGGCATCTTTTCCTACATTTAAGTAAGTTAAAACGTTACCAGCACTTGAAATTTCACTACGAGAAATAGGATTTTTAATCATTTTATAGAATCCAGTTAATGAAACTAATTCACCAGAAGACATATAATGCTCATATTTTATATCTAAATTATAATTATCTGATGGCTTTAAGTTTGGATTCCCCTGACTTGCAAAGTTTATGTCTTGATATTTAAATGGAGCCGTTTCTTTAAATTGAGGATATGTATAAGTTTGGCTAGCCGCTAATCTAAAAATATTATCTTCATTGAAACTATATTTCACATTGAAACTAGGCAAGATATAACTCTTATCAATTTCTGCTGCTCCATCTTCTCTACTACTACCAATATTTGTATCATAAGTAACTCTCTGAACGGCTCTTTCAAATTTCACCCCTCCAGAAAGAATTAACTTTTCACCTAATTGATAAACTACATTTGAAAAAGCACCACTTACTAAACGCTTTCCTCTATAGGTAAATGGAACAAACGTTCCAGCATCTTCGTTTCTCCTACCTCTTCCAGTTTGTAAACTAAAAATATTATTATTGATAGAAGCTTGATTAAACGTAGCATCTGGATTATTGATATCTATAATTGGTCCATTTCCTGTAAAATCATGGTTAAAAATTGTTGCCGCAAACAAACGCTCTGTATATCTGTAATCAGCTCCAAAATCAAACACACTTTTATCATCTTCATTAGCATTAAGCTTATAACTCAACTTCCCCTTAGCCGCATAGTCATTCTCTTGAAGCTTTGAAAAATATCTTTCGTTGGTTCCAGCACTACTTGTGTTAGGTCTTGTTTCTCCATTTCTAATTAAATATTCATTAGATCTTCTATCTGGTTCATTTCCTCTAACAAAGTTTAAAGCCCCTTTCCCTTCTACTGTCAATCTATCATTAAACTTGTATTTAGCCAATAATTGATTCACATACAATTCGTTGTTATTCGTTTGTTGTCTGCGAAGAAAAACCAAATCTCCTTCTTCTTGCGGATCATCTTTTCCATAATAATCACCCACACTTTGCTTGTTGTTATGGATAAATAAATGATTAAATGCTAAATCTAATCCTTTTCCTGATTTATACTTCAAATTCCCCATTAATAACTGAGAAGTATTATAAGTATATTGAGAAAATTCCATATCCCTAAAAGGCTCTGCTACGCCATCATTTGTTGTTTGCCTTACGTTACCTTCAGTAAAATTGTAAGCTCCACTAAATCCTCCAACAACGAAATAACTTAAAGTTCCCTCTTCTCCAACGGAATACTTTTTCCCATAATTAAAAGAAAACGAATTATTCAATTGAAAGTTTTGAGTTTTTGGTTTGAAAGAATTACTAAATGAATATGTATTAAGGTCAGTTACTTCATGATTTAACTTCTGAATACCTAACCTATTTGTTCCATCAATAGTTTGAAAATCTTTCTTCGCTAAAGTTTGCGAGTTACCACTTAACGACACTCCTAAGTTTGCTACTCTCTTTTTACGTAAATCCTTAGAAACAATATCAATGTTTGCTCCACCAACATCACCATTGATATCAGAAGAAAATACCTTGTTTATTCCTACACTTTGAATAATACTCGTATCAAAAAAGCTTAAGGATATATTTTTATACTCAGGATCTTCAGATGGTAATGGTAATCCATTTAATGTTGTAGAATTATACCTATCTCCTAATCCTCTCACTACAACGTTCTTAGCCCCTTTTGAAACTCCTGCCGTTTTAGTAACTGCAGCTGCTGCATTCGAAACTCCTTTTTTAGAAAGCTCTTGAGCTCCGATACTTGTTTTAATAGACACAGCTTTTTTCTGTTCTAATATTAAAGCGCTTTCTTTTTCTCTACTTACAGAAGCGCTAATTTTTACTTCTTCAAGCTGAACTCCTTGGTTAGCTCCTAAAAGTTGATCAACAGTAATCGTTTGTCCTTCTTTTACAACAACCGCCTTTTCTATGGTTTCATAACCAACAAAACTAAATACGATTGTTTGATTTCCGGCAGGTACATTTATAGAATACTTACCATCAATATCAGTAGTCCCTCCAATTGATGTTCCTTTTACAAAAACATTGGCAAATGGTAACGGTTCACCGCCCATTTCCTTATCGGTAACAGTACCTGAAACAACACCTTTACCTTGTGAAAAGACTAGATTACATAAGCTTAAAAAAGCTACGAATAACATTTTTCTCATTACTAACTTTGAATTCTGTTTAATTATCGCCGCAAAATTCAACCTAAGCTGTAAAGCTAATGTTAGCTGTAAATTATTCTTCTATTATTAGAATGTTGTCTTAATGTTAAGAACCCTGTTTAATGTTACCTTAACATTAATCACTAAGTAACTATTTGCTTTTTTGAAGATACCCACTAAGCCCATTTACCATCTGATTTACTGAAAGATAATAATCAATTTGTTCATCAATAGTGTTTCCCGAACCCAAAATTACAGTAGTTGGATATGAAATTCCTTTTGCAGTTGTGGCTAGCGTTTCAGCTAACCTGTGTATACCAGAGGAAGCACTTGTTTTTTTGTATTTGAACTCATACCCCATATACTTTATTGGTTTTTTAAACTCGGCGTCAAGTGAAATGAAATAGAAATTTTTGTTTAGCAAATGAACAACTTCAGGATCGGTAAATGTTTTTTCCTTCATAGCGAAACAAAACTTACACCAAGAAGTGTGTATAAAAACAACTACAGGTTTTTGTTTCTTTTTCTGCAACTGTTCTACTTGCTCAAATGTATAACTAAGAAGTTTCACATCATTTGACTGTGAAGCCAAATGATGTGAAACCAAAAATAGTATTATAGTTATTAGTTGTTTCATCTAAAACAGTCTGTATCGTAAGCCCAAGAACATTCTAATTCCCTGATTAGAAGCATACACATATGCCGGATCGAATGTTAAATTAGGTTTTTCAGGATCAAGGTTTTGATCAAAAGGATCAAAACTCCTTAAAATACTATTTGCCGCTGGAGTAAAGTTAAGGAGATTTTTAACCCCGCCAAAAAGCTGAAAATTATTGGCGAACTTTTTAGATAATTGAATATTTTGAATACTGTACCAAGGAGACTGAGGAGCTCTCGGATCATTATCACCTAATAGAGGTAAATCCATTGGTGCATATACATTCCCTGTATAATCGACTTTCAAATCAATATTGGGTATGGTATATGAAACACTCCAAGTACCACTAAAACTCTCCGTTAATAACTGACGTTCTGTAACTCCGTTTTCAGTTACGGAAACATCCATCAAAGTTGCTCCTGCAATTATAGAAAGTCCATTTTGCCAAGTAATATCTGCATTTAAAGAGATTCCTTTAGAAACCGAGTTACCATCTAAATTACCATATATAATCTTACTAGTATCCGTTTCATAGTCAGGAATAATCTTATTTTCAAAATAAGTATAGAACGTACTAGCATCAATATTAATTACTGTATTATTATCTGTTGCGATCTTCTTTACATAGTTAACATTGGCATTCCACGATGTTTCTGGTTCCAACTCATCTTCAAAAAATAATTCTCTATTTCCTGTTAAAGCCGCATGATCTTCCGTAAAAACATTTGCAACTCTAAATCCGTTCCCTAAACTTAATCTTATTACGTCAGCATTATTCTCAGAATTCCATTTATAATTTATTCTTGGAGAAAAAATTCCTCCATGTACGCTGTTATAGTCGTATCTAGCTCCTAATAAAAGCTTATTATTCGCAGCTAATGTTATTTCATCCTGAACAAATACACCTGGTAAATGTGTAATTGAAGGTTCATTATTTATATCATTCGCTGTTGCTGGTGTATTATCATCATAATAAGTATATCTATATGCTGCTCCAAAAAGAAGATTATGACTTTTACCTATAGAAGTATCCCAAAGTAACTGACCAAAACCAATATATTGATCTGCTTTATAAAAAGTATCTCCATAGTAAGAGTTTTGAGCATGACCATTTGCACTAAACTGAATACTTAACTTTTCATTTGTAGGCAAGTCATAGGTTCCAAAAGTTTCCCATCTACTTGTATAAATACTCTCTCCGTAAACTTCAGTTCCTCCTCTAAATTTAGGCGCCCAATTCATTTGACCTCCCCATCTATCTTCATAAACATAGCGTCCGGCAACTGTAAATACTTTATTATTCTTTCTGGGAAAAGAAAACTTATTAAATAATGAAATTCGATCTTGTAATGTCAAATCTGTAAATCCATCACCATTATTATCAATCGGGTTTTGGTAATTGAAATAATTAACACCTAATAAACCATTTGTTTCTCCTAAATTATATTTAAATCCTAGATCAGTATTAATTTCCCCCCATGAACTTCCAAAAGACTCCAATGCCAATTTAGGTGCTGTTTTAGCAGTTTTGGTAATGATATTAATCACACCCCCAACAGCCTCTGAACCATATAAAGTTGAAGCTGGTCCTTTCACTATCTCTACTCTTTCTATTAACGACTGTGGCAAACCCGTTAAACCATAAACTGTAGACAAACCACTAACAATAGGCATTCCATCAATTAATACGAACGTATAAGGTCCTTCCAAACCATTTATATGGATATCTCCAGTGTTACATACGCTACAGTTTACTTGAGGACGAACTCCATTAACGTTTGCCATAGATTCAAAAACAGAAGGTGCTGGGTTTTTCTTAAAAAAAACTGGTGAATACACTTCAACTGGAACTGGACTATCCAATTTTTTAACAGGCTTCATAGTTCCCGAAACGACTACTTCCTCTAAAGCCGAATTAGCCTCACTAAGTTGAAAGTTTAGATTCAAAGTTTGTCCTTTCTTTAATTCTATTCTTTTAATCCTAGTATTAAATCCAATTGAAGAAATCTCGAGCTTCTGTTTACCCGAAAGGTTCGTTTTTAAGTAATAATTCCCATTTTTATCAGACAAGGTTCCAACACTTGTTCCTTTTAGTATAATATTAGCCATCTCCAAAGGCTCTCCATTAAACGTCACCTTCCCTTTTATAGTACTCTGAGAAAACATGACACTCGAAGCGCACAGTAGCAGTAGTAGCGATAAACATTTCATTCTATTTGTTTTATTCTTAATTTTTGAGCAAAGGTAAAATAATTTTTAGATAAACCTAAAAATATGTTTATGTAAAACAAAATTTGTATGTTTGCATCAACCCAACAAAGCATAATGTTTAGTCAGTCTGAAGAAAATTATATAAAAACGATATTTCATTTAGGAGGAATATCAACCAAAGGAATTAGCACAAACGCCATTGCCAAAAAACTAAATACAAAAGCATCTTCTGTTACAGATATGGTTAAAAAATTATCTGAGAAAGAAGTCGTTCTTTATAAAAAGTATCAAGGAGTAAGTCTTACCGACTTAGGCAAAAAAACTGCAGTGAATATTATTCGAAAACATCGTCTTTGGGAGGTTTTTTTAGTGAATAAACTTAATTTTTCCTGGGATGAAGTTCACGAAGTTGCTGAGCAATTAGAACACATTAACTCTCCTAAACTTATAAATGAACTTGATGCCTTTCTCGACTACCCAAAAAGAGATCCACATGGCGATCCTATCCCTGATAAAGATGGAAACCTGCAAGTTGTTGAAAAAAGTTTATTAGCTACTTTAAATATCAATGAAAAAGGCATTTGTATAGGTGTGGAAGATAGTTCTTCTGAATTTCTTCAATTTTTAGACAAACATGAGATAGCATTAGGAAAAAGCATTGAAATTATTGAAAAGGAACCTTTTGACGGTTCATTTACAATAAAAATGGATGATAAGCTACTCAACATTTCAAATAAAACAGCAAACAATTTATACATTCAAAAAACACAAAAACAAGGTTAAATACATTAGTAAATATTTATGGACTTATTTGATCAAATAGTTGCATTTTGTAAAGAACACCCTATCCAAGGGGCACTTTATGCATCATTATTTACATGGGGACTTACTGGTCTAGGGGCTAGTTTGGTTTTCTTTTTTAAAAAATTAAATCGCGCTGTACTCGATGGAATGCTAGGGTTCACGGGAGGAGTTATGGTTGCTGCCAGTTTCTGGAGTTTACTTTCTCCTGCTATAGACAATAGCCCAGGCGAAGGTTTTATAAAAGTAATTCCCTCAGCCATTGGTTTCGCTCTCGGAGCTTTAGCATTATTCGGCATGGACAAATGGTTGCCTCACTTACATATTAATTTTCAGGACAACGAAGCTGAAGGTGTTAAAACCAATTGGCATAAAACTACTTTATTGGTATTAGCAATTACTTTGCACAATATACCAGAAGGACTAGCTGTTGGAGTTTTATTTGGAGCTGCTTCAACTTTAGTTGGTGTTGAACAAACTGAAATGGTAATCGCCGCAATTTCTTTAGCCATTGGTATTGGAATTCAAAATTTCCCAGAAGGTTTTGCCGTAGCAATGCCTCTTCGTCGTCAAGGAGTAAGTAGAAGAAAGAGTTTTTGGTACGGACAACTCTCTGCTATCGTTGAGCCTTTTGCTGCGGTATTAGGAGCAGTAGCTGTATCTTTTTTCACTCCAATTTTACCTTATGCCTTAGCTTTTGCAGCTGGAGCTATGATTTTCGTTGTAGTTGAAGAAGTTATTCCGGAAACGCAAAGAGATAAATATACCGATATTGCCACCTTAGGGTTTATCGGAGGATTTATTGTTATGATGTCTTTAGACGTAGGTCTTGGATAAACAATAAATCAAAGACAATAAAAGTTTAATTTTTTTAGAAAAATCATTCTGCATAGATTCTTATCTATAGGAATGATTTTTCGCTTTTAGGTATATCTGTAATAACTAAGCACCTTCTTAACTTTTAGAAATATCCAATATTGATTGCCTTTCAGTGTTTAGCACTAATTTCGTAACATCTGGTCTTGAATAATGACCAACACAATCGAAATTTTGACGCTCTTCTAATACTTTTTGATAATCTATAATTCCCGTAAACAATCCTTCTTTCCCAGTAACAGGTGGCACTACCCACTCTCCATCGGGTCCTGCTATACACGATCCTCCATTCGCTAGAACCCCAGGTGCATTCGCTACTATTTTCTCAATATGAGGAGTGTCTTTTGGAAAATCTTCAATAGACATAAATCCACTAACCGAAACTACAAACGACCTACTTTCTTTTGCAATAAACTTTGTAATATCAAAGGTATTCCTTTCAGCACCAGGCCAAACGGCAACATGTAAATTTTCCCCTTGGGCATACAATGCTGTTCTAGGCAAAGGCATCCAATTCTCCCAACAGTTCAATCCTCCTACTGTAAACGCTTTCAACGGATGTACTTGCAACCCATTCCCATCTCCTGAAGACCATGTTAAACGCTCTTCATACGTAGGCTGTAACTTCCTATGAACCGATTTTATTTCACCATTTTCATTTATGTAAACCAAAGAACAATACAAGCTATGTCCCCCTCTATTAAACGCTCTTTCGATTATTCCTAAATAAACAGCTATTTGATTTTCTTTAGCTATTTGACAAATTTCATCTAATTCTCCACTTTCTATTTGTATCGAATTTTTTACATAATGTGCATGGATTTCTTTTTGAACATTGGAGTTAAATTCTGCTCCATTGGTAATGGACAACCAAAAGGGATATCCAGGCAACAACCCTTCACCAAAAACCACCAAATTACAATCTTCATCACTAGCTTGTAAAACATATGATTTCACCTTCTCCAGAGTCTTTTCTTTATTAAGCCATACAGGAGCTATTTGCGCCATCCCTATTTTTAGTCGAGTACCCATTTTGTTATTGATTTTTAGATAAATATATAGAAAATGAGTCGATTTAATATTGAATGCTTACGACAACTATTCTTAATTAAACATATCGTTAATATATGTGATTTTTAAAACAATAGTAATTTAGAGGTCAACTCCATTAATCCTTTTTATTCATACATGGAGGAAAGAACAATAAAATAAGTTACTTTGCATAAAACTTACAGAATGCAAAACTCTTCGTCTTTTCAAATATATAATGCTTCTGCTGGCAGTGGAAAAACCTTCACTCTAGTAAAAGAATATTTAAAGATACTTTTATCTTCTGAAGATATTTTTCTATTCCAAAAAATTCTAGCAATTACCTTTACAAACAAGGCTGCAGGAGAAATGAAAGAAAGAGTTTTAAACAATCTTCAATCCTTTGCTGACCAAAACGAAAGTGATATTTTAACGATAATTCTGGATGAAACCAGTTTAGATAAAGAAACTATTCAGAAACGCAGTAAAAAAATTGTCGATGCCATTCTTCAAAACTATGCAGGTTTCTCTATAACAACAATTGACAGTTTTACACATAAAATAATTAAAAGTTTTGCCTTTGACCTTGGGTTAAGTCTTAATTTCGAAGTTGAAATGGATGCTGTTTCATTATTAAATGAAGCCGTAGACGTTTTGGTATCAAAAATTGGAAGTGATACAAACATCACAAAACTTCTCATACATTTTTCGCTAAGCAAAACTGACGATGATAAGTCATGGGATATTTCAAAAGAATTGAATGAGATTGCTAAAATTTTACTCAATGAAGATGACGCAAAACATGTAAACCTCTTAGCTTCAAAAGAATTAAATGATTTCAACAGCTTACAAAACAAGTTATCAAAAAATAAAATCGAGCTTTTAGAAGAAATTAAAGACAAAGGAAAACTAGCTCTTGGAATAATTGAAAATGCTAACCTTGAAGCAAAAGATTTCTCTCGTGGAACATTCCCAAAGTTCTTGAAAGATTTGAGTGAATTCACCTCTTCTTTTGATTTCAAAAAAAGAAGCGAAACAATTGATAAAGCTATCGAAAATCACAATTTCTATACTAAAACGGCAAAACCTGAAATCAAAAATTCTATTGAGGGAATCCTACCTGAACTGATTACCCTTTTTCATAAAAGTAAAGAAATATATGGTCAACTAATTTTATGTGAATTAGCCTTAAAAAGTTTAATTCCGTTGGCTGTACTAAACAATATTAATACCGAACTAAACACGATTAAAGACGATAATAACATTCGTTTAAATGCTGAATTTAATCAGTTAATTGCAAATAATATAAAAAACCAACCAACTCCTTTCATTTACGAACGTATAGGTCAACGTTTTATGCATTATTTTATTGATGAAATGCAGGATACTTCCACGTTACAATGGAAAAACTTAATTCCATTAATTGATAACGCCTTAGCCCAAGAGAATAGTAATCTCTTATTGGTAGGTGATGGAAAACAGGCCATATATCGATGGAGAGGAGGAAAAGCAGAACAATTTATTAGTTTAGGTTCTAATGATGAAAACTCGGTAAACCCTTTTCAAATACCTAAAGCAGCAAAAACACTTGAAACCAATTTTAGAAGTTATAGTGAAATCATAAATTTCAATAATAACTTCTTTCAACATTCGGCTAACTTTCTACAAAACACTAGCTACAAGCAACTATTTATAGAAGGAAATAAACAGTTAGAAAATAGTAGAAAAGGCGGTTGTGTATCAATAAACTTTCTGGAAAAAGAAAAGGATAGAGAAGCCGAGTCTTTAAAATACCCAGTTAAAGTTCTTGAAAAAATAAAAGAATTACAACTGCAATTCAGACTTGACGAAATATGCATATTGGTTAGAAAAAAAAGCGATGGAATTGCAATTGCTAATTACTTATCAGAAAATTCAGTTCCAATTGTTTCTTCTGAAACATTGTTATTAAAAAGCAATACAAAAGTAAGTTTTATAATAGATATACTTCAAGTTTTACAGCACCCTACGGATAAAGAAACACTTACTAATGTTTTGTACTTTCTTCATAGCCATTTAAAAGTTCAAGATAAGAAACACACCTTTATCGCTGAACATATTAACTTAAGCAATCATAACTTGTTTGAAAGTTTAGCTTCCTACAGCACCTCTTTTAATCTTAACGATTTTAACCTACTTCCGTTTTACGAAAAAATAGAAAACATTATAAGAGGTTTTCATCTAACCATCTCCTCAGATGCTTATCTCCAATTTTTTCTGGATGTAGTTTTAGAACAACAGAGAAATGATACCGATATACAAAACTTTTTAGATTATTGGGATCGTAAAAAAGACAATCTCAGTATTGTAGCTCCAGAAAGTACTAACGCGGTTCAGATAATGACAATACATAAATCAAAAGGATTAGAATTTCCCGTAGTTATATTTCCTTGTGATTTGGATATTTACCAACAGATAAACCCAAAAGTATGGCTCAATAAACTTCCTGAAAGCTATAATCCTTTCAACGAATTACTTCTTCCTTTTAATAAAGATTTAAATTTTATTAGCGAAAAAGGAAAAGAAATTTACGAACAACAAAGAGAAGAGTTAGAACTTGACAACCTAAATCTTTTGTATGTAGCTTTAACAAGGCCTGTGGAACAATTACATATTATTACAGATAAGAGAATTTCGAAAACTGGAGAAAACACCAATTATTACTCTGGAATATTTATTAATTACCTTAAGAAAACAGGTCTATGGAACGACAATGATCTTACCTATATTTTTGGAAGTAATGAGAGAATAAGTAAAGTAACAATGCTTGAAAGCAAAGCAAAAATTCAAGACCAATTTATATCCTCTCCATGGCAGGATCATAACATATATATGTTAGCAAGTGCTTCGAAATTATGGGACACTAAACAAGAAGAAGCAATACAATATGGTAATCTTATCCATGAAATGATGTCTAAAATCAGAACAATAAAGGATATTTCTGATGTTCTAGATGAATATACTAGCCAAGGAATCATTCAAAAAAAAGACACTTCTCTTATAAAAGAAACCATGACTAAAATAGTTAAGCACCCCGTTTTAGAAGAATTCTTCTCGGAAGGCGTTGCTATTTTTAGTGAACGAGAAATTGTTACTATAGATAACCAAATCATTATTCCAGATAGGTTAGTTATTAAAAATAACAATGCCACTATTATAGATTACAAAACAGGAAAAGCCTCTTCTCAGCATCATCAACAAGTCTTAAAATATGCTAATGCTTTAAAAGAAATGAATCTTCAAATTCACAAAAAACTATTGGTATATATTGATCAAGAAATTTTGGTTGAAGAAGTTTAACCTACTAAATTTGACCCTAACAAACATTCAACTTAATAAACACGATAAAATGTACGGAAAAATAAAGGAACATTTAGAAAAAGAAATCCAAGATATCAAAGATGCTGGTCTATATAAATCAGAACGAATTATTACTTCATCACAAGATGCCGTAATTAAAATATCTACAGGTGAAGAAGTAATCAACTTTTGTGCTAATAACTATTTAGGACTATCAAACAACCCTGAAGTTATTCAAGCAGCTAAAGATACTATGGACACACACGGTTTTGGAATGTCTTCTGTACGTTTTATTTGCGGTACTCAAGATATTCATAAGCAATTAGAAAGTAAGATTGCTGAGTTCTATCAAACAGAAGACACCATATTATATGCAGCTGCATTTGATGCAAATGGTGGTGTGTTTGAACCTCTTTTAACAAAAGAAGATGCTATTATTTCAGATAGTTTAAACCACGCTTCTATTATCGATGGTGTGCGCTTATGTAAAGCTGCTCGTTATCGTTATAATAATAACGATATGGCTTCCCTAGAAGAACAATTAATTGAAGCCAATAAGCAAAACCATAGATTCAAAATCATTGTTACAGATGGGGTATTCTCAATGGACGGAATTGTTGCGGAATTAGATAAAATTTGTGATTTAGCCGACAAGTACGATGCTATGGTTATGATCGACGAATGTCACGCTGCAGGGTTTATAGGTGAAACAGGAAGAGGAACCTTAGAACTTAAGAAAGTAATGGGGCGCATTGATATTATTACTGGTACCCTTGGAAAAGCCTTAGGTGGTGCCATGGGTGGATATACTACTGGTAAAAAAGAAATCATTGAAATTCTACGTCAACGTTCTCGCCCATATTTATTTTCAAACTCTTTAGCACCAGCAATTGTAGGTGCCTCATTAAAAGTATTTGACATTTTATCTAATGATACTTCTTTGAGAGATAAGCTCGAATGGAACACCAAATATTTCAGAACTGAAATGGAAAAAGCTGGTTTCGATTTAGTTGGAGCCGATGCCGCAATAGTACCAGTAATGCTCTATGATGCTAAACTTTCTCAAGTTATGGCAAACAAACTTTTAGAAGAAGGTATATATGTTATCGGATTCTTTTACCCAGTTGTTCCAAAAGAGCAAGCAAGAATTCGTGTTCAATTATCTGCTGCACATGAAAAAGAGCATCTCGACAAAGCAATTAATGCATTTATTAAGGTAGGGAAAGAACTGAAAGTGATATAGATGATTGCAACAAAAAACTTGCTTTTCTAGGAAGTTTTTGTAGATTTGTTTTTGTAAATAAGTTTTAACAACTTACATTTGCGTTATATATAAACGAACTTTTAATTTAAATTTTTAATAATGAAACAATTAAAATTAGCTGTGATGGCTTTGTTTGCGTTCGCAACAGTGGGAACGGTAAGCGCACAGGATTCAGACAACCCATGGGTAGTTGGTTTCGGAGTTAATGCTGTTGACTTTAGAATTCCTACAGAATTTGGAGAATACGCAAAAGACTATATCGGTACTAGTGACTGGAATATCTTGCCTTCAGTTTCAAGAATTTCTGTTGACAGATACTTAAACGACGGATTCACGTTACAAGTAGCGGGTTCTTTAAACAAAATCGAAACTTTCAGTAAAGAAGACGATATGGACGAGCTTTACTGGGCTATCGATGCTAACGTAAAGTATGACTTAAACAACTTGTTTGGTGATACTGCTTGGTTCGATCCATATGTATATTTAGGTGGTGGTTACGCTAACTTAGGTGATGCAGGTGAAGGAACTTTAAACGCTGGTTTAGGATTCAACACTTGGTTTAACGACAACTTAGGTTTAAACTTCCAATCTGGAGGAAAGAAAGAGTTTGCTGACAAAGTTCAAGATCACTTTCAACACTCTATAGGTTTAGTATTCAAATTCGGAGGAAAGGATACTGACGGTGACGGTATATATGACAAGGAAGATGCTTGTCCAGAAGTTGCTGGTTTAAAAGAGTTCAACGGATGTCCTGATACTGATAACGATGGTATTAAAGATTCTGATGATGCTTGTCCAGAAGTTGCTGGTTTAGCTGCATTAAACGGTTGTCCTGATGCTGACGGTGATGGTATTGCTGATAAAGATGATGCATGTCCTTCTAAAGCTGGTTTAGCTTCATTAAACGGATGTCCAGATGCTGATAGCGATGGAATTGCTGATAACAAAGACAAGTGTCCTAACACTGCTGGTCCAGCTGCTAACAACGGATGTCCTTGGCCTGATACTGACGGAGACGGAGTATTAGACAAAGACGATAAGTGTCCTAACGTTAAAGGTGTTGCTTCTAACAACGGATGTCCTGAAGTTGTAATCAAGGAAGAGGCTGTTAAGAAATTAGAGAACTTTGCTAAAGCTATTTACTTCAACTCAGGAAGAACTTCTTTCAGACCAGGAGTTAAAGGTAAATTAGATTTAATGGCTGGTATCATGAAAGAGTATCCTAAAGCTAACTTTAGCATCGAAGGACACACTGATAGCCAAGGTAGAGAAGCTTCTAACTTAAGATTATCTGAAAAAAGAGCTAAAGCTGTTGTTGACTACTTAGTTAGTAAAGCTGGAATCTCTGGAAACAGATTAACTTCTAAAGGATTTGGTGAAGCTTACCCAATCGCTTCTAACAAAACTAGAGACGGAAGAGCTCAAAACAGACGTGTTGAAATCAAAGTTGTAAAATAATTTTACTTCAACCATATAAAATTAAAGCCTCACCAAGTGTGAGGCTTTTTTTATTTCAATAAAAAACTAAAAATAGTTCGAAACATTTTTAAAATTGGCTTTAAAAATTTACCTTTGCGCCTTGAAAAAATGAGTTAATTCTCACTTAACAAAATAAATAACTTTAATTACATATAGTAATGTCTACAATAACAGGTAAAGTTTCTCAAATTATTGGTCCAGTTATCGATGTTGAGTTTAATACAGAAAACGCTGAACTGCCAAAGATTTATGATTCATTAGAAATAAATAAAGCCGATGGTTCTACTTTAGTTTTAGAAGTTCAACAACATATTGGTGAAGATACAGTTCGTACAATCTCAATGGATGCGACTGATGGTTTACAAAGAGGGCAAGAAGTAATTGCTACTGGTAACCCTATTCAAATGCCAATAGGTAATGATATTTACGGACGTTTATTTAACGTTACAGGTGAAGCTATCGACGGATTAGGTGACTTACCTAAAACTGGAGAAGATGGTTTACCAATTCACCGTTCTGCACCTAAATTTGAAGACTTATCTACTTCTACTGAAGTATTATTTACCGGTATTAAAGTAATTGACTTAATTGAGCCTTATGCAAAAGGAGGTAAAATTGGTTTATTCGGTGGTGCTGGTGTAGGTAAAACTGTATTAATTCAGGAGTTAATTAACAACATTGCAAAAGGACACGGAGGTTTATCTGTATTTGCTGGTGTAGGAGAAAGAACTCGTGAAGGAAACGATTTATTAAGAGAGATGTTAGAGTCAGGAATTATCAAGTATGGTGATGACTTTATGCACTCTATGGAAGATGGTGGATGGGATTTATCAAAAGTTGATAAATCTGGAATGAGAGATTCTAAAGCTACTTTCGTATTTGGTCAGATGAATGAGCCACCAGGAGCACGTGCACGTGTTGCTTTATCTGGATTAACAATTGCTGAATACTTCCGTGATGGTGCTGGAGAAGCTCAAGGTAAAGATGTATTATTCTTCGTTGATAATATCTTCCGTTTTACACAAGCTGGTTCTGAGGTATCTGCACTTCTTGGACGTATGCCATCTGCCGTAGGTTACCAACCAACATTAGCAACAGAGATGGGGGCAATGCAAGAGCGTATTACTTCTACTAAGAAAGGTTCTATTACTTCTGTACAGGCAGTATATGTACCTGCGGATGATTTAACTGACCCTGCTCCTGCTACAACATTTGCTCACTTAGATGCAACAACTGTATTATCTCGTAAGATTGCTGAGCTAGGTATTTATCCTGCTGTAGATCCATTAGATTCTACGTCTAGAATTCTTACTCCAGAAATTCTTGGTGATGAGCACTACGGATGTGCACAAAGAGTAAAAGAGTTATTACAACGTTATAAAGAATTACAAGATATTATTGCCATCTTAGGTATGGAAGAATTATCTGAAGAGGATAAATTAGTAGTACACAGAGCACGTCGTGTACAACGCTTCTTATCTCAACCATTCCACGTAGCTGAGCAGTTTACTGGTATCCCAGGTGTTTTAGTTGACATTAAAGATACAATCAAAGGATTTACTATGATTATGGATGGTGAATTAGATAAGTATCCTGAATCTGCATTCAACTTAAAAGGATCTATCCAAGATGCTATCGATGCAGGAGAGAAGATGTTAGCTGAAGCGTAATTCAATTAACAATTATTAATTAAATAATCAATTGAATTTATGTTTTTAGAAATTGTTACTCCAGAAGCGATCTTATTTTCATCGGATGTTGATTCTGTAACTGTACCAGGGATAGATGGTGATTTTCAAATGTTGAATAATCACGCTCCTATAGTTTCTATCTTAGACAAAGGAACTGTGAAGATTCATGTGCACACACAAAATCATTTATCTTTTGATGACTTACATGGTAGCATTGAAAAACTACCAGCGGATGATAAAGTTTTAACTTTGGACATCAAGTCAGGAACAATTGAAATGAAAGATAATAAAGTAATTATTCTAGCCGACTAATTGCTTTCTACATAAACTAAAAAAGCCAAACCTAATTTAACATGGTTTGGCTTTTTCTTTTACATAAAAAATAAGTCTTTTTAATTATCTTTGCTTTATGAATACTACTTTTTTATTTATCGGAGGCCCTGAAATTTTTATTATACTATTGATTGTAGTTATGTTTTTCGGTGCTGACAAGCTCCCTGAAATCGCAAGAGGTTTAGGTAAAGGAATGCGTCAAATAAAAGATGCAACCAACGATATTAAAAGAGAAATAAATGAGAGTGCTCAAGAGCACGGCTTAGACACAAATATTGTCCAAGATATTAACAAAGAAGTTAATGATGTTAAAGATAACATTGACGATTTAACAGGACCAATTAAGAGAAATAGGTAAATAAAAAAATTCTACTTCACTCTACTTATTGTTAATCCATCTCTAATAGGTAATAACACCGTTTCTAAGCGACTATCTTCATTTAATAGGCGATTATACTCTAAAAGGACTTTTGTGTCAATATCTCTAGGATTTAACTCCTCTACAACCTTACCACTCCATAATACATTATCAGAAAGGATGACTCCTCCTGAATTCATCTTATCAATAATTAAGTCAAAATAATTTAAATAATTAGACTTATCAGCATCAATAAACACCAAATCAAACTTCTCATCAATTTGAGGTATTATTTCAATAGCATTGCCCACATATTGTTTAATCTGATCTTTATATTCAGATTTATCAAAATACTTTCTTTGCAACTCTTCTAATTCTTCATTTTTATCAATGGTAAACAAAGTTCCACCATCTCTTAGCCCTTCCGCTAAACAAAGTGCTGAATAGCCAGTATAAGTTCCTATTTCAAGTATTTTATTAGGTTGTATTAGTTTGGAAATCATTGACAAGACTCTTCCTTGAAAAGCCCCGCTAAGCATTCTAGGGTTTAAGACTTTTTGCCATGTTTCTCTACTCAACTCTTTTAAAAGAGTAGGTTCTACTTGTGAATGCTCTACGGCATAATTATCTATGGAATCTGGTAAAAAATGCATACTATCTATTTAATTGCAAAATTAAAAAAACGGAATTCATCCTTACAACAAATTCCGTTTCAATCTAACAAAAAATCAAAAAATGGTTTTTTCAAAAAAAACCTAAAAGCTCTTTATATTATTTCTTTAATTTTTTCTTTCAAGGCCAACTTGTCCTCGTCAGTCATTAAATGCTTCTTTGCTCTACATTCTGTAGCTTTTTTCTTATAAAATCCTGTTAATATGCCATTTTGCTTTGAATATAATCTACATATCTTACAAAACATAACATGCATATTAAGCTTAATTTTTTCTAATGTAGTAGCCTCTCCATACTGTGCCTTATCACAAATCGTTGTTGCTTCGTCACAAGATATTTTAAACTTTCCAAACATAAATTAATTATTAAACCAGTTCTTTTCCAAACAACCTCTTAATTGAGTTCTAGCTCTGTGGATAATCACCCAAAGATTAGACGGTGTAATTTCTAGTGCCTTACAAATTTCCTCAGTCTCAAACTCCTGCATAGTTTTCATCCTAAAAACCATGGCATATTTTTCTGGTAAATTGTCAATACATTTATCTATTTGTTCCTTTAATTCTTCGTTTTCAATATCTTCTTCAGCTTCGTTTTTCCATGTTTGTGGAACTCTCTCTTCTATCCAATTCCCCTCATTATCTCCTCCATCATAGAAACTCATTTTCACCTCGGCCTGTCCTTTTTTCGAGTTTATCTTTCTGTAATGATCTATTACTTTTCGTTTCAAAATAGAAACAAGCCATGTTCTTTCTGTTGATTTCCCTTCGAAATTCTTAGCTGATTTTAAACCTGCAAAGAAAGTTTCTTGAACTAAATCTTTAGCTAAAGCCTCGTTATTAACTCGCACAACAGCATAGTTAAACAAATAATCGGCATAATTATCTACCCACTGGTCAGGGGATAAACTATTTTTCTCTTTGTTTGGGTTCATTACGTCAAATATACACTAAATTTTATTTAATGGCGTACAGTAAATTCGACTTAAACCGTTAGGTAAAACCTCTATTTTTTTTAGCATGCCCTTTAGATTTTTTTTTGGTTCTAAAACATCAATTGTTTCAGTTCTCACTGACGTAAAATACAGCATTTTATTCTTATAATCAACAAACGGGCAATATTCTTCACGCTTTGTATTAATATAATTTCCCATGTGTTGAGCGGGCATCCAAATTCCTAAATCATTCTTTTTACTTACATACATATCTCCTCTACCTAAATCATCCTTTCTTCCATATGAGGTAAAAATGATACAATCTTCATCCGGAGAAACAAAAGCATTATATTCAAAATTTTCACTATTTACCGCCTCACTTAACGATTCAGGCTTTGTATACTTTCCATTGACTATTTTGCTAATATAGATGTCTTCTTTGCCTTTGCTATCCTCTCTTTCTGTAGTAAAAAAAAGATTTCCTTTTTTAGAAACAGAAGGATAGAATTCATTTTTATCTGTGTTTATAATTTCTCCTAGCCAAATTGGTGAAGACCATTCTTCTAACAATTCGCTTCTTTCTACATACCATATATCCATATCTTTTTTTGCTCCTGTACCATCTACCTTACGATTAGAAGCAAAAAATAACTTCTTCCCATCTGGAGATAGGAAAGGTTCTAAATCTCTAATTCCTTTCTGTCCGGAAAAACTAACAATTTCAAGTACCTCCCAATTTCCTTTAATCTTTTTTGATGAAACAATGTATGAATACTCCTTCAAGTATCCTTGAGCCGTAAAATAAATTTCGGTCCCATCGTTACTTATTGATAAGTCCCTAACATGACCAAAATCACGAAATAGTTCTGGTAAAAATAACTTCGATTCCTGCGCATAAATACTACTTGCTATGAAAAGCAGACAAACAACATATTTCATTTTTAATTCTCTGATGTGTTACATCCTTTCCTTCTCCTTGTATCAACAATATAAATAATCTCCCATTTTCCGTTATTATTAAACAATTGAAACGAATTTGCTCCACAATGACTTAATTTACCATTGTAATAAAACTCATACGGAGTCCAAACTGAAGCTAAATTGGCATCAACATGAATTTCCATAGAAAGTAACTTCTCGAAATAGGTGTCTTCCTTTTTTTTGCTGGCAATCGCCTTCAATAATTCGTCCTTCAATTGAGTTCTTATTTGTGTTTTCGACTCCCTATCCGTAAAGGTAGTTTGAAGCTTTAACGACTTATGAATAGAAGAACTTACAATTGCACTATCCCCTTTGTGTAACCCATCAAAAAAAGTATTAATGGTATTTTTTATTTTATTTTCTTCGGAAGAAGTTTGAGCCCTAACCACCGCCGAAAGTGTTAAAACAATAAGGATAGTAATTATTTTTTGCATATTTATTGAGTTTGGATGCCTAAAACTATTAAAAATTAATATTCAAAAAATTTAATTAACAGAAGATTAACGACATATTAATCTGTCTAAAATGTCTATTTTTACATCATACAAATAGATTATAAAATGTCAACAGCAAAAAAACAGTACAAAAGAGTAACGGTAAAATCGTTGGTTGAAATGAAAGCCAATAATGAAAAGATATCAATGCTTACCGCCTATGATTATACCATGGCGAAAATTGTTGATGGTGCAGGAATCGATGTTATTTTAGTTGGAGATTCTGCCTCAAATGTAATGGCAGGACATGAAACCACATTACCTATAACTCTTGACCAGATGATTTATCATGCCAGTTCAGTTATACGTGGAATTGATAGGTCATTAGTAATTGTTGATCTCCCATTTGGTACCTACCAAGGGAATTCAAAAAATGCTCTTGAATCTGCCATAAGAATTATGAAAGAATCAGGAGGGCATGCTGTAAAACTTGAAGGGGGAAGTGAGATTTCAGAATCAATTTCTCGAATTTTAACTGCTGGAATCCCCGTTATGGGACATTTAGGTTTAACACCTCAATCAATCTATAAATTTGGAACATACACTGTAAGAGCCAAAGAAGAAGAGGAAGCTGAAAAATTAAAAGAAGATGCTAAACTCCTAGAGCAACTCGGATGTTTTGCTATAGTCTTGGAAAAAGTACCAGCCAAACTTGCACAGGAAGTAGCTGAAAGTTTATCTATTCCTGTTATTGGTATTGGAGCCGGAGCGGGTGTCGATGGTCAGGTATTAGTTACTCATGATATGATTGGGATGACTCATGAATTTAGTCCAAGATTTCTAAGACGATATCTTGACCTTTATTCGGAAATGACAAAAGCTTTTCAGCAATATATAAGTGATGTAAAATCTCAAGATTTCCCTAACGAAAAAGAACAATACTAATTAACGACTTCTCAGAAGTACTAACTTAAATATATTGGTATGAAGGTATTGCACTTGGATACTAATCATTCAATTCTCATAACTCAACTTAACGAGCTAGGTTTTATTAATGATGAAGACTTTTCATCAACCAAAGAAGAAATCGAAAATAAAATTCATGAGTATGATGGAATTGTTATCCGCAGTCGATTTACAATTGATTCTTCTTTCCTAGATAAAGCTACAAACTTGAAGTTTATTGGACGAGTTGGTGCTGGTTTAGAAAATATAGACTGTGATTATGCAACATCAAAAGGTATTCATCTTATTTCTGCTCCCGAAGGTAATAGAAATGCTGTAGGTGAACATACTTTAGGTATGTTACTTTCTTTATTTAATAAACTAAATAAAGCAGATAAGGAAGTTAGAGAAGGAAAATGGCTTCGTGAAGACAATAGAGGTATTGAACTTGATGGCAAAACTGTTGGAATTATTGGTTATGGTAATATGGGGAAGGCTTTTGCTAAAAAATTAAGGGGATTTGATGTAGAAGTGATTTGTTACGATATAAAAGACAATGTTGGAGATATAAATTGCAAGCAAGTTAGTTTACAAGAATTTCAAGAAAAAGCCGAGGTAGTGAGTTTACATACACCTCAAACTGAACTAACAATAAATATGGTTAATACTAGTTTTATTGATAGCTTTAAGTATCCGTTTTGGCTTTTGAATACCGCTAGAGGAACTTCGGTAGTTACAAAAGATTTGGTAGAAGCAATAGAAAACGGGAAGATTTTAGGTGCTGGACTAGATGTGCTTGAATACGAAAAGAAGTCTTTTGAAAACTTGTTTGCTTCTGAACTCCCAGACGCGTTTAATTACCTTATCAATTCTGAAAAAGTTTTACTTTCTCCTCATGTAGCTGGCTGGACAATAGAAAGTAAGGAAAAACTGGCTCAAACAATAGTGGATAAAATCAAAGAAAAATTTTAGTAAATTGTAGCTTCTAAATTCATCATTAATATGAAATATGAAGCTACTTCTCCAGAAGATTATATCTCTCAAGTTCCAGAAGAGAGAAAAGATGCTCTGGAAAAATTGAGGAAAACTATTAAAGAAAATCTTCCTGATGGGTTTGAAGAGGGTATACAATATGGCATGATTGGATATTTTGTGCCTTTAAGTACTTACCCTGATGGTTATCATTGTAGCCCCAACGAACCACTTCCTTTTATGTGTTTTGCTTCGCAAAAGAACTCTGTTAATCTTTATCATAGCGGAATTTATGCCATTCCTGAAATTCATGAGTGGTTCGTAAATGAATATCCTAAACATTCATCAAGAAAGTTAGATATGGGTAAAAGTTGCGTTCGTTTTAAAAAAATGAATGATATTCCATATGAACTTATTGGTGAATTAGTAAAAAAGATTTCCGTTGATCAATGGATTTCAGTATACGAAAACAACGTTAAAAATCGAAGAAAATGAAAAAGGGAAAAGTAACAGGTATTGGTGGTGTTTTTTTTAAAACAGATAACCCCGAAGAAACTAAAGAATGGTATAAAAAAAACCTTGGGTTGAATACTGATCAATGGGGCTGTACATTTTGGTGGAATCAAGAAAATGGAAAGAAAGGATCAACTCAATGGAGTCCTTTTGATAAAAATACCGATTATTTCAATCCATCAGAAAAGGAGTTCATGATTAATTATCGCGTAGAGAACCTTGTTGAACTGTTAGCTGAATTAAAACAAAATGGAGTTACCGTTATGGATAAAGTTGAAGAGTATGACTATGGTAAATTCGGGTGGGTTATTGATTTAGATGGAAACAAAATTGAATTGTGGGAGCCAAAAGACGAGGCTTTTTTATAAATTTAAAAAAATATTATATATGGAAATTGTCGATGAACATGGAAAACCAGTAGTACCTCAACAGGAAGAAAGTAAAAGAATATTAGCCGGAATTCTCGCTATTGTTTTAGGAGGACTCGGTGTTCATAAATTTGTATTAAATTATAATAAAGAGGGGATAATTCTGTTATCAATAACCTTAGTCTCATTCTTACTTACTTGTCTGATCATTGGCGCTTTTACAATGTGGATTCCAGGTATTATAGGCTTTATTGAAGGAATTATTTACTTGACAAAAAGTGATCAAGAGTTCATAGAAACCTATCAGAAAAACTATAAACCTTGGTTTTAATTAAATCTAAAATACAATTTCATTTAACTAAAATTATTAACCAATTCTTAAATTAACTTAGCCATGTCAGAAGAAAGTAAAAAACCACTGGAAAATCAAGAAGCAAATAACGAGAACGCCAGTAAAGAGAACGATTTTGTAAAAAAAGCTGAAGAAAAGGTTCAAGAATTTATAAATAGTGAAGAGGTTGAAAACATAAAAAATAAGGCCTCTGAAGTTATTGGTGATGCTAGCGAAAAATTGGCTGACTTTACCGAAGGTGCAAAAGAAAAAGTTAATGATTTTCTTGAAAGTGAAGAGGTTCAAAATATCAAATCAAAAGCCAAAGAGCTTGCTGAAGATGCCAAAGAAGGTCTTGAAGATGTAACCGAAAAGGCTTCGGAAATTGCCGGAAAAGCAAGTGAGCATATAGCCGACTTTGTTGAAGAAGCTGAAGAAGAAATCAAAGAAGCTTCAAAAAAGACGAAAGGTTTTTTTCAACGCTTATTTGGAAAATAATAAAAAGAGGTTAGAAGCTATTTTCTAACCTCTTCTCTATTCTTACAACTCTATAAGAATAGGCTACTTACACTTTTTGAAAACGTAAACTTTGCGTTCTTTCTTCGAAAGTTGTTTGTTTCACCGGCAGAACGACATTTTCAAACAATGTAAGCAAGTCTTCAGGATGTTTATCCGAAGACAACGTTAACAAATTAAAATATACAAAAGAGCTCCACATTACTGCTTTTAGCTCCGTTTTAGTTTCATCGAACATTCTAACTTCAACTAATAAATTTTTATTTCCGTAATTAATCAATTGAGATTCGATTGTAACCGTTTCCATTAGAGTTGCTGGTTTTAAATAAGCAATTTGATGAGAACCAACCACCCAACTCCTTCCAGTTTCTTTTCCATGATTATAAACATCAAGGTTATAATTCGCTAAAATTTGATCTTCTCGGGCATTTATTAAATAGTTAAAATAGGCTGCGTTGTTTAAATGATTAAAAGGATCACAATCTTGAAATCTAATTTTTGTTTTACTTTCTAAAATTTTTGATAGTTCCATGGCTTTAAGTTTTAAAATATACCGATCGGTATATTTTAGGTTAAAAAAATATTATTTTGTTTTTTCTAGTTCGTTTTTAATAATTTTTATGATGGTATCACTTACATCAATCAAATATGAGTCGTCTCTCATAATATGCGACATATATACGGCTCCTTCGATCATATAAAAAAATCGCTTTGCATAAACCATACTGTTAATCGTATTCTCAACTTCGTCACTCTCTTTTGCCTTATCAATTAATGCCGCGAATTTTTCCAAAATTCTATAATTATAACTTCTTACTAAATCTGAAATTGAACCATTTTGATGATCTGAATCCACTCCTATATTTAATATTGGGCAACCACCAAACTGCTTGTTGTATTCATAATAGTTCCTATAAAACTCTGGAATATTCAATAGCATTCCTAATGGGGTTCTTCCCTTATTAACAACATCATTTAAATCTTTCAAGACTCTTCTCACAGAATACCGAAAAGCCTCTTGAGCCAATTCTTCCTTATTCGCAAAATGTCCATAAATTGCCCCTTTTGTTAATCCTGTTGCCTCAGTAATTTTAGACAAGCTCATTGCGGAATAACCATTCTTATTAAAGATGGGAGCCACAGTTTCAATAATGAATATTTTGGTTCTTTCAGACTTCAACATCACTTCAAAGATATAAAAAAATATACCGATCAGTATATTATTTTTGTTTTATTGGCAATTTTTACACAATCCTACTAATAAAACTCTTGCTTCTTCCACTATAAAACCATCTGTTTCTGGGGTCTTTAACTCAACTTCAGTACAGGATAACTCTCCACATTTCTTACATTGTTTATGCACATGATTATGATTGTGGTGATCTTTACTACAAGTTGAGCTACAAGTAGCATAATAAGTATTGGCATCATTTCCCAAAACCGAGTGTATTTCGCCAACATTTTCTAATCTACTAAGAACACGATAAATGGTTGTTTTATTAAATCTATCAGAAAAATGATCAACCAGTTCAACGGCGCTTATCGCTACGTCTTTTTTTTGTAAGTAATCTCTGATAGCCAATAATGAAGTTGTATTTCTCATGTTAAGTGTTTTATCAAGAAATGAAAATTATACCATTTACGTGAATAAATTGCCAATACTAATACAAAAATACTAATTCTATTTTTTTATAAAAAAATAAAAGTGCCGACATGTCGGCACTTATATAAGACAATAAAATTTAATAACTTCAAACCCAAACAAAGCTAATTAATGAGGTGCATTGTCTTTTAAAAAACATTAAATTAAATGATTGCAATTAATGCAACACGGTTGCAAGATATAACTAATTTTCAAATATCGCAAGTAAGTTGCAATAAAAAAGACATGCAGTTTTGCATGTCTTCCCATTATATGTCTTAACTATTTAGTTTAAAGCCTGTTCTATATCAGAAATAAGATCTTCGATGTCTTCAATACCAACACTTAACCTTATTAAAGAATCAGTAATTCCAATTTTTTCTCTCTCAGGTTCAGGAATTGAAGCATGTGTCATCGTACTTGGATGATTTACCAAGCTTTCAACACCTCCTAAAGATTCTGCAAGAGTAAATACTTTGGTACTTTCTAAAAACTTAAAAGCAGCCTCTTTACTTTCATCTTTTAATCTGAAAGAAACCATTCCTCCAAAATCATCCATTTGCTTTTTAGCAATATCATGATTCGGGTGATCTTCCAAACCAGGGTAATATACCTTCCCAACCTTTGGGTGATTCAAAAGGTACTCTGCTATTGCCTTCCCGTTTTCACAATGACGTTGCATTCTAATGTGCAATGTTTTCACACCTCTTAATGCTAAAAAAGAGTCCATTGGACCTGCAACAGCTCCACCAGCAAATTGAATAAAATGTAACTCTTCAGCTAGTTTCGCATCTTTTACCATTAAAGCTCCCATTACTAAATCAGAGTGACCTCCTAAATATTTTGTTGCTGAATGCATAACAATATCGGCTCCTAAATCTAACGGTCTTTGTAAATAAGGTGTTGCAAACGTATTGTCTACAGTAACTAAAATATTTTGATTTTTATCTTTTACCGCCTTCGTAATTTCGGCTATATCGGCCACTTTCATTAAGGGATTTGTTGGTGTTTCTAACCAAATTAACTTGGTAGATTCTGATACAACATTCGTAACGTTTTCAACATTGTTCATGTCTACAAACTTGAACTTTAACCCATATTTACCGAACAATCTTGTAAACATTCTATAAGTACCTCCGTATAAATCATCTCCCGCAATAACCTCATCACCTGGTTCTAACAAACGTAAAACACAATCTATAGCAGAAAGTCCTGATGAAAATGCAAAACCATGCGAACCATTTTCTATAGATGCAAAAGCATTTTCTAGAGCTGTTCTTGTTGGGTTTGCAGCTCTTGAATATTCATACCCTTTATGCACTCCTGGGCTTGACTGTGCATAAGTTGATGTTTGAAATATTGGAGGCATAACAGAACCCGTTGCTTCTTCATGCTTTTGACCTCCATGAATTGTTTTTGTATTAAACTTCATGCTCTTTAATTTTTATTCTTTACATGTCGTGTTATTTTCATACACATTACATGTCTTTTAATTTACTCTTGTAAGACATAACCGACTCATTTACAAAACTAATAAACCAATTAAATCAACACAAATCTACAAAAGTTACACTAATTTTCTCAGTGCCATGATTACTCCTAAATGTATGCCTTCATGTAGGTTGTTAAAAGCAATAGCATGCTCAAAAGAACGCAAAACAAAACCTGTACTTGTTTCATATTCCGTGTACTCTTTAAAAATACCAGCCTCGTAATCTTCCTTTAACGTATCAGGCAATCCTATAAGTAATTCCTTTACTTCTTCAAATTCCTCTTCCGAAAAAGTTTCAGCGGGCTTCGTCCCTTTTCTGTAACCGTCAACTAATTCGTCAGAAACTAAACATTGTAATCCAGACAATTTATAATGTAATAACTGCTGCGTTACAACAAGGTGAGCAACATTCCAAGCAATATTATTATTAAACCCTTCAGGTATTGTGTGTAATTGCTCAAGGGTTAATCCATCAATAAATTTTAAAACTAACTCTCTAGATTTTTTTAACGCTTCAAATTGTATATTCATTTTTCTGGTTATTTTAGCTCAAAGATATTATTAAACATTGTATATAAAATGAAGAAAGTTTATTTTTTACAAACTTGTGATACTTGTAGAAGAATTTTAAAAGAAGTTAATATTGAAGGTTTTGAAAAACAAGAAATAAAAACAGAGCCTATAACCGTTGAACAATTGGAACACATGTATTCATTAAGTAACAGTTATGAGGCATTGTTTAATAAAAGAGCGAAGCTTTATAGAGAAATGCAATTGAACACCTCTGAATTGTCTGAAACGGATTATAAACAATATATATTAAAAGAATACACTTTTTTAAAACGCCCAGTTTTTATAGTTGATGAGGAAATTTTTGTAGGTAATAGTAAAAAAGTTATACAAAGTTTGAAAGAAAAAATAGGATAAAATAAAAAGGGCTCACCAAAGTAAGCCCTTTTATTTTGCTATAATATTCTTTTAGTTCTTCAAAACAAACTTTCCTTTAAAGATATTATCATTCTCATCTCTTATTACGTATAGATAGATACCTGAAACTATTGTTGGCGACTGATATTCAAATGATTTTCTATTTGCAGATGTTTGCACATATTCATTAAATATCGTTCTACCTAAAACATCGTATACTTCGAACTTAACCTTACTTGATTCTTTTGGTAACATAAAGGTTGTACTCGTATTAAATGGATTAGGATAGTTAAACACCTCATTAGTATTTAATGTGATATCGTCTGTAGATAATGTAGCCGATGGTTTAAAAGCTATTTCTTTTACATCTAAACTAAAATCTACTGGATTTCCTTCTTCTCCTACAACAGAGAACATAATCGTTTTTACTTTTTCAATAGTTCCATCATTAGCTCCACTTGTACTAACAAATTCATCAAAATTAATAGATACTAAACTCTCCTCATCATTTTCTGTGAGCTCAAATGTCCATCTATCGTCCCAAGCCATATCGGGAGGTACAATTGAAACTGTAACTGGTGTATTGTTTTTAATATAAAACTGAATTCCATCAAATTCTTGAGTATCTAAAGACAAATCTCCAGGCAAAGGATATCTAAATAAATTAAACGCTCCTTCTGTTGTTCCTGACACCGAAGCACTTCTTTCCAACTGATACATTTCAGAACTTAAATCTTCTACCTGTTCGTTTACTGTATATACATTTAGCGTTGAGTTATCAGAAGAATAATCTATTCCCCAGGTACCATCAGCCAAATAAACATTATCACTTGTGTTATTACTTGTGTTTATAAGGGCAAAACCACCGTCGAACATAAATCCAGTTTCTATTTCTACTGAATCATAAAACTCGCCTGTTAAGCTTATAGGCATTTGAATATTGTTGAAATCCATTTGCTCTGTTTTTCTAACATTTGCATTTAATGTGATTTCAGTATTTCCTGATTTATTTATGAAATCAATAGTAAGTTTTTGATCTCTATAAACCGCTGAACTAACAAATACAGTAGGTATATATCTCTCTATATCTGGATCAGATGTTAACTCTTTCTCCGCTTGCAATTGTCCAATAACGTAACTAACTAAATGAGCAACTTGTCCCATTGACTTACCCCATATTTGGAAATTCAAATAATCTCCTTCGGGATAGTCTCCGATATTCCAACGACTTACTAACTCATTTTCTGCTTCACCTTTTTTAATGGAAAAACTAATTGTATATTCTATATATCCATTATCTCTCTCAATAATTGAAAAGATCATTCGATGATTGTTAATCATTAAAGGCCTAACATCTTGCAATACCGATCCATTTAATCGATCGCATATATGCTTCGAGTGATCATAGATTCTTTCTTCAGTTACGGTAAGCAAAGCTGCGGAAACTCTTTCTTCCTGCAAGTAATAATCAATTGAAAATACATCAGACGCATTTGAATAATTTACTGGATCGAGCGATGTTGATATAAATGCTTCCTCTATTTCAAACATTCCATGTTCTGGAAAATAATGAGCTAACTCTTCATTTGTTCTAGATCTGGATTTAAACGACTTTTGCATACTTTTTGAAGACGCTTCATTATTAAACTTCAAACGATTGATGTTTTTTAAAGCCATTTTTCCTGTTAAATCTCCCTTGCTCTCAAACCCTCCTAAATTTGCTGAGTAAACATCTGTTGATGTATTTGAGCTGACAATATTTGTAGTTGTTATGTCTGTGTATTCTGTAGCTGTAATATAATAGAGTGCATCGTTAAAATCGTGATCACACCAAGAGTGCTCTCTATGAATATCTTCAAATCCCATGATAACTAATTCGTTCGCATCATCTTTAATTAAAACATTATGATGTCTTTTCGAAATATCTGATTCTGGGTTAAAATTTGGGTTCGAATGTAACCTCCAATATCCATTTGTAACTTGACTTCCATTCCAACCGTTACTGAGTAAAACAAATCCGATTCCTGTTCCTGCCGTAAATGTTCCTAACTTAACTTTATCGCCTGCAACCAATCCTCCTCCACTACCGAGCTTGGAATTATTAGGGAAAATAACCGTAATATCCTCATCTGCTGGAGCTGAGACTGGTGGATTATTTAAATCGTATGTATAAAATCCAAGCACATTTCTAAATCCTGCTCCTTCATCTACAAACGTCATGTAAACATCTGTTGTTACATTTACAAAAATATCACTATCATAGCCAGATGTTATATAATGAGGATTATAAGATGGTACCTGAAATGTTTCAGGTAACGCGCTATTAATTAGTTCTAATGTTGATACTGGAATGTTATCGCCTGGGCTTTCTAAATAATCAGGGGTTCCATTTGAACTGTAAGTTCCTAAGTAGTTAAAGTTTTGAGCTAATGTTGTTATGGACATGATAAATAACATTAGACTTGAAAGTAATTTTATCTTCATAATAAACTGGGGGTTTGGTCGTTATAAAATTACAAGCTAACCCTACTTACTATATTAACTTTCGTTGAGTTGTTGTATTTCTTCTTTAAAACGCTGAAAAATTAAGCTAAACAACTAAAAAACAATGAATTAAACTCAATAAAACCAGTGTAAGCCCTTGTTTTCCCTTAAAAAATAGCTTACATTATGAATGGTTTTCATGTTAAATTAAATGGTATTTAGACCTTAGTTTATTGGATAGTTGATAAACTTTATAGAATAATTTCTATAATCTTCATATTAAAAGAAAATACCAATAAACTCGACTCCGTGCTGAAGTGTAGCAAATAAGTTAAAATGATTCCTAATTCTTGAGTAACTTAAAACATCACTTGGAAAACAAGAACTATAGTTCCATGTATTTTTTGTTTTTAATAAATTCTGATGGAGTTATCCCTATAAGATTTTTAAAAGCTCGAGTAAAAGAAGATGCATTTTTATAACCTACTTCATTCGCAATACTTACAATGGAATACTTGGCGAATTTGGAATCGGTTTTTAGCTTGTGAATAACATAATTAATTCTTAACTCTGCTAAGTACTGCTTAAAACTTTTTTGCTTATAACTATTGATTATCATTGAAATATAGGTTGAATTAGTACCTAAGTGATTAGCTAATTCGTTGATATTAAATTCTGAACTCAGATACAAATCTGACTTTTCAAATAACAAGATTCCTTCTAATATTTTTTCCTCAAATTCTTTGGGTAAATTCTTTTTTTCTTCAGTCTTGTGTTTTTTTGTGGGTTTCTTTAAAAAATATATTATAAACACAACACTGGTAAAAACAAGAGAGATTAGTAAATAATAACCAGTCTTAGAATCGGAACCTCTTTTCTCTTCTTGATGTTCTTTGTTTTTAAAGTCCCGCTTTTCAGAATCATGAACTCCTATTAAGGTATTTACTTTGATTTTATCAATTTTCTTTAAGTTTTCAAGAGCTAAATTAGAATATTTTAATGCACTATCCGCCTTACCTTTTTCTTGATATATTTTCGCAACATTTGAATAAATCGATGTTAAATTATCTCGATTAATTTCTTCAGAACCAAATAACCCTATGTACTTTTTTGAAAAATATAACGAAGAGTCATTATTTCTATTGTTTCTTAAAGACATTGCCTTTATCCGGTAATATGTTTTATTGATATAACTAGGATAATTTTTAAATAATGAATCGTATTTTCTCAAATTATCTAAAGCCATTTCATAGTTCCTTTTTTCAAACAACACATTAATCTCTCTCATTCTATAGACTGCTTCAGTATGACTACTTCTATCAGTTAAAACATTGGAATATTCGAATGCTTTTTTATAATAATATTCAGCAGAATCAAGTAAAATTCGAGTCTTATTTTTCTTACTTAATGATAGAAAAACATCTCCTGTAGCATTTAAAACGTGAATTTTTCCATGAGCAAAATTACGATCTATTTCATAGGATGGATTTAATAACCTAAGACTCTCTGACAATTTGTAGGATTCTTTTAATAGGCCCAATGATTCTTCATACAATCCAAGTTTTATTTTTAAAATGGCCTCACTATTTTTTGTGTAAAATATATTTCTTTGATAATATTCCTCTTTTGGATTAAAGGTTTCTAAAACCTCTTTCCTTTTTAACAAATAAAACAACGCCTTCTCATAATTCCCTTCATTCTTGTAAATATAGAATAGCCTTCTATACCCATCCACTAAATTTTTACGATTACAATCGTCTTCAGAACCATTTAAATCATTTACCACTAACAAAACAATCTTTTTACATCTATTAAGATTATTTTGAATATACAACCCTCGAGCCTCATACAATAAACCTTTCATTCGATCGCATTTATTATCTGACAATTGTATTTTTTTTGCATAAAAAATCAAGCTATCGCTATTGCTGTGAGAAAATTCAATTGCTTTGGAATAATAGTATTCTACCTTTTGGTTTTCTGTAGTTTGAGCAAAGGATGAAAAAGGAGTTATTCCCCAAAAAAAAGAGAAAACCACACCTCCAAATGACGCAAAATTTCTGTGCTTTTTAGAAAAAGCATGTAAAATCCAAAAAAACAAAACATTAATAACCAGCGAAATAACTGACAAAAGATATGCTTTACAGGTAAAGCACAGAGTACTCTTAGCTATTTTCATTCTTACGAAATATATTTGCATCAGAATGCAATATAATTGATTAAATATAGAAGTACAAAGATGGAGTTCATACATTTTCAAACACTAATTATAGCTTCCTAATTCTCAACTATTTTATCACTTTTTATTTGCTTATTTTCTTTAGCCATTTAAATGTTTAGAACAGGCTTAATTCAAATATTCATTTGCAAAGCCCTTTGTATATTTACTAAGCATACAAACGTCAGGGGAAATTACTATGAAAAAAACTCCCCTTTGTTTGAACAAACCTCATACAAGGGGACGTTTACTTCTTACCCATTTTTTATTCATTAAATATGTTATACTAACTCATTAAAAAGTTGCCCCTTTTTATAAAATTTCCGAAAGGAATACATTTTAGAAAAGTTTTAAGCACAAAAAAAGTCTCAATAAATAAATACTGAGACTTTTTTGTTGGCCTACAAGGACTCGAACCTTGAATATCGGTACCAAAAACCGGTGTGTTACCATTACACCATAGGCCAATAATACTTTTGCAAAGATAAAACTTTAAATTAAAACTCCCAAACTTGTTTTTACATACAAATCAAAGGACATTGCATTAAAGTTTTTTTTGTTGGCCTACAAGGACTCGAACCTTGAATATCGGTACCAAAAACCGGTGTGTTACCATTACACCATAGGCCAATTGCTTATTGCGGGTGCAAATATAAAACAGAAATTTATTTTGACAAATTTTTTTTCATATTTTCTTTTAACAGAACTTTATCCTATAATAAAAAATCAAAATTATATTTTTGCTATACTTAAAACACACTAGTTATTAGTACATTCGCAACAACTTATTAAAACTAATATGAACGAATTCAACTACAAAAAATGGAATGTTATTTTAGGATGGGTTTCATTTGCCGTGGCTTTAATTACTTATACTCTAACTTTAGAACCTACTGTGAGTTCTTGGGATTGTGGAGAATATATTTCTACCTCAGTTAATTTAGAAGTTGGACACCCTCCTGGAGCTCCTCTATTTCAAATGTTAGGAGCCTTTTTCGCTATGTTTAGTAGTGACCCCAGTCAGTTAGCCATTATGGTTAACTTCATGTCTGGTTTAGCGAGTGCTTTCACAATACTTTTTATGTTTTGGACCATTACCAATTTGGCAAAAAGAATTGCTGAAAAAAATGGAAAATTTGGCACGAATGAAGCTTTTGCTGTTTTAGGTAGTGGATTAGTTGGTGCATTGGCCTATACTTTTTCTGATAGTTTCTGGTTTAGTGCTGTTGAAGGTGAAGTATATGCAATGTCATCTTTTTTAATGGCACTTCTTTTTTGGCTCGGACTCAAATGGGAAAGTGAATTAAACTCTCCTCGAGGAAATAAATGGCTAGTAATTATAAGCTTTGTTGTTGGGTTGTCTTTCGGAGTCCATATCCTTTCACTTTTGGTTATACCTTCTATTGTGATGCTGTATTTCTTTAAAACTTACAAAAACATCACTTTAAAAACGACTGCAATAGCTACAGTAATATCAATTTTTGTCCTTGCTTTTGTGTTCAAACTTTTGTTCCCATATACTCTGAAATTTTTTAGTGCCTCAGAATTGTTTTTTATAAACCAAATTGGTTTACCTTATAACTCAGGGACAATTATTGCTGGCGTTATTTTGATAGCTTTGTTTTATTTTGGTTTATCATTTACACGTAAAAAAAACCTAGTTACAGTAAATACATTGATTCTTTCTGTACTATTCATAATGATCGGTTTTTCATCTTGGTTAATGCTTCCAATAAGAGCAAATGCCGATACTGTTATCAACGAAAACAACCCTTCTAGTGCAAGAGAATTATTAGCTTATTATGAACGTGAACAATACGGTGATGCCAATGTTTTTTATGATAAATATTATTCTTACGCTTTTAAACAAGAAAGAGACAGAGTAAAACCACACAAAGATGATAAGCCAAAATACGAGAAAAAAGATGGTAAATATGTTATTGTAAATAAATACAAGAATGTTTTACCAAACTGGTCAAGTAAACATAAAGGATTCATTCCTAGAATGGTTGATCCAGGATCTCAGGAACACTACAAAAGAATCGCTGGAATTCCTGCCAATAGTAGCAGAAGACCAACATTTGGAGAAAATATTAAGTTCATGATTGATTTCCAGTTTGGATATATGTATGGACGTTATTTTATGTGGAATTTTGTTGGAAGACAAAATGATATTCAAGGTCATTTAGATATTGAAAATGGAAATTGGTTAAGCGGTATCGATTTTGTGGATGAGATGCGTTTAGGCTCTCAGCAAAACTTACCTGACGATGTTAAAAATAATAAAGGTAGAAATACCTACTATTTCCTTCCGCTAATTTTAGGGTTAATAGGTCTATTCTATCAAGCTGGTAAAGACCAAAAGAGTCTTTATACACTTGCATTATTTTTTGCTTTTACTGGTTTTGCCATTATATTTTACACAAATCCAAAACCTTTTGAACCTAGAGAACGTGATTATGCAGTTGTAGGATCTTTTTATGTATTTGCCATTTGGATAGGTTTTGGTGTACTTGCTTTGTACGACTACTTTAAAAAGTATGCCAACGGTAGAATAGTTGCTCTCGCTGTATCCGCAGTTTCTCTACTTTTGGTTCCTGTTTTAATGGGAGCTCAAAACTGGAATGATCATGATAGATCTGATAGATATTTGGCTCAATTAAACGCACAAACTTATTTAGAAAGTTGCGACCCAAATGCTATAATATTTACTATTGGAGATAATGACACTTTTCCTCTTTGGTACATGCAGCAAGTTGAAGGTGTTCGAAAGGATATAAAAATTGTAAATACAAGTCTTTTCCAAACTGATTGGTACATCGATCAAATGAAAAAGAAAACATATGATGCCGATCCTATTCCTTCAAAATTAACTCATGATCAATACAAATATGGCACACTCGATCTTGCGTATCATATTCCACATCCAAGATTCAAAGATTCAATTATCTCTATTAATAATTTTATGAGATGGATAGAAAGTGATCATGATGCTACCTATTATATCGATGAAGAAAATGATGTAAGAGAAAAGTTTTATCCAACAAATCATATTAGAATTCCCGTTAACAAAGAAAATGCTTTAAAAACAGGCTTGGTTGCTGAAAAAGATGCTGATAAAATTGTTGATTACATAGATATCACTATTGATGATCAAGGCATTTCTAAAAATAGAATTCTAATGCTTGATATTCTAAACAATTTCGATTGGAAACGCCCTATATATTTTACAGGTGGTGCTAGTGCAGATGAAGAATATATTTGGTTAAAAGATTATCTTCAGTTAGACGGTATGGCCTATAAGTTAGTTCCTATAAAAACTCCAAACAAAGGAAAATCGATGTTTGAAATGGGACGAATCAATCCAGAAAAAATGTATGAAAACATTAAAAAGTGGAATTGGAAAACTATTAATAATGGAGAAATTTACTTAGATGAACAAAGCAAACGTAATGCTATTTCACTAAGAAATAATCTAATGAGATTATCAGAAGAATACCTTGCTCAAAAAGATAGTTTAAAAGCAAAAGAGGTTCTCGACTTATCGTTAAGTAAAATGCCTATTAGAGATTTTGATCATTTCAGCTTATCATTGGGTTATCCAGAATTATACTATAGAATTGGAGATATTGATAAAGCTAGGGAAACTGCTGAAACTTTAATAGATATTTTCCAACAACATTTAAAATACTATAGTACGTTTTCTGAGGCTGATATTGACCTAGTAATTGAAAACATTGATACAAAACTCTACATGTATCAAAATGTAGTTAGACAAATTAGTGAATATGATTCTAAAGAATATTCTGATGAAATTTTTAAAGGTTTTGTTAACGTAGGTAGATTATTCAGACACTTAATGCCTGATGAAGAGGAAGACTTAAATCCTTTTATTGATGAATTAGACACTATAAAACCTTAACTAGTGAGGTTTTACCTTATAAAAACACCACGTATTATCAAGAAAATATTTTCGAGATATACGTGGTGTTTCAGTTCCAATAACCCCGAAGTTTATCTTACTTTCGATGATGGACCTATCCCTGAAGTTACTGAGTTCGTTCTCGAGCAACTAAAAAAACATAATGCGAAAGCTACGTTCTTTTGTATCGGTGATAATATTCAAAAACACCCGTCTATTTTTAAAGAAATTATTGGAAATGGACATTCTATCGGAAACCACACATTTAATCATTTAAATGGGTGGAAAACTACTTCTAAGGACTATATAACTAACACTCTTAAAACGGAAGAACTCATAAACAAGTTTCATAGTAAAAACACAAAACTATTCAGACCTCCTTACGGGAAAATTAAACACTCTCAAACGTCCCTTCTTCTTAAAAAAGGATATAAAGTTATAATGTGGGATGTACTTTCTGCAGATTTTGATGCTAGGACCACTAAAGAACAATGTGCTCAAAATGTTCTTAAAAAAACAAAAAACGGAAGCATTATTGTTTTTCATGATAGTATTAAAGCAAGAGAAAAACTATATTATGCATTGCCAATTGTTTTAGAAAAACTGAGTAAAAAAGGATATAGTTTCGTTGCAATGCAATAACCCTTGTTATTAACTGAATAACAAAAACACAATCAAGCATAACTAACTGACACTTATACCTAAATAACCATCACTTAAAGATATTTTAACCAAATAAAATCAAAGTTTCAATAACTTAGTTTAAACCTTAATATCCTAAAAAAATGAAACTTCGAATTTACCCCTCAATAGGGATTGCCCGTTTAGGTAATGGCCCTGCAACTAAAGAAGATGTTGTTTTTACTCCTGAAGTACCTTGGAATAATTTATTCGATGAAAATCTCGAATTTAGAACCAAATCTGGTGCTTTAAAAAAACAAGCACAACGTTTTTACATTTACGAATGTAATGACAACGGAATTCCTATCAAAAAGATTGACCCTGGGAAATGTGACAAAATTGAATGGACCGTTGAAGTTGCTAATAAAAAACCATTTTGGTATGACTTTAACAATAGTTTAGATCTCTCAGTTCAAACCGACAATCTAAATTTGAGCCCGAGATTCTTTGAAGATAAAATAGCACCAGGGATTGATGCTTTGCAAAGAAATCCTAATGTTCTTAATAAAAAGAAAAGCAATCCTAAAAGTGAAAACTTTAGAAAAGAATTAGTCAATAGCCCTGCTCCAGTGACCGTTTCATCAAGCGCCATTGAACAGCGTAAAGTTATTTCAGGAAAGTTTCCATTCCCTATCGAAGACCATGGAAAAGAAAGTTTGCTTGCAAAAGTGTTGGGAACAGATTCTAAAACAGTCAATTTAGGAACTGTTGAATACCATGATGGAACATTAATTTTTTATCCTGCAGATGGTATTTCAGCTTCTCTAAATCCTTCCGATTTAAATACCGACTTCGCTGACAACTCAAACTGGTACGATGATATTTGTGATGGTAGAGTTACAGCTAAAGTTACTATTGGATCTAAAACCTATGAGTTGAATGACGCTCAATCTTCAGCTTGGATTGCTACTGCTCCACCAGATTATGCTCCACAAATCCAGCCGCTATCTACTATGTACGATTTGGTTTGTGGAACTGTAAATAGAAGCTATCAAACAGATTTCAGTCTAATTTTCCCTGTATTATATCGTCTTTATAGAATGCAATGGGTTAATTTAAGTGATTTTTTATCTCCTTCATTTCGAGAAGTTATAGATCAGTTAACAACTGCTGAATTTGAAATGTTATATAGCAATTCTAATGAAGCTCTTCCTCTTAGAGAGAAAATATTTAATCTATTTAGAAATCCTATTTACGCTCCTGAAAACGAACCCATTATACCAAGTAAAACCAAAACAGACATCACTAATTTAGGCGCTGGAACACAAGCAATTAAATTTCCTTCATACCCAGGCGATGGAATTAACTACCCTGGAAGTCCTGCTCAATGGTTTGCTATTCCTCCGATACTATACAATGAATTAAAAAAATGGAGAGATGGTAATTTCACTAGCCTGGATGGAAATTATACCTCTATGGATGAACTTGGAAAATATTACCAAACTCAGTATGAAATTGCTGAAAAAGATCCAGCAAAAAGTGCACTTTTAAAAACTCGAGCTGCTTTAGAAACTCTTTACGGTGGCGGTTTTCATCCTGGAGTAGAACTAACATGGCCTATGAGACATGCCCAAATGTATAAAGAAAATACAATTATATTTGATGAAGTTACAGAAGGAAACTCTTTCTTTGGACTTAGAGAAATACGTTTATCATCTGCTAACAAAGAAGAACAAGAAGGATATTTTTACAAGGACTTTGGTTATGAAATAAACGCAATGACATTCGTAATTCTTTAGAAGATGATTCGCATTGGCTATGGAAAACTACCCCGGGCGATTTAACGAAATGGATGGGAATTCCTTGGCAATCTGACGCGGGAAGCTGTCAAAAAGTATTCTTAGATAGTCAATATCCAATTCCTGCTTGGTGGGCAGCAAATCTTCCTGTTGATATTTTAACAGAAGAAAGTTTAGTTGCCATGCGTAACAAAAATATTTCTCCAGAAACTATTCAATATTTATATGCCAACCGAGAAGCTTGGTTGTCTACAACAGACACAGGGTTTGTTGGCTACCATGCTGAAGGAGGATATTTGAATGGTTTAATAAACATGGTTTACAAATGGAAAGATATCGGCGTGGTAGCCGCAAGAAAATCCAATGTAAACGGAGTTCCTTCAACAGTTTATGTTGGTACAACAAGTGTTAATAAAAAAGACCTCACCTATGTTTCCTTAGGAGAAGAAATATCGAAAACCGTTGGCTCATCACCTCTACCTAACGTATTCTATTCCAATGTAAGAGATATGATATGGATACCTGCCGACAAAAAGATCATCCTAGCCTCTCCACCTAATAACAACCTAGATGTTTTCGTTAGTGATACCTTGGTCTTAAAAGTAAACGGAGAGATAATACTAGAGATTAATTTCCAATTAGACAGTGAAGGAAAACCTATTCCTCAAAAACCAGAAGACATTACAAGTTTACTAAAAAAGCACTTTAACTCTTTTGTTACTATAGAAATTAGCTATGTACTAAAGCAAAGTAAAACCGAATATGATGTAAAACAATCCTCGTCTGGATTTGGTTTATATTTTAATCCATTAAACTCAAGTGATCCTGTGGTACACAGCGACTCTGATTTAATTAATGCATAGATAAGTTTAGCTATACCGAAATCAACAATTATCTGATCTAAAAAGAAAGTAAAACTTTAAAGATCAAAGTAAAAAATGAAACACTGAATAAATAATTGTTGATTTTGGTATTTAATTGCTAGCAAATTAATGAAAACAGACGTTCTAATAATAGGCAAAGGAATCTCAGGACTCTTATTAAGTTTATTCCTAAAACAACATGACATCGACTCTATAATTGTCAATAAATCGAAGCCTTCAAATCCGATTTTAGCAGAAACGATACCACCTTCAACATTAGAGATTCTTTCTAAGTTTAATTTACTAAAAACGTTTGAAACGAACTCCAGCAAAACATATGGTTATGAATCGTTATGGAAGGGTAATTATACTGATCAGTTTTTTTTTACTGATTCACATTCAAGTTATAATTATGGTCTAAAAATCAATAAAACCTCCTTGCTTAAATCATTAGAAACCCAATTAAAAAATAGAATAATCAATGATGCCTATTTAAACAAAACAGAAACTAAAAATCATATTGTTCACTCAACTATTAATTCTATGAACAATGAAATTAACATTAAAAGTAACTTCGTTATAGACGCCACCGGTAGACAAAGAATTCTGTTGAAAAAGCTAGGTGTTAAAACAATACACCATGACTATTCAATTGCCTTTATCTGCTACTTACCAATATTTGGTCCCCGTTTAAAATATGGCTTTTTCACCGAGTCTTTTTCGGAAGGTTGGGGAACTGTTTCTGACCTAAATGAAACCACAAGAATTGTAACTTTATATACTTCAGAAAAAAATGCGGATATTCAACGTTTTCGTTCCTTTACTCATTGGCATGAATTACTTTCTAAAACTCAACTATTAAAGAAATGTTTACCTCAATCAGGAAACTTTAAAATTATTGGTAAGCAAGCAAACTCTTCAATTCCTGAATACCTTGTTGGTAAAAACTGGCTTGCCATAGGTGATGCTGCATTAGCATTTAGCCCAATCTCATCACATGGTATTTCAAATGCCATATATTGTGCTAAAAAAGCCTCAGAAGCAATTATAGATTATTCCAAAAACAAAGGGAAAAGTCTTAAAGACTATGAACTTGCTTTAAAAAATATTTTTAACGCATATAAGAAACATAAAAATACGTTCTTCGTTGAAGTATAAGTCAAAAAGAGATTATTCTCTAAAAATATTGTTGTACTAGACCTATAAGTGTATTAGCATCTTGTTCACCTGTCTGGCGCCACTTCATTTCCCCATTTTTATAAATCATAAAAGTAGGGTTACCTTTTACACGCAATGCTTCAGCTAAGATTTCATTTTTTCTAATGTCAATCTTAATAACCTTGGCCTTATCTCCTAGAGCAGCCGCTACATCTCTCAAGGTCTCTAAACTAGGTTCAGAGTCACTCCAATCCGCATAAAAGTCAATTAATACGGGTTTGTCGATGCTTATTATTTCGCCAAATTTTGTCATAAAAACAATATTTTTCTATAAACTGCTTAAAAATACGAATTTTTATTATTAATAATGTGATATCCCTAATAAAATCAGTTAATCTCACGCTTTTTTCAACTCTATCACTGAAATTTCAGGCCAAATTCCAACTCTACCAGGAAAAGCATGGTACCCAAAGCCTCTATTTACATTTATATATCTTCCAAATTCTTCATATAAACCAGCCCATTGTTTATACACATATTGAGAAGGGCTCCATCTGAAAAATCCTGGGATTTCAATTCCAAACTGAAGTCCATGCGTATGCCCACTTAAGGTAAGGTGATAATTAAATTCGTCATTTTTTACTTTGTATTCCCAATGACTTGGATCATGACTCATTAAAATTTTAAAATCTTCCTTTTTTACTCCTTCTGAAGCCTTTTTAAGATCACCCGCTTTGTTAAAACCTTTACCCCAGTTTTCAACACCAACCAAAGCTATCTTCTCTCCATCTTTTTCGATATACCTATTCTCATTTAATAATAAATCAAAACCTATTCTAGGATGAATGTTTTTTATCGCGTCGAAGTTAGCCTGTTTCTCCTCCTTATTTTTCCATTCAGAATAATCTCCGTAATCGTGGTTCCCTAAAATGGAAAACTTCCCCATAGGAGCTTTTAATTCAGAGAACACAGGAATCCAATCGTCCATTTCACTCGCAAAATTGTTTACAATATCTCCTGTAAAAAGTATGATATCTGAATTTTGCTTATTAATTAGATCAACGCCATACGCTATTTTCTCTTTATTATCGAAACTTCCCGAGTGAATATCGGTAATCTGAGTAATTTTAAATCCATCAAAAGCATCAGGTAAATCTTTAAAAGTTAACTGATATTTGATGACTTTATAATTGTATTTCCCTTTAAAAATACCATATAAAATACCAGCAAAAGGAAGTGAAGCTAAACCTAAAGCTAGTTGAGATACAAATTTTCTTCTCCCTCCTAAACTCTTCGTTTCACCAGAAGAAAAGTAGGAAATCCCTTTTTGCCCCCACCTTACAATGTCTTCTCCCAGCATGAAAATCAACATAATTAATTTAGGAAGTAAAACCAATAGCAGTAATCCAAAAGCCCATTGAAACTGTCTTGTTTGCCCTGAACTTCTATCAGAACTTAATATGACATAGAAGAAATTAATATAGGCTAGTGCTCCTAACAAAAGCCATCCATAGCGAATAATTTTACTTTTAACTAGCATTTTAATTGTTTGAAATGCGTATACTTCAAAAACAATAATTAATGCCGATATAACCAACAGCGCAAATAACCAACGAGGCATAATTTCGATTTAAATAACAGGTAAAGATACACTTATTAAAAAAAATCAATTTTTAACTTCTTGTTAAAGTTTTGTAATTTTACCTGCTGCGATCCTAATACATTATACTTGTAAACATGTATTTATAATTGCACTTAATTTAAAAGACTCTTTCAGAAAATGGCAAACAGAAAACGACTTTTTTTACTTGATGCATATGCTTTAATATTCAGAGGTTATTATGCTTTTATAAAAAACCCAAGAATTAATTCAAAAGGACTTGACACGTCTGCTATTTTAGGTTTTACAAACTCTTTGTTAGATGTTATAAAAAGGGAAAAACCTGATTATTTAGCTGTATGTTTTGATAAAGGAGGGAGTGTTGATAGAGTTGAAGTTTTTCCAGAATATAAAGCTAATAGGCTAGAAACTCCGGAAGCAATTAAAATAGCAGTTCCTTATATAGAAAAAATATTAGAAGCAATGAAAATTCCTGTTATTGTTAAGGAAGGATATGAGGCCGATGATATTATTGGAACTTTAGCTAAAAAAGCAGAACAAACAGGACTAGATACCTATATGGTAACTCCAGATAAGGATTATGCCCAATTAGTTTCAGAACATATTTTTATGTTTCGTCCGCCAAGAATGGGGAATGGATATGAAAAATGGGGTATTGAAGAGGTAAAAGCAAAGTTTGAAATAGAAAGACCCGAGCAAGTAATTGACTTCTTAGGTATGATGGGAGACTCTGTTGATAATATTCCTGGTTTACCTGGTGTTGGTGAAAAAACTGCGAAAAAATTCCTAGCTGCTTATGGTAGTATGGAAGGTTTGTTTGAACACACGCACGAGTTGAAGGGAAAAATGAAAGAGAAAGTTGAAGCTAATAAAGAGTTAGGTTTACTTTCTAAGAAACTGGCTACAATCATGTTAGATGTTCCTGTTGAGTTGGAGGAAGATAAACTTATTTTCGAGCAACCAGACATTCAAAAAACTATAGAAATTTTTGATGATTTGGAGTTCAGAAGAATGGCGGATAATTTTAAAAAGACTTTTGCTGTTTCGAATGGTGAATCTCAAACGGAAAATTCGCCTAAATCTTCTACCAAAACTAACCCGCAACAATTTGATTTATTTGCCACTCCAGGAAGCGGTAGTGCTCAATCAAACGATAATGAAAGTATTAATGGGTACAAAACTATTGATAATACCAATCATCTATACCAAGTTATTAATACTCCTTTAAGTAGAAAGTTATTACTTTCAAAACTATTGCAACAAACATCGGTTTGTTTCGATACGGAAACTACTGGATTAAAAGCTCTGGAAGTAGAGCTTATTGGAATTGCTTTTTCATGGGAGGTTGGGAAAGGTTATTATTTAGTGCTTCCAGAAAATCAAGAGGAAGTTCAAGAGATAATCAACGAATTTATACCATTCTTCGAAAACGAAAAGATCGAAAAAATAGGACATAATATAAAGTATGATATTAAAGTACTTTCAAACTATAACATAGTTGTAAAAGGAAACTTATTCGATACCATGATTGCTCATTATTTAATTAATCCTGACATGAGACATAACATGGATGTTTTAGCTGAAACCTATCTAAATTACCAACCTGTTTCCATAACGGAACTTATTGGTAAGAAAGGGAAGAATCAACTATCTATGAGAGATGTTGCTCTAGATAGACAAAGTGAATATGCCGTTGAAGATGCCGATATCACATATCAATTAAAAGAACATTTCACCAAAGAACTTGAAAGTGGAAATGTTACCAAGTTATTCAAAGATGTTGAAACTCCAATGGTATCTGTACTTACCGCTATGGAAATTGAGGGTATTAATTTAAATACTGATTTCTTAAAATCTCTTTCAGGAGATCTCTCAACTGACATTAAAGAATTGGAGCAACGCATTTACGAACAAGCCGGTGAAGAATTCAATATTGCTTCTCCTAAGCAGCTTGGTCCTATTCTTTTTGAAAAACTAAAATTAGTCGACAAGCCGAAAAAAACAAAAACAGGGCAATACTCTACAGCTGAAGATGTGTTATCATACTTAGCTAATGATCACCAAATTGTAGCCGATATACTTTTATACCGTCAGTATAAAAAATTACAAAGCACTTACGTTGATGCCCTACCGACTGAAGTAAACCCTAAAACGGGAAGGGTTCATACTGTGTATGCGCAAGCTGTAGCTGCTACAGGAAGATTAAGTTCTAATAACCCTAACTTACAAAACATTCCTATTAGAACGAAGCGAGGTCAAGAAATTAGAAAAGCTTTTGTTCCAAAGAATAGTGATTATGTTTTACTTGCAGCGGACTATAGCCAAATTGAATTAAGAATTATTGCGGCATTAAGCGAAGAGGAAACAATGATTGAAGCTTTTAAAAATGGAGAAGATATTCATGCTTCGACTGCTTCAAAGGTTTTTAAAGTATCAATTGACGAGGTAACGCGTGAACAAAGAAGTAATGCTAAAACGGTAAACTTCGGAATTATTTATGGTGTTTCTGCTTTTGGATTGAGTAATCAAACCAGTTTAGATAGAAAAGAAGCTAAAGCTCTTATTGAAGCTTATTATGAAACCTATCCTAAACTCAGAAATTTCATATCCAAACAAGTAGACTTTGCAAGAGAAAATGGATATGTTGAAACTGTATTAAACAGAAGGCGTTACTTAAAAGATATTAACTCTCGAAATGCTATTGTTCGTGGTGCTGCTGAAAGGAATGCGGTAAACGCTCCTATTCAAGGAAGTGCTGCAGATATTATTAAGTTAGCTATGATTAATATTCATAATCGATTTAATAAAGAGAATTTCAAATCGAAAATGCTATTACAAGTGCATGATGAATTGGTATTTGATGCGCACAAAGATGAATTAGAAATCATTAAACCGATTATTAAAGAAGAAATGGAAAATGCCTTTAAACTTTCTGTTCCACTTGATGTAGAAATGGGAATTGGGCAAAATTGGTTAGAGGCTCATTAAACTGACCTTTAACAAAATGAAATAATTAGTTTTCTAAGATGATTTGATGAACTCTTTTTTGTAAATCAGGAACAACATGTTCTTCAAACCATGGGTTTTTAGATAGCCAAAATCTATTTCTGGGCGAAGGATGTGGTAAAACAAAATGTTTGGGTAAGTACTCCTCATAGTGATTTACCGTTTCTGTCAGTGTTCTTTTTGCCTTATTTTTAAGGTAATAGTTTTGGGCATACATTCCAATGAGAAGTATTAACTCTAGGTCTGGCATTTTTTCAAGTAATGGTAAGTGCCATTGAGGCGCGCATTCCTTTCTTGGAGGTAAATCTCCTGATTTACCTTTACCAGGGTAGCAAAACCCCATGGGTACGATTCCGAAATTTGAAGTATCGTAAAAATCGTCATTAGAAACATTCAACCATTTTCTCAATTGTTTACCACTGGCATCATCCCATGGTATCCCAGATGCATGAACTTTTGTTCCAGGTGCCTGACCGACAATTAATATTTTAGATTTTTCGCTCGCAAAAACAACTGGTCTAGGATCAATATGTTCAATACAGATCTTACACTTCCTAATTTCTGCTAGAAGTTTTTTCATAAAATAAAGCTAATAAAAAAACACTCGCCTTTTCTTAAAAACGAGTGTTTTTCTTCAAAATCTTTTATTTGATATTTTAGTGATTGATTGCGTATCCCGCGCCTTTACCAAATTCAGCTAAAATTAATGATACATTTTTGAAAAGATTCTGAATCCCCTTAAGTAGTTTTTTTCCCATCTTATTTATATTAAAATTCCCAATTACAAATTTAGCACATAAAGCACTGAAAATCACTATGTTTTGTGCTGTTTTGTATTTTCGGAAGGGAATTCTATATAAATGGTATTAATTAGACTATAAAAAAGCTTAAAAATAGAACAACTGGTCTAAAAAAAGCTTACAAAACCTCTGTAAAGCCTTCAAAAGCAAGATAATAAGGCTTGTTTTTAAACACAGGAAGCTCTGTACTTTCTGCATTTGCTATTCCAATTCCAGCAAACCAAACCTTAGCATTTTGTTTTTTTGCATGTTCTTTAAAGGTTTCCATCCATAAAACATCGTACTCTTGAGGTGTTTGGATATTACCCGTAACTTTTACTAAAACGAAAATTGTAGGCTCTCCTTTTTTAAACAACACAAATTGCGGATGTTTCTTTAAAGTACTATTAACTGCAACAAACTCATACCCCATTTTTTGTAGCTCTTTCCCAGCTATATTCATCCCTAAATTATGCAGTTCTTGTTCGGTAAGCACTTCCATTATTTTCGCTTCTTATTACGTTTATTAAAGTTTTTGTCTCCTCTAGTTTTTGGCTTTTTATATTTTTTCGTAATCTCTCTACGATATGAACCTCCTAGATTTACCTTTTTATTTTTAGCTTTTTTCTCATGAAAAGCCTCTCCTGGTACATATTCTTGTGAAGTTCTATTTGCAGATTGTTGCCTATCTTCTTTTGGTCTTTCTTCCTCTGTTAATTGCTTTGAAATCTCAACTCTCTCAGGAATGTCAACCATGGGTATTTCAAAATTCATCAATTCTTCAATACTCTTCTTAGCTTCTTGCTCTTTTTCAGTTGCAAATAGGATTGATTTTCCTTTTTTCTCTGCCCTACCCGTTCTACCAATTCTATGCATGTAATTTTCTGGGTACTGCGTAGGGTTAAAATTGACAACATGTGAAATTTCATGCAAATCTAAACCTCTTGCGATAACATCAGTCGCAATTAAAATTCTATGATTTCCATTGTTGAATTCCTCAATCGATCGTAAACGATAGTTTTGGGTTTTATTCGAGTGAATTACACATACTTGGCCTGGAAACTCCTCTTCTATTAGATTAAAAATCCTATCAGCATTTCTTTTATTTGGAGCGAACACCAATACTTTACTAAACTCAGATTTGTCAAATAATAAATCATTCAACAAGTTCATCTTCGTATAAAAGTTCGGCACATTATAAGCAGTTTGATCGATATTCTCAAGAGGAGTACCGCTAACTGCAATTGCAATCTTTTTAGGCGCTATAAAATAATCATCAATCAAAGCCTCTACATCTGCTGTCATCGTAGCGGAAAACATAATGTTTTGCCTTCTCTGAGGTAATAAATCGAAAATATTCAGTAATTGGAATCGAAACCCTAAATCAAGCATCACATCGACTTCATCAATAACCAACTTTTGTATCGATTTTAACTTAAGAACATTACTTAATGCTAAATCATACAAACGTCCAGGTGTTGCCACTAAAACATCAGAACCCTGTGCTACTGCTTCTTTATGTCGATTTAAATTTACACCTCCATAAACTCCAATAACACGTAGCGTGATATACTTTGCTAATTTTTCGATCTCATCAACAACTTGAACAACCAATTCTCTTGTTGGCACTAAAATTAAAACTCTAGGATGTTGTTGTTTAGAGAATTTTAAATCTCTTAAAATAGGTAAAAGATAAGCAAATGTTTTACCTGTACCTGTTTGTGCAATTCCGACCATATCCTTCCCAGAACGTACCACTGGAAACGCCTGTTGTTGGATTGGTGTTGGATTTACCAATTCGAGCTCTTCTATTGCATTACGCAATGGATTCGATAAATCTAAATCTTGAAAAGAAACCATTCAATCTAAAATTTGCACAAAGGTACGGTTTCTATTTTTTAGAAAGATAAAGTTTCTTTCTTATGATCTTAGTTTAAATTTCTTATTTATAATTCCTACATACAAAAATGTAATCCGACAGTGATAACATTTATATTTTTTACTCGAAACTATGAGTCGTTGCAGCATTGATCTCTTTTCCCTTCTGACTTGTTGAAATTGGCAATTTGGACAATTCATATTTATTAGTTTTTACCCCCACTAAACTATTATCCTTATTTATTCGAAGAAACTCTAATATTGATTCCTCAAAACAATTAAGGTTTAAATACTTTGACCTATTTATTAGTTTGGCTTAATATTTCACTTAACACCAATATACCTTTTATAAGGTTACCAAAAAGTTTTCAAATTGTTATGTTTATGTTACGTAGATAAAACAGAAAATAAGATAAAATTGCCTAATTCAAGACTTTAATTCGAAACAATTAGCCCCCTTATGATATAAATCAAAAAGCGCAAAACCAAGGTTGTGCGCTTTTTATATTGTCAATATATTTAAATAATAAAAACTAAATAAATATTTTATCAATTACTCTTACTCTCTTTTTTATGTTGAACAACATAAGCATAGATATAATATAAACCTAAGCAGAAAAATAGAGTTGCCAAATGTAGCTCTTTCATTAAGTTTTTTCCTTCAAAAACATTAACCCAATTAACTTTTTGATATAAAAAACCAGATATTAACCCCATTATAATGGATATAATTAAAAGGATTTTTTTAGGTATTGCAAACATAATATTTTATTTAAATTTAACAATTATCTGCTATTCCATACCCTGCATTTACAACTAATAAATACGCAACTCCACAAGCTACAATAGATATACAAGACCCTACACTTGCAATTGCAGCAGTCATCGCTACTACGGCTAAGGCACATCTCCAAGCACTTCTGGATTGAAGTTCAAAATTACCTTTAAATAAATCAGGATTTTGATAATTTACACTTTTTATCCCATTTATAAAAGCATTATGTTTAGAAAATTCGTCATTCGATAGTTTCATTTTTAAAACTTTATTTTCATAATTATTAATGGCTTTGTCTATACCGACTTCTTTTAAATCATTAGTAAATGTATTAGTTAAATCAATTTGAGATTTACTCATGAATCCTTTTTCTAAACTTATCTTCATAATCTCGTCATAATCAAAGTTGTCATTAAAATTGATATTTCTGATAAGCTCATCTGGAAGTTAAAATCTGTGTTCATTTCTCTATTGACTTCCTTAATAACAGCGCTAAATTTATCATAACCTGAAAATTTACCTGACGCTTTCTCCATCAAATTATTGTATAAATCGTTATTATTCAATTTGACCTCCTTAAATTTATTAAACATTTCATAATTAAACTTTTGACTGACTCCTAAAAGGTCAGTATCATATTGTTCACATGAAACAAATAAGATCAAAAAAGATAAAAATAAAGACAATTGCGGTTTTCTTAAAATACTTAAATTCATAAACTAATTTTTTTATTGTTAATAGTATATAAATTTAAAAACTTAAAAATTAAAATCGGTAAGTCATTGACTTACTGATAGTAAGCCACTAACTTGCTTTTTTGTTATTTAGATATATATTTTGTTTTAAAAAAAACACAACAGACTGTATTAGGCAAAATTAAAACACATTGTTTGGAAATATAACAAATTGAGTATTTTTAGATTTTACGTTTTCTTGCGCTTTTGTATAAAAAAATACAATTTGTATGAAGCAAAAAAACCGATGCATTTTGCAATGCATCGGTTTTTAATATTATAAATTGGTAAGATTTTATCCTCCGAAATCGTCGAAACGAATATTTTCATCTGGAATACCAAAATCTTCTCCCATTTTTTGAACGGCTTTATTCATTAATGGTGGTCCACAGAAGTAAAGCTCAATATCTTCAGGAGCGTCATGTTTGCTTAAGTATTGCTCGATAACACAGTTATGAACAAACCCTACAAATCCATCTCCTTCTGCATCAATGTTTTCTTTTACTTTCCAGTTATCTTCCTCTAACGGTTCAGATAATGCGATGTGGAATTTAAAGTTAGGGAATTCCTTCTCTAATGCCCAGAAGTGCTCTAAGTAGAATAACTCACGTTTAGAACGACCTCCGTACCAATAAGAAACTTTTCTCCCTGTTCTTAATGTTTTGAATAAGTGGTATAAATGAGAACGCATTGGTGCCATTCCTGCTCCTCCACCTACGTATAACATTTCTGCTTCAGATTCATTGATAAAGAACTCTCCATAAGGTCCAGAGATTGTTACCTTATCACCTTTCTTACGCGAGAATACATATGAAGAAGCGATCCCTGGATTTACATCCATCCATCCGTTTTTAGCTCTATCCCATGGTGGAGTAGCAATACGAACATTTAACATGATTTCTCTTCCTTCTGCTGGGTAAGAAGCCATAGAGTAAGCTCTTTCTACTAACTCATCATTCTTCATTACTAATGGCCATAATCCGAACTTATCCCATTCCATTTGGAATTTATCCGGAGTCTCGTGCTCTTCAGGGTGTGCTGTAATATCCATATCTGCGAATTTTACTTCACATTTAGGAATTTCAATTTGAATATACCCTCCAGCTTTATAGTTCATGTCCTCTGGGATTTCAACTACAAACTCTTTAATGAAAGAAGCTACATTGTAGTTACGTACAACAACTGCTTCCCACTTCTTAATTCCAAAAATCTCTTCTGGGATAGAGATTTCCATATCTTGTTTTACTTTTACCTGACAAGCTAAACGAGCACCATGTTGTAACTCTTTTCTTGTAAAGTGTGGTGTTTCTGTTGGTAAAGCTTCACCTCCACCAGTATGAACGTGACACTCACACTGAATACAAGATCCACCACCACCACATGCAGATGGTAAAAATATTTTTTCGTTTCCTAAAGTTGATAACAATGTTCCTCCTGAAGCTACTTCAATAGTTTTATCACCATTTACCGTAATCTTCACAGGACCAGACGGTGCCAACTTTTGCTTTACAAATAATAATAAAGCTACTAATAACAATGTTAATACTAAGAATGCTATAACTGTAATTAGTACTGTTCCTCCTGTACTTGCTGCTAATGCTATCATTATTCTGTTATTTCTTTTGTATTATTAGCTAATTCTTTCGACGCTGCTTTAGCCTCTTCCTCTTTATCAACTGCCTTTACTTCCACTACATCTTCTTTTACAGTTTCAATAACTTCAGTAGCTGCACTTTCTTCTTTCTTACCAGCGTCATCTCCTCCAGTAAGCATTCCTCCAAAACTCATAAAACCAATAGCCATTAAACCAGTGGTAATAAAGGTTATTCCTAAACCTCTTAATGCAGGAGGTACTTGTGAATAACGGATTTTCTCACGAATAGCAGCAATTGCTAAAATCGCCAAGAACCAACCGATACCGGAACCAATACCATACACTAATGAAAGCCCTAAAGTTGGAATTTCACGAGACTGCATAAATAATGATCCTCCTAAAATCGCACAGTTTACTGCGATTAGCGGTAAGAAAATACCTAAAGAGTTATATAAGGCAGGTGCAAATTTTTCAACTATAATTTCTACTAATTGTACCATAGTTGCAATAGTTGCAATGAACATGATAAATGATAAGAAACTTAAGTCATAATCAGCATATTCTGATCCTAACCAAACCAACGCTCCAGGTTTTAATATATATTGATCTAACAACCAGTTTACCGGTACAGTTACAGCTAATACGAAAATTACTGCAGCTCCTAAACCAACAGCCGTAGATACTTTTTTAGATACAGCAAGGTAAGAACACATCCCTAAGAAGGTTGCGAATACCATGTTATCTATGAATATCGACTTGAAAAATAATTCTAAATGTTCCATATTTCTTCAGTTATCAGTGGTCAGTTATCAATGATCATTGTTTATTGATAATTGAAACACTGTTATTGATTAATCTTCAATTAATGCTTTGTTTCTACTACGTTGTATCCAAATTATAATTCCAACTACAATTAATGCCATTGGAGAAAGTAACATGAATCCATTGTTCTCGTATCCTAAAGCATACAATCCAGTTTTTTCAATTGGATCACCTAATACTTTAAATCCTAATAACGTACCAGAACCTAATAATTCTCTAAAGAATCCTACAATAATTAATATTACTGCGTATCCTAAAGCATTTCCTATACCATCTAAAAACGATTTCCAAGGTCCGTTTCCTAAAGCAAATGCCTCAAAACGTCCCATAATAATACAGTTTGTAATAATTAACCCTACGAATACCGATAGTGTTTTACTTAACTCGTACGCAAAAGCTTTTAGCACTTGATCAACGATAATTACTAAAGCTGCTACAACGATTAACTGTACAATAATTCTAATTTTAGAAGGAATGATATTTCTCATTAAAGAAATAACAACATTTCCTACTCCAAGTACAAACAATACAGAAATAGACATTACGATTGACGCCTTTAATTCTGCAGTAATTGCCAAAGCAGAACATATACCTAATACCTGAATTGTAATTGGGTTGTTATCCGCTAATGGATCTTTTATTAACGCTATATCTTTTTTTGATAATAATCCCATAACTATTTTAATGTTTTAAAGTAAGGTACATATAATGCTAACTCTGATTTAATCATTGCAGCTACACCGTCACCAGTAATTGTTGCTCCAGCAATTGCATCAACCTCATTATCATTTTTATCTTCATTCTTAGGATCAGCATTCGATTTAGAAACAGTGATTCCTTTAAATACACCATTACTCATTAAATCTTCACCTGTAAAATCATCCATAAAGAAACGTTGCTTGATGTTTGCTCCTAAACCTGGAGTTTCACCTTTGTGATCAAAGAATACTCCTTGAACCACCATGTTTTTATCCATGGCAACATATCCCCAAATAGCATCCCAAAGACCTTTACCTCTAATTGGAGCTATATAAAAAGTTTTACCTTCTTTTTCTCCAATAAACAACGGTAATCTTCTTGTTTTACCATCTTTAGCATTTGCTTGCTCTTTTTTAACGTCAATTAAATAAGCTTCATTGCTTTCTTTAACATCAGCCCCTTCAATAACAAGTTGCCTTTTAATATATTTTGAAAACTCGCCTCCAACTTTATCTTTTGAAATAAAAACTGCACTAGTTTCATCATTTTCATTTACCCCCATAGCATACAAAATATTCTGCTGCTTTTCAATCTCTCTGTTTTTTTGAATCATTGGGCTAAGAGACGATGCTGTAAAAGCTAATAACGCCCCTACTACTAATACCATACCTATGGCAAATATTAGCGTATATCCATTACTATCTGTCTTTTTACTCATAATTAGGCAGTTTTAGCTTTTAAACGTTTTAATCTTTTCTTCACATTTCCTTGAACCACGTAGTGATCAATTGTTGGAGCGAAAACATTCATTAACAAGATTGCTAACATTACTCCTTCTGGATATGCAGGGTTGAATACTCTAATCATAATTGAGATAAATCCAATTAAGAATCCATATATCCATTTCCCTTTGGTAGTTTGAGCAGCTGTTACTGGATCAGTAGCCATGTAAACTGCACCAAAAGCAAAACCTCCAATCATTAAGTGTTTCCAGAAATCCAAACTCATTAATCCGTAGAACTTACTAGTTTCAGTAATCCATCCCATATCTACCACTTGGTTGAAGATGAATCCCATTACTAAAGCTCCAATTACAGATGAAAGCATAATTCTCCAGCTACCGATTTTGGCAAAGATTAAGAATAATGCTCCTAATAAAATTAACAAGGTAGAAGTTTCTCCTACTGAACCTGGAATAAATCCAAAGAACATATCAGAAACTGAATAATTTAAAGGTTGAGATTGGGCTAGACTTCCTAAGATAGTTTCTCCAGAAATTGCGTCAGGTATTCCATCTTGACCTAACATACCAACACGAGGATCTGCTCCATGTACCCATACTTTATCTCCTGACATCCATGTTGGATATGCAAAGAATAAGAAAGCACGGATAGTCAATGCTGGGTTTAAGATATTCATTCCTGTTCCTCCAAAAACCTCTTTACCTATTACTACTCCAAATGCAACTGCAACTGCAAGCATCCAAAGTGGTAAATCAACAGGAACAATTAAAGGCACTAACATTCCAGTTACTAAGTAACCTTCTTCAATTTCATGACCTTTAATGATACAAAATACAAATTCTATAGCTAAACCAACAACATACGATACTATTACCAATGGTAAAATTTTCACTAGTCCAACTAAAAAATTATCAAGATTCCAGAAATCTCCACTAAAGAAAGACATTCCTTCTGTAAATCCGTTAATTGCTGCATTATGTTGATAACCTGCATTAAACATACCGAATATTAAACATGGTACTAAGGCCATGATTACAGTATTCATTGTACGTTTTAGGTCATCTGCCGATTTTATATGAGTACCACCGTGAGTCGTCTCATTTGGCATATATAAGAATGTATGGAAACCATTAAATAGCGGAGCCATTTTAGTTCCTTCATACTTCTGTTTTAAATTATCTAATTTTTGTTTTAAGCTCATGTCTTATCCTAATTCTGCTCTCATTAAATCTAATCCTTCACGAATGATTTTTTGATGAGGCTGTTTTGAAACACAAATAAATTCGGTTAATGCAAAATCTTCTGGGGCAATTTCGTAAGCTCCAAGACCTTCCATTTCATCAAGGTCTTTATACATACATGCCTTTAATAATTGCATTGGATATATATCTAAAGGAAATACCTCTTCATATGATCCAGTAACTACGAACGCTCTATGTTCACCATTCGTATTAGTATTCAAATCATACTTTTTCTTAGGGTTTAACCAAGAGAATGTTAAGGCTCTAGTTGTTGAAACCTTGTTAAACACAGGCTTATTCCAACCAAAAAGTTCATAATCATTACCTTCAGGAATGGCTGTAAACTGATTGTCATAGTATCCTAAGAAACCATCTTCTGCTACCTGAGTTCCCGATAAAACATTTCCGCTTATAACACGACTGTTGTCTGAATCTAAATTACCCTTTACTACATCACTAACTTGTGCTCCTGCAATGGCTGTAACATACTGAGGTTTCTCAAATTTAGAACCCGCTAAAGCAACTGTTCTTGTAATATTGAAGTTTCCAGTTAATAACAACTCTCCAATAACCACTAAGTCCTGCGGAGTAACAACCCATACAACCTCTCCTTTATTAATAGGATCGATATGTGCAATTTGAGTACTTACATTACCAATTGGATGTGGTCCAGAAACCTTGTGTAATTCAACTCCTTTCACATTGTTAAATGGCGATAAATTTGAGCTTTTAGCTACAGAAACATGAACTTTACCAGATGTTAACTTTGTTAACGCCGTTAAAGCTGCTTGTAACTCAGCCTCTTTTCCTTTCAACGCGTAATCGTAATCAGCTGCTAGAGGTGCACTTGCATAAGCAGAAACAAAAATTGCTTTTGGTTCTTGATTTGGATTGGCTACCACATCATAAGGACGTTGTTTGATAAATGGCCAACATCCAGAAGCAAAAAGGTGATTTTTCACCTCTTCTCCTGACATTGTATCAACGTCTTTTTTACCAAAATCTTTGTATTCCTGCTTTCCATCAGCAGTGATTTTAATTGCTAAAACTTTTCTTCTTGCTCCACGAACGATTTCAGAAACTTTTCCGCTTACAGGACTAGGAAATAACATACGCTCATCACTTTTGTTATAAAAAAGTGCTTCTCCAGCTTTTACTTCAGTACCTTCTTTTGCTAAAATTTTTGGAATTACGCCGTGAAAATCATCTGGTCTAATTGCAAAAACACTACCTAAAGGAAGTTCGGTAGTTACTTGTTCTGCTTCACCAACAAGCCTGATATCCAGACCCTTTTTAATACGGATGTCTTTTGACATAGTAACAGATTAATTTGATTTTCTTAAAAAACATGCAAATTTAAAAATTTTGAAATCCACTTAAGAGCAATTCCTTTTTTATCTTTCTTAAAAACGTTTATTTATATCTGTTCTAAATAAAATAAAGGGTTTTGGCGTATATTTTGATATTTTTGTAATCATGAACAAGATTATACTTTATTTTTTATGCTTTGGTTTTACCACCTTTTTGAATGCTCAAAATGTAAAAAGCATACTATTAAGACCTGCGAATAATCCAAAGCAATACAATTCAATTGTTAAACTTGGTAATGTCTTAGAATTATCTTTTGATGATTTAGATGCTGATAATAAAGACTATTATTATAAAATAGAGCATATGACTCATGATTGGAAACCTAGCAACTTAACCAGTAGTCAATACATTGATGGGTTCGATCAAAACTCAATTATTGATGTTACCAATTCATTTAACTCATTACAAGCCTACACCCATTATTCTGTGCGTTTACCTAATGTAAATACGGTTATTACAAAAAGCGGAAATTATTTGATATCTGTTTTGAATGATGATTATGAAACGGTTTTTACTAGACGTTGTGTTTTTTACGAAGACAAAAGCATTGTTGGAGTGGCAACCTTAAGAAGTAGAAGTACAAACACCAGCCAAACAGACCAAACAGTGCAGTTTCGCGTAAGCCATCCTGGTATTATTCTGAACAACCCTAATCAGGAAATTAAGGCAGCCTTAATTCAAAATAACGACTGGAATTCAGTTATAAATGATATTCCACCCTTATTCATTCAACCGAACCTTCTAGTATACAACCATATAAATTACACGAATTTCCCTGGTAACAATGAGTTTTACTTCTTCGACACAAAATATGTTCGAAACACAAGTTTAAACATAGCTAATGTTGTAAGAGATAACATTTATCATACTTATTTATTTACAGATGAACCTAAAGCCAACAGGTCGTACACATTTAACCCTGATATCAATGGCCAATTTGTTATTAACTCTTTAGACCCTAACACTAGCGACTCAAGAACAGAAGCAGACTACAGTATGATTCATTTCTCTTTAAAACTTGATACTCCTATAAAAAATAAAGAGGTTTATGTATATGGTGCCTTTAATGATTTTGAACTTTCAGATGAAAATAAAATGACATATAATGAAGAAGCTGGAGCTTATGAAACTTCTATTTTGTTAAAACAAGGCTTTTATAACTACACTTATGCAGTGGTTGACAACGAAAACAATATCGACTTAAAAACTATTGGAGGTTCATTTTTTGAAACTGAAAATGAATACACTGCCCTTATTTATTACCGCCCTATTGGTGGTTTTTATGACAGAGTTATTGGTGTTGGATATGGTTTTTTCAATCAAAACAGGTAAGAAAACCTCAGTATTTCTATAAGAATTCAATTTTTATAAGTACTTTTATTTTCATGTTTCAACAAATAACTAAAGGAATAAAGATTTCGGTCAAGACCAAATACAATGGAACTAGATATAGAGGTCATACGACATACTATGCGTTTAGTTATTTTATTTCAATTGAAAACTACTCTTCCCAAACGGTTCAATTACTCGAGCGCTTCTGGGTTATTTTTGACTCTCTTAATAACGTAGAAGAAGTTAATGGCAAAGGAGTAGTTGGGCAAACGCCCACTCTAAAACCTCGCGAGGTATACAATTACCAATCGCATTGTTTTTTAGTTTCTTCAATTGGTGCTATGAGCGGAAGATATAAGATGATTGACACCTCCTCCCTAGAGGAATTTTTTGTTACAATTCCAACTTTTCAACTAACAACAACTCCGAGGCTTAATTAATGATTAAGAAAAATAAAGCATTAAAAGTAAAAGACCCTAATTGTTTAAATTGTGGGTATCCATTTTCTGGACATGAAAAATTTTGCCCCGAATGCGGGCAAGACAACAAAGGAAGTAAAATTACTTTTGCCAATTTCATGACTGAAATGTTTCGTGGTTTCTTCTCTTGGGATGCAAAATTTTGGAGGACTTTGTTTCCATTACTAGTAAGTCCTGGAAAAGTATCTGCTGATTATATTTCTGGAAAAAGAAATCGTTACTCTAATCCATTTCGATTTTATTTAACCATTTCAGTTTTGTTCTTTTTATTATTGAGCATTAACGAAACCTATAAAAAATTCAATGAGCTGAACTCTGCTGAAACTAATGATAAACAAACTTTTAACATAAATCTAAATCCTAATATTAATAAAGACTCTCTTACACAAGCAATCGTTCGTGATATTGAGAATCAAAAATACATCCCTGTTTCAAAGCAAACTACCAAGGAAATCAAGGACACTTTGAAACAAGCAGATAGTATTACGCGAAACGTATCCAACAGTTCAGGCATTTTCACTAGCTCTAAATTCATGGAAAACATGCTGCAATACAGCAAGTACAACCCAGAAGTTAGCACAGATCAGGCCCTAAAAAATATTGGATTAGAAACCAACTTTACAAATCGTTTTTGGTATACTAGAGCGAAAAAAATCAACAAAATAACAACAGACAAAGACGAAAGACGCAATTTATTTCAACAAATAATTTCAATGGGGTCTATTTCTTTATTTATACTTCTCCCGTTATTCACATTATGTTTGAAGTTAATTTACATAAGAAGGAAATACACCTATGTTGAACATTTAATTTTTGTATTTCATGTCCAAACGGTGTTTTTCCTTTTACTGACTATTTTCTTATTAATAAGTATGGCTAGCTCTTCCGAATTAGAAGATATAAGCTACATTTTCCTAATACTTTTTGGCATCTATTTATACTTAGCAATGAAAAGATTTTATAAGCAAGGGTATTTCAAAACTTTTTTCAAATACATCATAGCTAATTTCTTTTTCACAACATTAATAACTCTAGGAATATTAACTATTTCGGCAATTGTATTTTCAACCTACTAGGCGTAAAAAGTTTGTTTGATGGAAAAGCTTTCACTTATAAGAGATCGTTTTAAGCCCATTCAACCAAGCGTAAAAGATGAAAACACGATTTCATATACAGAATTTGAGCCCTCTGTTTTTCTAAGAAATCATATTCATTGTTTGTGGCAATTAAAAACAGAAAACACCCTAGTAGCTCCCTTTAATTATCGAGTTGTTTCTGACGGCTGTATTGATGTTTTTTTCGACTTAAACAATACAGAAGACAACTTTATCATGGGATTCTGTAAAGAATTCAAAGAGTTTCCTATTGGAACTAAATTCAATTATGTTGGTATTCGTTTTTACCCATCTATTTTTCCAACTTTATTTAAAATCGCAGCAAAAGAACTAAGTAATTCAGACATTCCTTTAAATCATATTGAAAAGGATTTTTCTTCATTTATATCAAACCTACAAAACAACAATCTAGAAAAATCTATTAGTAAAATAGACGATTACCTTACTTCAATTATTAAGAATTCTGAAACTACAATAGACATGCGTTTTTTTAATGCGTTTATAGTGATACTTGAAGCAAATGGGAATATAGAAACTGAAAGTCAATTAAACACTGGACTTAGCCCAAGACAATTAAGAAGGATGTTCAATTACTACATTGGCACCACGCCAAAATCATTTAGTCTCGTGGTTCGATTTCAACATGTTTTAAACAAACTAATAAATTCAAAAATTACTAATAGTGGTATTTTCTTAGATGCCGGATTTTACGACCAAGCTCACTTCATAAAAAACTTCAGTCAGTTTTATGGAATTTCTCCGATGAAGGTATTTCTTTAAAATGACCGATTTTTACAATACTTCCCTTATTTCCTGATCTAGATTTGCCTTCAAATAATAGATACATTATGAAATACACATTAATACTTATAAGTACTTTATTCACCTTAATTAGTAACCACCCTAGAAATATTAAAAAAAGACACATGAAACTAAACGCAGGAATTATTACCGAAAACTTCAATGAAACAAAGAAATTTTATATTGAAACCTTAGGATTTGGTATTTCTTTCGAAAATGACTTTTATTTATTGTTACACACACCAAATCATGAGGCAGAAGTAAGTTTTTTAAAACCAAATCATCCAAGTCAAAAACCAATTTTCCAGCCTGCTTTTCAGGGAAAAGGTGTTTATTTCACTTTAGAAGTAGAAGATGTTGATTTGATTTATAAAAAGTTTCAGAAAAAGAACATCAAAATCACAGTACCTATACGAGATGAGCCATGGGGAGATAGACACTTTGCCATTGTTGACCCTAATGGAATTGGAATTGATATTGTTACATATCGTAAACCCAATAAATAAAAAAAGGTGCTAAAAGCACCTTTTTTTATTTTAAAGACAACTTGTCTAAAAATTCATTTGTTACTCTATCTACCTGTCTAGAATGTTCTCCAAACCAAATAAAATGATTTGCTCCTTTTACTATATGTAGTTGAACATCATTTCCTCTTTTTTTCATTTCATCATAAAAATACTGAGCAGTCTCAAGCTCACATCGTCGATCTTTTTCCCCATGAATTAACATGAATTTAGTTGGCGTTTTTGCTACTAAATGATTAGGCGAAATCAATTTTACCTCATCTTTATTTTCGAGTTTTTCACTTACCCATCTATTATTTCTAGTAGTTAAATCATACACGCCTCCATTTACAATTACAGCGTTAGGAATAGCACTCACACTTAAATCATCCGTTGATGCGTTCAAATCTTTATTCAACACAGTTGCCATTGCTAAATGTCCACCCGCAGAATTTCCTGTTACTACAACTTTATTTGGATCGGCCCCGTATTTTTTAGCGTTTTTCCTTAACCATCGTAAAGCAGATTTAGCATCTTTAACCGCTTCAAAAGGATAGGTTCCATGCCTTCCTTTTAGACGATACTCTATCGCTGCCACAACCCAACCATTGTTTTTATATTCCTCTGCAGCACCAAAAAACCAATCGGGCTTACCATAACCCCAGCTACCTCCATGAAAATGAACCATTAAAGGTTTTAACTCATTTGTATTAGACTTTGCTGGCAAAAACAAATGCATTTCCAATTGATGATTATCTACCGTTTTATAAATTTCTATTAAATGCTTTTCTCTTCCCTTCTTATGATTATCATACAACTCTTTCACTTCATTCAGATAGTCATTATTCTGACATGTTGAAATAAAGTCTTTATAAACACTATCAATATTTTCTATACCAAAATCTCCAATTTGTTTATTCAAATATTCTTTTCGCCAGTAATCTCTAACCTTATTATCTTTAAATAATCTATTAATTAGTTTCCAATTCGCTCTTAACTCCTGATTATCCAATCCAGCGAATTCATCTGTTCTAAGAATCTTATCAACCTCAATTTCCATGTATTCTCTAAAATACCTTTGAAAATCTTGGTTTTTAATAGAGTTAATTTTATCGAAATCAGCTAGATTATTAGCTATTCTTAGTTGATTCTTTTCTGATAATACTACTCGTTTTCCCGTTAAGTTATAATGAAGATTTGGATATCTTAAAATAAACCAATCAAAAAGAGATCGAATTCCTAGCTCTTCATTTGTATAGAGCTCTTCACTAATAATGCCTTTATTCAACTTCCGATGATTTTCATAAACCTCTCTTAGAGAATCTACCTTGAATGTAAAATCATTTTGATTTGAACTATATAAACTCACAAAATCCTTCCCTAAAAAATTATCAACCCCCCGAACGAACTCTGACTGTTCTTTTAAGAAGGTTTTATCGTTTAAGAGATAATCGGGTGATTTTTTCTTACATGAAATAGCAACTGCCAAGAATAATATTAAAGCAGTTATTTTTTGAATGGGTAAGTTATTCATTTTAGGGTTATTAATTCACACTAAAATAAACATTATTCTAATACCGAAGACCTCCGCAGAAACATTAAAATAAACCTCCACTAAGAATTGAATTAATAGGAGCTTTAGAAAAGAACAAGTTTAAAGTAAAGTGATTATCCATTTCTATTTGGAGAGATCCTTTTTTTAGATTCTTAAGAAGACTATTTTTAAAATAAAAACGTTTACCAAAACTTTCAAAATTAACTTTAAGTATAAATTTCGTTTCAGGGAGTGTGTTTTTTTGAAATACCCCCAAATTATCATCACCTCCGGAAAACATCAAAACTCCGTCATCAAACGATTTTACTTCAGTTTTAAAAAATGGATTTAATGTTAATACTTCCGAATCTTCAACGTTCTTAATGAATGATTTCCTTTTCAAGTATGAATAAAACGCTCCCCCTCCTAAATAAATTTTGGAAACAGGTACTTTCTTTTCCTTTATTTCCTTCTTTTCTATTTTATTAAAATCATCATCATAGTCATAACTGACGATTGTATCTTGTTTTACTTTTACATCTAAAACTTGAGCTCTCAACTCTCCATCCCAATACTTTTCAATAGAATCCAGCTCTATTGTTGCTATTTTTTTCAGCTTCTTTTTTTGTTCTTCAGAAACTAAACCAATAACTTCCTTTGCATTTATTTTACCATAGAGACTAGCTATGGATTTTTCGGAAGCTTTAAACATTTCTGGAAGCAATAAGTTTTCAAACTTCCACCATTTTCCGGTAAGGTTGAGAGTACTTTCTTCTTTTGTTAACTTCAAAAAATCTCCTTCTGTTGTTCCTCCTAAAACCAGCGCATTATTATCTTCAATGAAGGTTATCAGTGCATCATTTTTACTTAGATAATCCTTTTGATTTACGAGCTTTTCTAAAACTAGTTTTTCATCTTTTTCTTGGGTAAAAACAAACACCAGTTTATTTTCAACAACGGTGTAAATAAGGTTCTTCTTTCTAAAATACAGGATATTTTTATAAACGTTTTCTGGTAAGTTTTGTTCTTTAAAATACAATTTCAATTCATCATAATCTTTAATAGCGACTTCACTACTATACCATGCATCATTTAAATCATCTGAAAAACTATAAAGAAATAAATTTGAAGGAATCTCAATTTGCTTAAATAATGAAACCCTTTTTTCTTTTCCTGCTTCTCTTTCTTTGGATTGAAAGATAAGAGATGGGTTAAAAACATATTCCTTTAATACGATATATTCTAACTCACGTAAATTCACACGAACTACTTTTTTAGCAGTTTTTGGTATCGTATTTACAAAATTTACGGTTGGATTATATCTAAAATATCCAACCGTAAATACTATTATAATTATAACAAGTAAAGTATATACTATTTTTTTCACTATTGACTTATTTGGCTATCTGATTGATAAACTCAAACAACAATTTCAAAGTATTCTCTTCTCTTCCCATTGTATTTAGCTTTAACTCTGAAGAAATGGTGCTTCCTTTAATTCTAGAAACTTTAAATACCGCATCCTTTAGATTTTCACTCGAAAAGTTAAGCATCCTCCTCTCACTCTTGCCAGCATATTTTTTTGGAAATTTATCTAACAACGCGTTTACATTGGCATATAGTACAGAAGTGTTATTTCTCATTAATTTTCCATACTTATTAGACTTACCTAATGATCTTCCAGCGGCAAAATTAACAGCTTCTGTTTTTGATGTAGTTACATAAAGAATATCATTATTAACCACTGCATATATAGGAAAAGGCAATTCTTTTGTTTTCTCTACAAACTCATATACACGGTTATTAGCACTTAACACCTTATACTTTTCTCCTATTTTTAAAGCCTTTTTCCAAATACCTTGTTCCTTAGAACCAATCATTAACGTAAAATCAGGCACAACAGTTTCTTTCTTCTTGGTTACTTCTTTTCTCTTGTAATTTTCGTCATAGTCATAGCTTTTGTAAGACACCTCTTTTTTACCAAAATCATTCAATACAAATAACGCATCACCAGTGATTAACTCACCTACCGCCTCTTCATCAATTAAGATTGCTAATAAATCTCCAACAATATTAATTTCATTTTTAAAAGAAGGAATCATCCCTCCATACAAATTAGTAAGCATATCTGGATACTGAACTAACATTTCTTCAGTATTAATTGACATACTCCAAAATGCTAAAGCTTTATCATGATTAAAACTATTGATTAGCTTTTTATCCAATCTTTTATTATAAATCTTTTTCATGTACTTCTTCATGTTATCACTTACTTCCATGTCTAAAGAAATACGAGCATTATCTTTATCAAAAAATAGATTTGCCGAAACCTCATCTATTCCGTACACATTTGAATTATTGAAATTAATCAAACCATTCGAAAGAAGCTTATCGTATGATTTCATGAAGCTCCCCATTAAAGAGCCGTAACTAGGTAACCACAATGTTACTGCCGAGTTTTTCTTCTTACTCTTTTGAAAAGAAGAATTTGAGCTTAGGTTATTACGAATATTCCCATTAAAAACATGCTCAGCATAGTCTTTTGCCCATCCATTGGCAATTCTTCTCTTAAATTTATAACTAGCTTCTCCTTCTTCCTTTTGCTTTTCTAAACGTTCCTTATGCTCATTGAAATAAGAATAAGAACGATCACCATTGACCATTAAAAGTACATCTTCATTCCAAATGGTTATATCACTATACCCTTGAAGAATGTTATATCCATTTTTTCTTACTATTTTTTTTAGCTTCGACTTTCTTAAATTGGCTTCAAACTGCTTTCTATCTTTTAATTCAACCATAATGTTGTGATAAGAAATACTGTCTGTTTGCTTAAAGAAATAATAAGCATTTGACCCTAAATCAATCCCTATATCTTCAACTGAATTAATTTTATTATTATCTTCTCTTTTCCTATTTGCATCTTTTAATATTTCTTTTCCTAAAGCACTTGAATTGATATCTGAAAAGCTAATTAATTTAAATACATTCTTAGCATTTCCAGCAACAACCACACTCGAATTGCTTGGTATTCTATTTTCTATTTTTTGAGCTTTTCCAGTTAAAAATGCACCTAGTAAGGCCAAGGTGGCTAATGATTTTTTCATTTCTATTATTTTTTCGGTCTGATTTAGCTTTTATTTTAGTTTTATTAAGGGGTTGTGCGATCAACTAAAACATAAAGACTTTGATTGATTTTTGTTTTTAATTATATAATTGAATACTATTTTTAATAGTCTGTTTATTCGTTATGATATCTTGCGCCATTACTCTTAACATTACGGCTTTTTTGTTCTTTGAAACCCTTGCCTGATCATTTGAACAAGATTCTACTGGGTTTGAAAAACGATATATTCCAGTATAGCTAGCATTTTCAAACACTTCTCTATCTTGAGATTTTGTTTTTTGAAATTCTTTTCCAATGTTAAAATGATGGCTTCTTACAAACTTCTTTTCAGCCCTATTGAAACTAAAATGTCTATGCTTTTTAATTTTTTGAGCTTCAGCTTTCGAACTAAAACTCTCTAATACTGAATTGATGGATTCTACATTTTTAAAGTCACATGAAATAGTAACTATAAACTCCTTAAAATCTATTGACTTTTTTACATTGCTAATCCCTGAAGTTTTCTTTATTTTCTCAACGGCCTTAGATACATGCTTCTGAATATCTAATTTTGAAGGAACCTTATATCCATTAATACTATCTAAAAGCATTATTGAAGCCAATTTTGTTTTACTCTGACTTAAATTAACGGTAATTACAGCACTTCCTGAACCATCATTATTAAAAGTAATTTCCTCAACAAACTCAAAACAGCTTGTAAATAGTAATAAGGTTAAAACTGAGATTATAGTTAATTGTTTGTAACTCATAATAATTTTTTACAAACATACCAAAATTTGAAATCATAACCTCAATAAACCTATAAGTGTTATTTAAAGTTTATTATTCGTTAATAAATTATATCTGAAACTCTTTCTCAAGTAGTTCTGAGTTCACTTCTGAAATGTATTCAAGAGAAATTTTAGTTTTGTTTTTGACAATACATGTTGTACTTGTAGTTTCGACAAACTCTCGTTTCATTTTAACTGCCGTTTCAGGAGTTCCTTTAGTATCATTTCGGTGAAAAGCGATAATATTTTCTTTTTCAAAAACGCTGTTTTCATTAAGCCATTGAGCAAACCATTCCTTTCGTTCTTCTTTCATTACTTCATCATATAATGTTGATGAAGACCATATATGGGGTTTATTATCAATTTTCTTGAAATGTTTCTTCTCTCCATCCCAAACCAATTCATAAATCATTAGCTCTTCTAACCATTCTACTAAAACAATTGTAAAGGGCTCTACTCCCTCAAAGGAAAAATGGTTTATTTCGTTTACTGCACTTTCGGTAGTAAGTAGAAGTTTTACAATAATACCGCGGCTCATCTTATATGATTTTTCCCTTTTATGCTTTTTAAAACCTCCGTTTAATAGACAAATTAATCGATGTTTTTCACTTACCCCAATCCATGTACCACCAGCAAGTTCATCTTTTGGATATGTAAGCTTAACCCCACTTTCAACATAGTCTTTTGGAGCTATTGTTTTCCTTTTAGGGTTTTCATCTCTATTTGAAGTTAAAATGAAATTATTGTCTCCTAAAGGCAAAAAGGTTACTGTGCACATATTGTATTGTTTTTGGGTAAATAAGACGTAAAAACCACTCAATTATTACTAAAAATAACCGTAACTTTGTACTTTCTAAACAGAATACAAACAAAGGAATAATTTTAATAACAAACAACACATAAAAATGGGAAAAGGTTTTTTTCATGTACCAACTGCCATTAATGAGCCTGTGAAAGGATATGCTCCAGGTTCTCCTGAAAGAGAAGCGGTTTCAAAACAATACAAAGAATTTTTTAACGGATCAGTGGATGTACCAATGTATATTGGTAGTGAAGAAGTAAGAACTGGAAATACCCAAAACATGACTCCTCCGCACGACCATCAACACGTTGTAGGTCAATATCACATAGGAGATAGAAGTCATGCTGAAAAAGCTATTGAAGTTGCTTTAGAAGCTAGAAAAGAATGGGCTCAAATGCCATGGGAACAAAGAGCAGCTATCTTTTTACGTGCTGCTGAGTTAATTGCAGGTCCTTACCGTGCTAAAATTAACGCAGCTACGATGATTGCTCAGTCAAAAACTGTTCACCAGGCTGAAATTGATGCAGCATGTGAGTTGATTGACTTTTTACGTTTTAACGTAGAGTACATGTCTGATATTTATAATGAGCAACCAAATTCTGATGAAGGAATATGGAACCGCGTTGAGTACAGACCATTAGAAGGTTTTGTTTACGCTATTACTCCATTTAACTTTACTGCAATTGCTGCTAACTTACCAGCATCTGCTGCTATGATGGGTAATGTTGTTGTTTGGAAGCCATCTGACAGTCAAATTTTCTCAGCAAAAGTAATTGTTGATGTATTTAAAGAAGCTGGAGTTCCTGACGGAGTAATCAACTTAGTTTATGGAAATCCTGTTGAAATTACCGACGCTGTTTTAGCTTCACCTGATTTTGCTGGAATACACTTTACTGGATCTACTTACGTATTTAAAGAACTTTGGAAAAAGATTGGTGAGAACATCCACACTTACAAAACATATCCAAAAATTGTTGGTGAAACTGGAGGTAAAGATTTTATCATTGCTCACCCTTCTGCAAATCCTAAGCAAGTTGCTACAGGTATTTCAAGAGGAGCTTTTGAATTCCAAGGACAAAAGTGTTCTGCTGCTTCAAGAGTTTACCTTCCTAAATCTATTGCTAATGAAGTGTTAGATTTCGTAAAAGAAGATGTTGCTTCTTTCAAAATCGGATCTCCTGAAGATATGAGCAATTTTATTACTGCTGTTATCCATGAAGGTTCTTTCGACAAGTTAGCTAAGTATATTGACCAAGCTAAAGAGGATGCTGATGCTGAAATCATTGCAGGTGGTAACTATGATAAATCAAAAGGATATTTTATTGATCCAACAGTTATCTTAACTACAAATCCAAAGTATACTACTATGGAAACTGAATTGTTCGGTCCTGTAGTTACTATTTATGTATATGAAGATGCCGAATGGGCTGAAACTTTAAAGTTAGTTGACGGTACTTCTGAATATGCTTTAACTGGAGCTGTATTCTCAACAGATAGATATGCTGTTACTGAAGCTACAAAAGCTTTAGAAAACTGTGCTGGAAACTTCTATATTAATGACAAGCCAACAGGTGCTGTAGTTGGACAACAACCATTTGGGGGAGCAAGAGCTTCAGGAACAAATGACAAAGCAGGATCTGCTCAAAACTTATTACGTTGGGTATCTCCACGTTTAATCAAAGAAACATTTGTTTCTCCATCTGATTATCGTTACCCATTTTTAGGTTAAGATATTTTTCTATATAAGAAAGCTGCTCATTCCTGAGCAGCTTTTTTTTATGTAAATAACTGATGAGTTAATTTATAAACTCAAATTCGTTGCTTTGACCTGCCTTAACTAATCTTGCATTCAATATTTCATTTGTTTCAGAATCTAACACCATAGCCACAAAACTAACTTTGGAAATATTATTAATGTTTAACGGAACTGCTATTTGAAAATCTCTTTCATATAAATTACTACTTATAAATTGCGAACTATTCATTTCTTCTCCCCTAACATCAGTAAGAGCATACCTTAAAACATAATCATGTACAAAGTTCTTAGCTACACCGTCTGTAGTAATTTCAGGATAATACTCTGTATAATTTGCTTGATCTTGTACAACACCATCTTCCGTTGCAAATACTACCAACTTCGTTTTATTCGGATACATGTTACCAAACATTGCTTTTACATTTAAAAGAATATTATTTCCTTCTAATCTTGAAACAAGTTTGAGTCCAAGAAAGGCTTTTTCTTCTATCCTATTTGTTATTTTATCTAACATAGTTCCTTCATCAATATCACCAGCTTCTCTCCAAAACCTTTTCCTATCAATCATTGCTGAAGGAAATGCCGTAATATCGAAATACCTTGTGAGTTGATTAGCATATGCATTGGTCATAATATCATTAGTATGAACAGCAACAGGAATGAATTGATTCGTCTTAGATTTTAATAATTCTATTGCATGAGATACTCTCGGACAAAATCCGCACCAATCACCTGTATAATCTTCAATAACTATATTTTTCTTGAAGGCTCTATTCCCTCTATTTTGAGTTTTTAATTGCAAAACTGGACTTTCCTGCCCTTCATATACTGCCTTTACTCGATAAGTGTTAACACTTGCAGGAATAAATGTATTTCCATCAATCTTTTCATCATTTACATAAATAATCGCTTCCCTAGAAATATCTCGATCTTGATAATATGGAGAATTCCCCTGAGGACTTATATTTACTTTCTTTTTCACCTGCAGCACAACCTCTTCTCCCACAAAAGCAATGGTACCAGAATTGTAATTTGTTACCTTTAATTCGACTTTATCTTTTAGAGTGTTTTCATTAGAACAAGAAAACATAAAAATCATAATAGCAATAATTGCTAAACCTCTATTTTTTTCAAAGAATTTCATACTAATTTATTTTTGGTTTATCAAAAACAAACATAAAAATCAATTATAAGTGAAGTAGTTAACAATATTTTAATTACTCTAAAGAGATTCATAAAAAATTCAAACTAATCAGAATTTTAGTTAACAAAATTCCGTTTTACGATTACCACGTCAGTAAAAACCAACCACTAAAAAATTATCTAATTACGTAATTTAATATCATGAAGTAATGACAAATGGCTCCACCCAAAACAAAGAAATGCCAAATAACATGGTGAAATGGAATTTTCTTAATTGCATAGAAGATAATTCCAATAGTATAAAAGGCTCCTCCTCCCCATAAAAGTTGAATTCCTTCAGGATTCATAGCAAGTTTTAACGCCTGAAAATCCAATACAATTAACCACCCCATTACCAAGTATAAAAGTGTAGATAAAAAACCAAACCTGCCTGTAAAAAAAAGTTTTAATATTGCTCCCACTAACGCTATTCCCCATACTAAATAAAACAATAACCAGCCTTTACTTTCCGCTAACAACAAAAGAACAACAGGAGTATAGGTTCCTGCGATAAGAAGGTAAATGCTAATGTGATCAACAATTCTAAATTTTCTCTTTTTCTCTTCTGTTTTTGCTGCATGATACAACGCCGAGGCGCTAAATAAAACGATAATCGAAATTCCATAAATAACAATACTAAATATACTCCAAGGTCTATTTGTATTATACATCAACAAGGCTACCAATCCAAATACTCCCATAAAAGCACCAACTGCATGGGAAATAGTGTTCCATTTTTCTTCTAATGGTGTTTGAAAATCCATAAAAACAAAAATAAAAAAAAGTGCGTATTACCATAATGGTATACGCACCTTATCTCATTGTTTAGATGAATTTGACTAAGAATTATTTTAATTGGTAGTCGTTAGTCTGATTTGCCTTAACACTTCTTGCATTAACTGATTCCTTATTTTCAGCATAAGAAACAATTGCTACAAAACTTAACTTTGTTTTATCAGCGATTGAAGCTGGAATATCAGCTCTAAATTCTTTTTCATATGTATTTCCTTTTACAGTTTCAGCACTTCCTATTGCATCTCCAAGTACATTTGTAAAAGAGTGTCTTAATACATGATCATGAACAAAATCATTGATTTCATCAACTCCTCCATAATAATCAGTATAGTTGGCTTGTTTTAACACGATACCATCTTCCAAAGCAAACACCGTAAGTTTTAAGTTTTCTCTAACAGAGTTTCCAAATTTCACAGATACCGTAACTTTCATTTCGGTATCCGTAACCTCAGATGCCAATTTAACTCCAAAAGGAATTCCTTTTTCTACTAAATCAGTAACTTGAGCTAAATTTTGCGGCTCTGGATACGTCCATTTGTTTTTTCTATCAACATAAGCCGTAGGGAAACCATCAACACTAAAAGCATTTGCTAAAGCTCTTGAGTAATCATTTTCCATTGGATCGTTATTTGCCAAATGAGCTGCTACTGTAACCACATTATCAGTTTGTTCGTACACTTTTTCAATTGCATACGATACTCGTGGACACCATCCACACCAATTACCGGTGTAGTCCTCGATTAAAGCAACCTTTTGAAATACATCTCCTTTTTCTTCAGAATAGAATGTAATTCTATTACTACTTTCAAAACCTTTGTAAATTGCTTTTACCACATATTCTTTTTCAACAGCTGGAGTAAATGCATTTCCTGTAATCCTTTCATCGTTAACATAAAATTCTACTCCTTCTGACAATTCAGTGAAAGAGTTTACAATCGCTGTAAATTTTACTTCTTCACCAATGAACACCAAAGTTTTATCAACGTTCATAGTAAGGACTAATGAATGAACCGTAGTTTCACCACCCCCCTCAGATTCTGAACCTGAACAGGATACGAAAAACACAGTTAAAAAAACTAAGATTAACTGGCTTAAACTTCTTTTTTTAATAGTTTTAATCATATTATTGCTTTTTTTAAATTAAGTTAATTAGTTGAGTTAAAATAAAACAAAATAACACAACTTTACCCTAAAAAAAATAACAAAAAAACAAAAAGAAACTTTAGGGAAAACTCTTTGCTTTTTGTTACAATAAATAGAACAATTAAAACTATAGAAACTATGAGATCTTTTTTTATTGGTTGTTTGTTACTTACAACCATCAACGCTTTTTGTCAAAAAAAGCTTCCAAACAAAAACGTTTATCATTTAAATAACACCTCTGTCAGCATTTTAGACGAAATTGATAATAGTAAAATAACCATTGTTAGTTTTTGGGCTACTTGGTGCGTTCCTTGTCTTAATGAACTTGATACGATAAGTGAAGTGTATGAAGAGTGGCAAGATGAACTAAATGTTGAATTAATAGCTGTTTCAACAGACGATTCAAGGTCTCAAAAAAGAGTAAAAGCATTAGTCAACGGAAAAGGTTGGCCATATAAAGTTTTATTGGATAAAAATCAAGAGTTAAAAAGAGCCTTGAATATTCATACGATTCCTGAGCTTATTATCGTAAAAGAAGGAAAGATTATCTATCGACACTCTGGATACTCTCCAGGTTTTGAAGATGAACTTTATGAAATCATAAAAGAAAACTCTTAACCAATAAAACACTTACTACTTAATGAAAAAAATATACATAACGCTTTTGAGCTGTTTTTCATTCAGTTTTATATTAAAAGCACAAGACGATCATAACCTATCTATAGGTTTTGAATCGAACTCACAATACTATGTTGATGATTCGAAAACCGGTCCATTTATGGAACCTGAAAGATTTAGATCAAACAACTATTTAGCTGTACTTTATGAGTACAAAGACTTTTATGCTGGAATTCAAGCTGAAAGTTATTCTCCTATGGCTTTATTGAATTACTATTCTGGATTTGAAAAAACAAACCTTGGTTTGTATTACGCAGGATATAAAAACAAGAAGTTTGAGGTTACACTAGGTCATTTTTATGAACAATTTGGTAATGGTTTATCATTAAGATCATGGGAAGATCGTCAATTAGGAATCAACAATGCACTACGAGGCGCAAGAATAAAATATTACCCAACCGATTTTATTGAGTTGAAAGCCATCTATGGTAAACAAAGAGCAGGCTTCGAGCACTCAAAAGGAGATATTTTTGGATTCGATTCAAATATCGGTTTATCTGATCTTCTTAATCTTGAAAATTCATATTTATCATTTGGTTTAAGTTATGTCGGAAGAAACGACAAAACTGCTGTAACAAGTTTTGACTTGCCTGAAATGACTAATATTTTTGGAGGAAGAATTGATTTTTCTTCTGGTAACTTTTACTCTGGTGTTGAATTCTTAACTAAAAATGACGATGCCATTTATGTTATGAATCAACCAAGAGGTGCTGAAAAAGGGAATGCCTTTTTCTTAAACTTTGGATATACAAAAAAAGGACTCGGTGTTGATGTAACTTTAAGAAGATTAGAAAACATGGGCTTCTATTCTGACAGGGAGGCAACGGGAAATGTATTCAATCAGTATATCATAAACTATTTACCTGGGTTAACCAAACAACATGACTATTTGCTTACTAATATATATGTTTATCAAGCTCAAGCTCAAGGAGCTTTTAGTCCTATTCCTAAGTTCGGAGAAATTGGAGGTCAAATAGACTTCTTTTACAAATTTAAAAAAGGATCAGCTTTAGGAGGTAAATATGGAACTAAGGTCGCAGTCAATGCTTCGTATTGGGCAGGACTTAAAGGTGAAGCCGACTTAAGTAATTCTTCTAGATTTACTTATAACGCATCAACATTTGGCTTTGGTGAAAAATACTTTTCAGACTTTAGTTTAGAAATTCGTAAAAAATGGTCAAAACAATGGAGCAACATATTCTATTTTGTAAATCAGTACTACAATAAAAGATATATTGAAGAAACAGCTGGAGATGTTAATGCCAATATCTTAGTTGGAGAAACAACCTATAAAATGGGTGGTGGAAAATCTTTGAGATTTGAAGCTCAACACCTATGGACTGAAGACGATAGAAAGAATTGGGTTGGTGGAACTATCGAATATAATCTTTCTTCTCGATTAGGTTTCTATTTAAACGATATATACAACTACGGTAGCGATGATCCTGATGAGAAAATTCACTACTACAATTTTGGAGGTAATTACACTTACAAATCGTATCGTTTTAGTTTAAATTACGGTAGGCAACGTGGTGGACTTATCTGTGTAGGCGGTGTATGTAGAAATGTACCAGAAAGTACAGGACTTACCGCAAATATCAGTATGAGCTTTTAAAAACTAAAAAAGCGAGCTTCTAAAGCTCGCTTTTTTTTATCCTTTATATTTTATTGGTAAATGAACTACCTTTTTGGTTTCAAAAAATTCTTCATCAAAATAATTCGGTAAATCATAAATAGTGGCTTTTGGAAATTTTGCCAATTCTTCGCTTAAATCTCCTCCTTTCAAGTACAAAATTCCATTCTTTAGTTCATGATTTTGTTTTTTATGAACCTTTCCTTTAATCCATCTATGAAAGGTTTCCATTTGAGCTACAGCTCTGCTTACAATGAAATCATAAGTATCTTTAACTTCTTCAACCCTTCCATGCGTAGTTTTAACATTTTCCAATCCTAAACCATCAACTACCTCATTCACTACTTTTATTTTCTTCCCAATTGAATCAACCAAATGAAATTTAGTCTCAGGAAATAAAATCGCCAATGGAATACCAGGAAAGCCTCCTCCAGTACCAACATCCATGACTTTTGCTCCTGATTCAAATTGCATTACCTTAGCAATCCCCAATGAATGCAATACATGACGTAAGTAGAGTTCATCTATATCTTTACGAGAAACCACATTAATTTTTAGGTTCCAATCTTCATACAGCTCTTGCAATTTAGCAAACCTACTCTCTTGTTCATCAGAAAGGTTTGGAAAGTATTTTTTTATGATTTCCATCGATAATATTTTCTCTGCAAAAATAAAAAACTAAATTGGTATTGTTAATTTTTACTTGAAAGATATTATTCTAGTTAAAAAGTCGTTTTATACGGTAACAGTAACATAAAAAAAATTATTTTTGCTTTTCTTAACAAACAACAAATGAAGACAATAAACTTCTCCCGAATTGACAAACAAAAGTTCTTTAGAACTTTAAATAAACGAGTAAACAATTACTTCAAAGAAAACGATATTAAACGTACAGGTAATTGGAAGCTTTACAGCAAAGCTATTATTATGTTTGCCATATTCCTTATCCCTTTTGTTCTAATCTTAACAATTGATATGTCTCAATGGATTAAGTTAGTATTAGCTGTTGTTATGGGGGTTGGCATGGCTGGTGTCGGTATGAATGTAATGCACGATGCAAACCACGAATCTTTTTCAAGTAATAAGTGGGTTAATAAAATAATGGGTAGTAGTATTTATATTTTGGCAGGAAATGTTTACAACTGGAAAGTTCAACATAATGTACTTCACCATACGTACACAAACATTAAAGACCATGATGAGGACATAGATGCAGGAAGAATTATCCGATTTTCTGAACATTCAAACTGGTTATGGATTCATAAGTTTCAAAAGTATTACTCTTTTTTCTTATATGGTTTATTAACCATTAACTGGGCTATTACTACTGATTTCAAACAAATGAGAAGTTACCTAAAAAGAAAGTTATCGTATGGTAAGTTTCCAAACCCTGCGACAGAATGGACGAAATTAGTTATTTCAAAACTTGCATATTATGCACTATGGATTGTACTTCCAATACTTGTACTTAATATTGCCTGGTGGAAAGTTTTAATTGGTTTCTTTGTTATGCATTATACGGCTGGAATTATATTGAGTGTTATTTTTCAGTTAGCACATGTTGTTCCTAAAACTGAAATGCCATTGCCTGACGAAAATGGAAATATGAAAAACACTTGGGCAATTCACCAATTATACACTACGGCAAACTTTGCTCCAAAAAACTGGTTAATCAACTTTTATACAGGTGGCTTAAACCATCAAGTTGAACACCATATTTTCCCTAACATTTCTCACATTCACTATAATAAGTTAGCGAAAATTGTAAAGGAAACTGCAAAAGAGTTTAACCTTCCTTACAATGAGTACCAAACAACGAGAAGAGCTATTATTGAACACTTTAAACATTTAGCGGAATTAGGAAAAAAACCGCAATTAGCATAGAATCAACAACACAATTTATACAAACAATGTCAAACGAACTATCAAACAGAATTAAAAGCTTACCTGTTTCACAAACTTTAGCCATGGCTGCAAAAGCTAGAGAGCTAAAAAATGCAGGTAAAGACATTATAAGTTTAAGTTTAGGAGAACCAGATTTTAACACTCCTGATTTCATTAAAAATGCCGCAATTGAGGCCATTAACCAAGATTATAACTCTTATACTCCAGTTGACGGTTATGCAGAGCTTAAAGATGCTATTTGTGCAAAATTTAAGCGTGATAATAATTTAGAGTACACTCCAAGTCAAATTGTAGTTTCAACAGGAGCAAAGCAATCTATTGCGAATATAGCTCAGGTTTTATTAAATCCTGGAGATGAAGTTATTTTACCTGCACCTTATTGGGTTAGTTACTCGGCAATCGCAACACTTTGTGAAGCTAAGTTCGTTGAAATTCCTTCGAGTATCGACAACGACTTTAAAATTACTCCTGAGCAATTAGAAGCTGCAATTACGCCAAAAACAAAAATGATTTTCTTCAACTCACCAAATAACCCAAGTGGATCAATTTACAGTGAAGAAGAATACAGAGCTTTGGCAGCTGTTTTAGAAAAGCACCCACAAATTTATATCCTTTCGGATGAAATTTATGAACACATAAACTATGGTAGCAAATTATTTAGTTTTGCAGCTATTGAAAGTATGTTTGACAGAACCATTACTGTAAATGGTTTGGCAAAAGCTTTTGCTATGACTGGATGGAGAATTGGATATATTGGTGCTCCTGAATGGATTGCTAAGGCTTGTACTAAAATGCAAGGTCAAATTACTTCTGGAACTAATTGTATTGCTCAGAGAGCAGCGATAACGGCTGTTTCGGCTGATCCTTCAGAAATCAAATATATGGTTGAGGAGTTTAAGAATAGAAGAGATTTAGTACTGCAGTTATTAGGAGAAATTGAAGGTTTTAAATTAAACGTTCCGGAAGGTGCTTTTTATGTATTCCCAGATATTTCAGCTTTCTTTGGAAAAACATTAAAAGGAAAAGAAATCAAAAATGCGAACGATTTCTCAATGTTCTTGTTAGAGGAAGCTAATGTTGCTACTGTAACAGGAGATGCCTTTGGAGCTCCAGATTGTATTAGAATGTCTTATGCTGCTTCTGAACTACAATTAAGAGAAGCTATAAAAAGAATTAAAGAAGTATGTAAATTAACATCAGAACTAGTGTAATCGCATTAGTTTTTATAAATAAAAAAAAGCGAGATGAATTCATCTCGCTTTTTTTTATTTACTCATTTTACCAGTAGCACAACTTACAAACGATTTTGCTTTATGTAGTACTGTATTTTTGTCTCCAACTTCAGGATAACCTAGTTTCGATAACTTTTCTTTAACTTGAGTGACAATACCACTAGATGCAACAAATGTTACTAATGATTCGTCAACACTAATTTCTACATTGTCAACCCCTTTAATTGAAGAGATTCCTTTTTTTATTGTGTTGGCGCATCCTCCACACTTTAAATTCTCTATATATATTTCTTGTTTCATGTGTTTTGATTTATTCATTTTCTTTTTTCCAGTTCAAATATCCACCTTCCAAATTATAAACTTTAAATCCTTTTTCTGTTAACATTTCCGCGGCAATAATACTTCTACCTCCTGATCTACAATATAAATACACCGGGGTATCTACTTTTAAAAGTTTAAGAGCTTTTTCCTCAAAGTTATCAGAAGTAACATCAATATTCATCGCTTTATTGATCATTCCTCTTTTACATTCCTCGGGAGTTCTCACATCCACTAATTGGATTTCTGAATGTGTGCTTAAAACCGTTTGTAAATCCGATACTCTTATATCAACAATATTCTGGCTTTGTTCTTTACATGCTATTATTAAAAGTACAAATACCACAGAAAACACCTTTATCAGTTTCGCCATACATTTATTTTAATGTCGAAGGACAAACATATTCTGTTCTTGGTATAGAAGTCTCTTTAATATCTTTATATCCACCAGCAACATCAATAACATGATGATACCCTCTTGCTTTCAATATAGATGCTGCAATTACAGAACGATACCCTCCCGCACAATGTACATAAAAATCTTGATCTGTTGGGAATTCTTGAATATGATTATTGATAAAATCTAATGGAGTGTTTGGTACATTTTCAATGTGCTCACTTTGGTATTCTCCTGGTTTTCGCACATCAAACACAGGTATGTTCCCTGACAATCTTTTTTCCAACTCTAAGGCCGAAATAGACTCTAAAGAATCTATTTCTTTTCCTGATTCTTTCCACTTATCGAAACTACCATCTAAGTACCCTAAAACATTGTCAAAGCCAACTCTTGACAACCTTGTAATTGCTGTTTCTTCTTCCCCTCTTGGAGCAACCAATAAAATAGGTTGAGAAACATCTTTTATTAAAGCGCCTACCCAAGGAGCAAATGTTCCTTTTAAACCAATAAAAATAGATTGAGGTATAAATCCTTTAATAAATTCCGATTGATGCCTTACATCCAAAATTATCGCGTTCGTTTCATTCGCTCTTTTCTCAAAATCATCTGCTGAAAGTCCTTTAGTACTATCTTTTATTACATCATCAATAGATTTGTATCCTTCCTTGTTCATTTTTACATTTAACGGAAAGTACTCTGGAGGAGGTAATAAGCCATCAGTAACTTCTTTGATAAACTCTTCTTTTGTCATATCATGACGTAAAGCATAATTTGTTTTCTTTTGATCACCAATGGTTCCTACCGTTTCCTTGCTCAAGTTTTTACCACATGCTGATCCAGCTCCGTGCGCAGGATATACGATAACATCATCTTCTAAAATCATTATTTTATTTCGAAGACTTTCATAAAGCAATCCAGCCAATTCCTCTTGCGTCAAATTTGCCGCTTTCTGCGCTAAATCTGGTCTTCCCACATCTCCTAAAAACAAAGTATCTCCACTAAAAATAGCGTGGTTATTTCCTTCTTTATCTTTCAATAAATAGGTTGTACTTTCCATAGTGTGTCCAGGAGTATGTAATACTGATATTGTGATATCTCCTAATTGAAAAACTTCTCCATCCTCAGCAATGTGAGCGTCAAATTTTGGCGCTGCTGTAGGACCGTAAACAATTGTTGCGCCTGTTTTTTCAGCTAACGTAACATGTCCACTTACAAAATCGGCATGAAAATGCGTTTCGAAAATATACTTGATTTTAGCATTATTTTCATTGGCTTTATTTATATAAGATTGAACTTCCCTCAAAGGATCTATAATGGCAACCTCTCCTCCACTTTCAACATAATATGCTCCCTGAGCCAAACAACCTGTATAAATTTGTTCTATCTTCATAATGTTATTCTAATCTATTGTTTTATCTATACGCCTGATGAATGTATTGTGCGTATTTCTTTTGATTTAAATTATCTCCTGTTTTAAAATAATGTACTGCGCCATTTGCTCTCATAAAAAAGTGATCAATAGAAATTTCATCTAAAACCCCTCCTCTGAACAACGCATCTCTGACTGGTCCTTTTACACCAGCTAAATAAAAAGTAATTTCTTTTTTCTTATAAAATCGAATTCGTTCTATAAGCATATCAACTCCAGTACTATCTACTCTGTTAATACTTTCTGCATCCAATACAATCAATTTTAATGCCTTTCCTTTTTTTCCTGTCATTTCCTCCAATTTATCTCTGAAATATCCAGAATTGGCATAAAAAAGCTGTGCGTCAAATCGAAAAACTAATACTTCATCTTCAATAAGAACCTCTTTAAATCTATTTTTATTCCTATAGAAATCAGAGTCAGGAACTTTTCCCAATTCCGTAACATACGGTCGAGATGTTCTAAAAATTAGTAAGATTAACGACAGCCCTACCCCTATTATAATTCCATATTCAATTCCTAAAAGTAATGTTGAAAAAAAGGTAGCAACAAGTAGCCAAAAATCAAGATTGTTTGCCTTCCATAACCGTTTTGCTTCCTGAACATTTACCAAATTAAATACTGCTACAATAATAATGGCTGCAAGTATAGTTTTTGGCAGGTAATAAAAAATAGGAGTTAAAAACAGCAATGTTAGCACCACTAAAATGGCCGATACAATTGCAGAAACACCAGTTTTACCCCCCGATTCAGCATTAATAGCTGATCGAGAAAAACTCGATGCTGAGGGATACGCCTTAAAAAATGACCCCAAAATATTACTCAACCCTAAAGCTATTAATTCTTGATTTGGTTGTACTCTATACTCATCCTGTTTTGCCTCTAATGTTTTTCCTATTGAAATCGTTTCGAGGTAACCTACCATTACAAGTGTTAATGCTATTGGCATTAGCTCCTTAATTAAGGGAATATCAATAGTAGGTATTGAAAAAGCAGGTAATCCTGATGGAATATCTTTTACAATGGCAACTCCAACCCAACTCTCTCCAAAATACTTTATTAAAACAATTCCAAGAGTTACTACAATTAAGGCATTTGGAATTTTTCTATTCAATCTTCTAAAGAAAATGATAATACCACAGGCCACGACACCAATAATAGTGGTATTTCTATTGAAGAACTGAATTCTATTAAAAATATCTTCAAGTAGAATATGAACTTGGTCGCTTTGAAGAAACTCAACCCCTAACAGATTTTTGAATTGATTTAAACCAATAATTAAAGCTACAGCTGATGTAAATCCAGTAATAACTGGTCTTGACAAAAAGTTAACTATAAAGCCCAATTGAAAAATTCCCATGAGAAATTGTATACTCCCTACTACCAACGCTAACAATATTGCTATTGAAATATAACTTTCGGATCCAACTAATGCTAACGTCGAAACTCCAGTGGCTACAATTAAAGAATCCATTGCTACTGGTCCAATTGCAACTTGTCTTGAAGAACCGAAAATTGCATAAACAACTTGAGGAATTAACGCTGAGTATAAACCGTAAATTGGAGGTAACCCTGCGATAAGTGCATAAGCAATACCTTGTGGAATTAGAACAATTGCGACTGTAACACCTGCAATTATATCATTTTGCAAGTATTCTTTTTCGTAATTGGGTAACCAACTAAAAATGGGTATTAACTTTTTAATCATTTTCATTTTAACCTAACTACTTTAATTTTTAGGTTGATAATAAAAAGGAATATTCCAATTTAAAAAAACTCCTTTATCGCTTACCTTTTCTATTTTAATCTCATTTAATCCAATGGGTAATTTCGATATATCAATAAAAGAAACAATCCCAAACTGATTTGTTCTATGATGATTATTATATCGTATAAATGTTACCTCAATCTTTTCTCCATTTAAAAAAATACGATGATATTTTTTATAACATTCTTTTAAGTAAAGCGCTCGATACTTTCTTTTATCCTTTCGTGAATTACTAGATGTTTCTTCATATGTTCCACATACAGTTTCCCTCAAAGAATCCTCATAATCGAAAATTGGAATAAAAACTTCTAAAGTATTGCGTTCAATAAAATCTGATTCAATTTCGGGGCTTAGTAAAAAATCTACTTGTTGGTTGCTATCTTTGTAATAATCAGCATAAGTTTTATGAACATCATAATTAGCCGAAAGACGATGTTTAACAAAGTATAAAATGTTGGTTTTCGGAAGTTGAACTACAGCCACCATCATAGCAGAAACTAAAAAAACGAAAACTAAATATACCAATGATTTTTTCTTCTTAAAGTTTGAACCAAAAATCATAGAAACCTGCAAAATATTCTTATAAATTGGTCCAAAAGAAATCATGGATACAAATTTGACAACCTTAAAGTTTAAAAGCTGTAAATTCTCTTTTTCTTTATTATTCTTAAAGTTGGCAAAAACTGACACAACAATTTGAACAATTAAGCTTAAGGCAATAAACATTCCTGGAATCATCAATAAATAACTATTGACATATTCAGAAAGAATGTTGTAAAGCAACAAATAAACACTTGAAAACACAGCTATATAACCATATAACAAAAGAAATGTAAAAGCAATTGAAAATATAACACTACATAATTCATCTACTTTTTGAATTGAATCTTTTAATTTTGGTAGTATTGATAAAATTTTCTCAGTATATATTTTGGAATAAGCACTATCTTCAAGGCTATAATCGGGAAACACAGAATTTAATCCGACTAAACCTACCCAATAAGCTCTTAAAAAAAAATGGATAACAAACATTGCGGCTAAAGCGCTCACTGCTATTAATCCAAAAAAACAGATGAAGTACGCTGTAAAATATTGATTTGGATTAACAGTATCTATAAAGAAGTTGGTTATCCAATTGATACCATCAAAAAGTTGAAATGTACCAAAAATTGCAACCGCAGAAACTAAAAGCTCCGCTTCCCAGCTTTCATCCTTTAGCCTTTGTAGCCAATTTTTAACTTCGTTATTTTTTTCACCATCCATAACGTTATTTTGTGTTAAAACAATTCTCCTTGTGAAGAGCCTTTTATGCGACCTAAATGCTTATAAGCTAAATCAGTTACTTCCCTACCTCTAGGAGTTCTCATAATAAACCCTTGTTGAATCAAAAAAGGTTCATATACTTCTTCAATGGTTTCTGCATTTTCAGCAACAGCCGTAGCCAAAGTAGTTAGTCCAACAGGACCGCCTTTAAACTTATCTATTATTGTACTCAAAATCTTGTTATCCATTTCATCCAACCCATGAGCATCTACATTTAGGGCTTTCAAAGCATACTTCGAAATTTCAATAGTAATACTTCCATCACCTTTAATTTCAGCAAAATCACGAACCCTTCTTAGTAAGGCATTTGCAATACGTGGTGTACCTCTACTCCTTCCTGCAATTTCAATAGCCGCTTCTAATGTGATAGGAACTCCCAATATGTAGGCACTTCTCTCAATAATAGTACTTAATAGTTCTGTGGAATAATAATGTAATCGGCTACTAATACCAAACCTTGCCCTCATTGGAGCAGTTAACAACCCAGAACGAGTTGTAGCTCCGACTAATGTAAACGGTTCTAAATTAATTTGAACTGTTCTTGCGTTTGGTCCAGACTCTATCATAATGTCTATTTTAAAGTCTTCCATCGCTGAGTACAAGTATTCTTCCACTATAGGACTTAACCGATGAATCTCATCAATGAATAAAACATCTCGTTCATCCAAATTTGTCAATAAACCAGCCAAATCACCAGGTTTATCCAGAACTGGTCCAGAAGTAACCTTAATTCCAGCATTTAACTCATTTGCCAAAATATGTGCCAGTGTAGTTTTACCTAGTCCAGGTGGACCATGAAATAAAGTATGATCCAAAGCTTCCCCTCTTCTATTAGCCGCCTCTACAAAAATTTGCAAATTTTCAATTGCCTGATCCTGCCCGGTAAAGTCACTAAAAGAGAGTGGACGCAGTTTCTTTTCTACATCTAACTCTTCATTAGAATAATTATTCTTATCTGGATTTAAGTGTTCGTTCATACTCGTACAAATATACTTCAAATATCGTCTTCACTTTGTAATAAATGTTACTCTGATATATCGAGTTATCTTTTTCCCTCAATTCTTACATTTTAACGATTAGCAGCAAATTACTTATATATTTCTTAAGTATATTAACGTTTTAATCATTATTAAACCTGAAAACCAACCAGTTCAAATGTAAATATACAGAAACAATATTTTAACTATAATTCATAAAAAAATAACATTTTGCCAATTTTTGTGAATAAATTTTTAACTTTACTCGAAAATTACACAATAAGAATAATATTGTAATTTTTGGGAATCATACAAACTAACCCTAATAATGAAATTAAAATACATACCCTTCGCGGTGGCACTGTGCTTTTCTTCTCTACTATTTGGTCAGAAAAGCAATCAGGACGGCCCTCAAAAAGCAACATGGAATGGACAGCTGAAATATCGTTTTGTTCCAAGTATTAAAGAACAAATGAAAAACGGGACTTTTGTTCGTGCAAAAGTCGATGAAAGAAACCTTTATGCCAAGGATAAAAGAGCTAAAGGTAACAAAGTAGTTCCTGGAAAGGGGCTTCCGAAAGGACGTGATCCTTTATTAGATACTCAAAAAAGATCAACTTCTAGAAGAATACAATCTACTAGTCTTACATTCGAAACAACAAATCAAACATCTACACCTTCTGATCCAACGGGTGCGGTTGGTAGAGATTATTATATTGCTGCTTGGAATACAGCATTTAGAATTTTCAATAAAGATGGGACTCCGGCTACTGATGCTGCAAGTTTAGCTACGCTATTTCCTGGTGGTGCGGACGGCGACCCGATTGTTCTTTATGATGCACAAGCTGATAGATATATTGTTACTGAATTTGAGAATGATCCTAATGGTTTTCACGTTGCAATATCGCAAACTAATGACCCTATAAACGGAGGTTGGCATACGTACAGCGCGGACTCGTTTCAAACGGGTACTTTCCCAGACTACACCAAATTTTCAATTTGGTCAGATGGTTACTACGTAACAGCTAACATTTCGGCAAGTAGTGGTGGTAATACAAGAACTGGTCAGGTATGGGCTTTAGAAAGAGACAAAATGCTAGCTGGAGATACTACTGCTAGCATCCAAGCGTTTACGTTAACCGGCATGGTTACAAATGGTTTCTACAGTCCTCAAGTTTTTAATGTAATAGATGACAATCTACCTGCAACAGGGAATGCTACAATAGTATATATGCAAGATGATGCTTGGGCAGGTGTTACAACTGACCATTTAAAATTGTGGGATCTTGATGTTGACTGGACTACCCCAGCGAACTCAACAATATCTGCTCCTACTGAAATACCTGTTACTGCATTTACTGGAGTATTTGATGGAGGTAGTTTCTCAAACTTATCTCAACCTTCTGGTCCAGATATCGATGCAATGCAGGCAACCATTATGAATCAAGCTCAATTCAGAAAGTTTAACACTCATAACTCGGCTGTGTTTAATTTTGTTGTAAATACAGATACAAATAATGAATTAGCTGGTATTAGATGGTACGAATTAAGGCAAACTGGTGACGGTCAACCTTGGTCAATTTACCAAGAAGGTACTTATACTGCTCCTGAAGGAAGACATGCTTTTGGCGCAAGTATGGGGATAGATGGTGCTGGTAACATTGCTATTGCTTACTCTTCGGTAAGCACGAATGAAAGTATATCTCTGAGATACACAGGAAGATTCCATGATGATCCTTTAAATACAATAACTGCGTTAGAAGAACTGATTGTATTAAGTACTTCGGACAATCCAGCAAATAGGTATGCTGATTATTCACATTTAACTGTTGACCCATCAAACGACTCAGATTTTTGGTTTGTGAGTGAATATTTTAATAATGGTGCTCGAAGCAATATGGTTGGTGTTTTTCAGTTATCTGAACCATTACCAAACGATATTGGTATTACTGCTATTACGGCTCCAACGGATGGGAGTCTTACAAATTCGGAATCAATTACAGTCAGACTCCGTAACTTTGGTTCGAATGATCAAACGAACTTTCCTATTAGTTATACCTTAGACGGTGGAACGACGATTACTGAAACATACACAGCTACATTAGGGGCTGGTGCGAGCGCTGAATATACATTTAATACTACAGCGGATTTTTCAGTACTTAATAGAACTTATGAATTGGTTGCTGCCACGGAGCTTAGCACAGATGAAAATGAAAGCAACAATAGCAAAACAGTTAACATTACCACCTCTATTCAGCATTGTATACCTACTGCTACCGATGGATGTAATATCGATGGTATTAAACGATTTGTTTTAGGTACTATAGATGCTGATGACGGTGCTAACGGTTGTAATACAACTGGAGATGTTCGTGGGTATGTTAATCGTAAAGATCTAATGACAGACTTGGATAGAAATGACGAACATACAATGCAAGCTCAACATAATTGGGGAACAAATCCTGATGGTGAATCTTTATCCGCTTGGATTGACTTAGATGATAACGGAACATTTGAAACGGGAGAACAGATTATAACAGGAAGTGTTTTCTCTGTGGCGAATGCTCTTGAAAACTTTACATTCACCCTTCCTCAATCTTCTAATTTAGGAAAGCACGTATTAAGAGTAAAAGCAATTGATAATACTGGAGCTGGAGATATCAATGACCCTTGTAGTGATTATGCTTATGGAGAGGTTCATGATTATCTTGTAAATATTATTGATAGAACTTTAAGTACGGACAATATCACATTAAATAATGCTGAGTTAAAAGTTTTAACGTTACCGAACAAGCAATTTAAGTTTCAGTTAACTACTGATTACTCTGATATATTATCATTTAGAGTATACGACATCTTAGGAAAAACTGTTGTTTTCAACAATATTTCTAAGAATGGTAATAAATATGAATATTCATTAGACATGTCATATGCCAGCGCAGGAACTTACATTGTTAAGATTGGAGGAAAAACAAATTACAAACAATATAAAATACTAGTTAAGTAAATTGTAACTCACAAAAGAATAAAAAAGAGAGGGTAATTATTACTCCTCTCTTTTTTTTATATCTACAATATCTACTGGTCTTGCTTCGTCACATCTATTTTTCATCCTTAAGGAAGTATATTTCACCCATATTTTAGAATTCTTTAATTCCAAATACTTCCCATCGATATTTATAGGATCTAACAACTCACTACTTTTGGTATTAACCAATTTGATAACAGTTGAGCATACATCACCCTTAGACTTGCTATTATCTATTAATTCAGCTTCTAAATACCCTTTATTAATAAGTTCCTTTGCTGTTTCCTTAGTGGACATTTCATTTTCTTTAGAAGTTACTTGTTTAGTGCTATTACATCCCATTAAAATACATAGAAATGCTCCTGCACTAATTTTAAAAAACTTTCGTATCATACTTTAATAATATTTTGAAACAATATAGGCAATTATAACAAAAAAACCTTCGCAAAAATGCGAAGGTTTTTTATATCGTTTTGTAAACTAAATCTTTACGAAGGCTCTTCACCGTCTAATAATGGAGTATCTTGAGACACGAAATCTTTTCCATGTACATACTCTCCATTTTCATCAGTTTTACTATAGTCATATGCCCATCTATGAACCTCTGGAATAGCGCCAGGCCAGTTTCCATGGATATGTTCAACTGGTGTAGTCCACTCTAATGTATTAGAATTCCAAGGGTTTTGTGTAGCTTTTTGTCCTCTATAAATTGAGATAAAATAGTTTGCCAAGAAAATTAACTGAGCTAAACCTCCAATAATAGCCATAACTGTAATAAATACATTAATATCAGCTAAATCATCAAACATTGGGAAGTTAGTATTTGTATAATAACGTCTTGGTAAACCAGCTAAACCAATAAAGTGCATTGGGAAGAATACTCCATATGCAGAAATAATAGTGATCCAGAAGTGCCAGTATCCTAATGTTTTATTCATCATAGTTCCATACATCTTAGGGAACCAATGATAAATACCAGCAAACATTCCAAATAAAGCAGATACTCCCATTACTAAGTGGAAGTGAGCCACTACGAAATATGTATCGTGAACATTAATATCTAATGCAGAATCTCCTAATACAAGACCAGTTAAACCTCCAGTTACGAAAGTAGAAACTAATCCGATAGAGAATAACATTGCTGGGTTCATTTGCAAATTACCTTTCCACAATGTTGTCACGTAGTTGAACGCTTTTACTGCAGAAGGAATTGCAATTAATACCGTAGTAAAAGTAAATACCGATCCTAAAAATGGGTTCATTCCTGATACGAACATATGGTGACCCCATACAATCGTAGATAAGAATGCAATTGCTATAATAGATCCAATCATTGCGCGGTAACCAAAAATTGGTTTACGAGCATTTGTTGAAATAATCTCAGATGTTAATCCTAAGGCTGGTAATAAAATGATATATACCTCAGGGTGTCCTAAGAACCAGAATAAGTGCTCAAATAATACTGGTGACCCTCCCTGATAATGCAATACTTCACCTGAAATAAAGATATCAGAAAGATAGAATGACGTTCCAAAACTTCTATCAAAGATTAATAATAATGCAGCAGATAAAAGTACTGGGAACGAAATAACACCGATAATAGCAGTGATAAAGAAAGCCCACATAGTTAAAGGCAATCTCGTCATCTTCATTCCTTTTGTTCTTAGGTTTAAGACAGTAACAATATAGTTCAACGATCCAATTAGCGATGATGCAATGAAAATCGCCATAGATACTAACCATAATGTCATACCTGCTCCTGAACCAGGAATAGCTTGTGGTAAAGCTGATAAAGGCGGATAAATAGTCCAACCTGCTGATGCTGGTCCAGCTTCTACGAACAATGAAATAACCATTACTACAGATGAAAGGAAAAACAACCAATATGAAACCATGTTTAAGAAACCTGACGCCATATCACGAGCTCCAATCTGTAACGGAATTAATAAGTTAGAGAATGTTCCACTTAATCCCGCAGTTAAAACGAAGAATACCATAATAGTACCATGGATTGTTACCAAAGCAAGGTACATATCTGGGTTCATTACCCCGTCTGTTTGATGATGACCTAAGAATGCTTCAATAATTGAAAAAGAAGTCTCTGGCCAAGCTATTTGTAAACGGAATAACATTGACATAAACACTCCAATAATTCCCATAAACATACCAGTTATTAAAAACTGTTTTGAGATCATTTTATGGTCTGTACTGAAAATGTACTTCGTTACAAATGTTTCTTTGTGATGATGATCTGACATAATCTATATCTTTATATATATTTTAAAAATATCTTACTTAATAACTTGAGCTAAGGTTTTTTGCTCTGACAACCACTTTTTGTATTCCGCTTCTTCTACAACTGTAATTTTCATTTGCATGTTGTAGTGAGATGCTCCACAAATTTTGTTACATAACAATAGGTAGTCAAACTCATATGGATCTTCACCTTTAGCTGTACGAATTTTGTTAATTCCTTTAGTTTTAGCAATCACCTCAGAATTTTGACGCATTTCCTCAGTAGTATACTTCGGAGTAAACGCAAATTGAGTAACCATCCCTGGAACACAGTTCATCTGTGCTCTAAAGTGTGGCATGTAAGCTGAGTGCAATACATCTTGAGAACGGAACTTGAATAATATCTTTTTACCTTTTGGTAAATACAATTCAGTAACCTGCTTGTCATCTTTAGAGTTAGGATCTGACATATCAACTCCCATCGTGTTAATTCCTTTGATGAAATTAACATTTCCAAGACCTAATTCGTTGTCTTCTCCAGCATAACGTGCATCCCATCTAAATTGTTGAGAATATACTTCTATAACAATAGGATTCTCATCGTCTCCGATAGACATTACATTATTCCATTGCCATAATCCGTAACCAATTAATAATACAATTGTGATCGCAGGAATTGTAGTCCAAATTAATTCTAATTTATGACTATCTGCGAAGAACAATGCCTTCTTGTCTTTACGTCCTCTATACTTATAAGAAAAGTAAAAAATAAGAAACTGCATTGCAAACTGAACGATACCTATTAACCAAAACGTAATATTGAATAAATTATCATCATGTTCTCCTTCTATCGAAGCAGACTCAGGTAATAAATAAACATTCATTCCAATTAAACAATATATCATCATTGCGTATAAGAACACTAAAAATCCTATAGCGATCTTACCTTGTGTATCGTTATCTTTATCTGTAGCAATTACAGAACGAAAATTCATAATACGAGTTATCTGCCAAAAGCTAACCCCTATTGCAACTGCTATAAAAATGTAAAATAAAGCGAGCATAATATCTTAACTATTATTGTTTTTAATTTATTAATTAATGATGACTGTTGTCTTCTCCTCTGTGTTCGATCACATAGTAATGGTGTGTTTCACTCTCATGAAGGAAAGGATTTCCTTTTGGTAAAACAGCAGCTTTACTGACCGCGTTAAAGGTTGCAAATATAAATAAACCGATAAAGAATAATATCGCGCTTATCTCACCAATTCCGAATCCCCATTGACCTCCAACAGTACCAGGCATAATCATTACGAATAAGTCTACGTAGTGTCCAACTAATATTGCAACACCTCCTAAGATAACTAACCATGGAATACTCTTGAAATCACTGTTAATTAATAATAAAACAGGGAATGCAAAGTTTAACACAACCATTCCTAAGAAAGGTAACTTGTACTCGTTAAAACGTTGTGCAAAATATGTAGTTTCTTCAGGCATATCAGCATACCATATTAACATAAACTGAGCAAACCATAAGTACGTCCAGAATACAGAGAAACCAAACATAAACTTCGCTAAATCGTGAATATGACTATCATTTACAAATGGTAAAGTTCCTTTTGAACGTAAGTAAATAGTTACCATAGCAATCACAGTTAATGCAGATACTAAGAAGGTAGCTAATACATACCATCCAAATAATGTAGAGAACCAGTGAGGGTCAATTCCCATGATCCAATCCCATGATGCCATAGACTCAGTAACCATAAAGAACACGATGAATCCAACACAAATGTTGTATAAGTTTTTGTGTAACTTTAAGTCACCACCATCTTGTTGAATAGATTTTCTTCTAATGATAAATCTGAAAACATTCCATCCAGTCAAGTAAACAATACTTCTAATTGCCCATCCTGGAACATTCATCCACCAATGTTTCTTATCTACGATAGGATCGTAATTAGGACTTTGAGTATCAAAAACTCCTTCCGCCATCCATGGGAATAAGTGGTTTTGGTGCATCACTGTAAGTATTATGAAAATAATCATAAAAATACTTACATAATGAATATTACTTGTGATAGCCTCCATTACTCTAAAAAGTACTACAGACCATCCTGCGTGAGCAACTCTCTGAGCTGCGTAAAATGCTAATACTAATAAACTAACTCCTAATGAGAACAACATTGCTACATAAAATGCAGACCAAGGTCTATTTTGCATTTGATGAAAAGCGTGTTCCGCATGGTGATCACCGTGGTGGTCTCCATGAGCATTGTCATGATGAGCCACTGGAGCTTCAGCATGCTTCTCTTCTTTATGAGCTTCTTCTTTTGTTTCGTGCGCTACATCTGCAACTACATGCGTAGAATCAACTTTTTCAGTGTGAGCTTCTGCACTATGATCTTCTTCTTTATGCTCTGTAGTAGCTGCTTCACTATGATCAGCAGTTTCAGCATTTGCATGCTCTTCAGACTTGTGTTCTTCTTTATGCGATTCAGAATGAGCGTTACCATCATGATGAGCATCTTCACCATGTGATACAGCTTCACCATGATGACCTCCATGATGTGCTGCAGCAGCTTGTTTTGCTAATATTTCCTTTGCTTCTTCAAGAGTACTAGGAGCTGACATAAAATTATATACAGTACCTAACAAACCTACTACCATTAAAGCAAGCGCAAATATTTTTAATTTTCCTGTAAACTGATACATATCTTTAAATATCTATATAGACTTATTTTAATAATTCGCTTCTTAAACTTTCAACGTACTGTACAACTTGCCAACGCTCTTTGTACCTAAGTTGTGATGCATGGCTTCCCATTACCCCTTTTCCATACATAATCACATGGTAAATATTACCAGCATTTATGTCTCTATCCTTGTAATTTGGAATACCATTGAACTTATCTCTTTGTGATAAAATTCCATTACCATCACCTTTTTTACCGTGACATGCTACACAGTAAATAGTGTACAATTCTTTACCTTTTGCTAAATTCTTTTCGTTAGCTTCTAACGGATTCTTAAGCTCAGCTTTCGCCTTTTCATATCCTTCATTTGTATTAGGAATATCGTAAGCTATTACTCCATTTCTACTAACAGTACCAGCAACTGGTTGTCTGTTTACAGGAACTCCTCCAGCAGAAGTTACTCCATTTGCATCATAAGGAACCGATACATACATATCTGGCATGTATTGTACTTGTGGTTTCCTTTTATCCTTACAAGAAACTATACTAGCACCTACTAATAAAGCTAAAACTATTTTTAAACTTTTCATACTTTCCTTATTAATGCTTTTCTACTACGTTAATTTCAACTGCTCCAGTAGATGCTAACAAAGCCTTTAATTCATCTTCATTATTATTTACTGCTACTTCCATTAAGAAGTGATCATCTGTTGTTCTTGGATCTGGGTTTTCAGCTTCTTTAAAAGGCCATAACTTACTACGCATGTAGAAAGTGATTACCATTAAGTGAGCCGCGAAGAAAACCGTTAATTCGAATAAGATTGGAACAAATGCTGGCATATTTTCAGCCCAAGAAAAACTTGGCTTACCACCAATATCTTGTGGCCAATCAGCAATCATAGTGTACCAAGTTAACCAAACAGCAACTGCAGTACCAGTAATTCCATACAAGAACGCTGTGATCGCTAAACGCGTTGGAGCTAACCCCATTGCCTTATCTAAACCGTGAACTGGAAAAGGTGTATAAACCTCTTCTATATGATGATGTTCTGTTCTTACTTTCTTAACAGCATCCATTAAGATATCATCATCATTGTATAATGCGTGAATTACTTTACTAGTGCTCATTGTTCTTGTCTCTTAATTTTTTAAAATTCTCTCCAGATGATTTCAAGATTGTTTTAACCTCCGCAGTTGGAATTACAGGGAAGGTTCTTGCATATAACAAGAATAAAACACCAAAGAAACCTATTGTTCCAATAAAGATACCTACATCAACGAAAGTAGGCTCAAAACGCCACCAAGTAGATGGTAACTGTCCTTTACTTAATACGATTGCAATAATATCAAAACGCTCAAACCACATTCCAATGTTAATTGCGATAGAAACTAAGAAAGAAACAACGAAACTTCTTCTTAATTTTTTAATCCATAAAATCTGAGGAATGATAATGTTGAAAATCATTAACGACCAGAATGCCCATCCATAAGCTCCAGCTTCTGCACCAAATGATAAGTATGTGTAATTTTCATATGGAGACCCTGTATACCAAGCAATGAAGAACTCAGTAGCATAGGCAACAGCAACGATACCTCCAGTTAAAATAATTACGATATTCATATACTCGATATGTAAACGAGTAATGTATGCTTCTAAATTAGTTACCTTACGCATTACACCTAAAAGTGTTTGTACCATTGCGAATCCTGAGAAGATCGCCCCAGCAACGAAGTAAGGAGGGAAAATTGTAGAGTGCCAACCTGGGTTTACAGATGTTGCGAAGTCAAACGATACAATTGTGTGTACCGAAAGTACTAAAGGAGTAGCTAAACCAGCTAATACTAAAGATACTTCTTCGAAACGTTGCCAGTCTTTAGCTCTACCTGACCATCCGAATGATAATAATGCGTAAATTTTCTTTTGGAAAGGCTTCACAGCTCTATCACGAATGGTTGCGAAGTCAGGTAATAAACCAGTCCACCAGAATACTAATGATACCGATAAATACGTAGAGATCGCGAATACATCCCATAATAAAGGTGAGTTAAAGTTTACCCATAATGATCCGAACTGGTTTGGAATAGGTAATACCCAGTAACCATTCCAAGGACGTCCCATGTGAATAATTGGGAATAAACCTGCCTGAAATACCGCGAAAATTGTCATGGCTTCCGCTGAACGGTTAATTGCCATTCTCCACTTTTGACGGAATAATAATAATACAGCCGAGATCAGGGTACCTGCGTGACCGATACCTACCCACCATACGAAGTTGGTGATATCCCAAGCCCAACCGATGTTTTTACTTAATCCCCATACACCGATTCCGGTTCCAACGGTGTAGAAAATACATCCAAATCCCCATAACATACCTGCTAAAGAAATATAGAATGCTATATACCAATTTTTGTTTGCCTTCCCTTCGATAGGTCTAGCAATATCCTCTGTAATGTCATGATAACTTTTGTTACCTAACACTAAAGGTTCTCTATAAGATGATTCGTAATGAGACGACATAATCTATATACTTGTTTATTTTATTATTAAGCTTCGTTTGTATTTCTTACTTTCACTTGATACACTACATTTGGTTTTGTACCAATATAGTCTAATACATGGAAAGCTCTCTTATCTTCAACTAACGGCGTTACTGGATCTTCTGGATTATTTACATCTCCAAATACCATAGCTCCTGAAGAACATGCCGCAGAACAAGCACAAGCATCATTAAACTCGTCTTTTCTTACCGCTCTACCTTCTTTCTTAGCCTTTAAGATAACTGCTTGAGTAGATTGAATACAGAAAGAACATTTTTCCATAACTCCTCTTGAACGAACAACTACGTCAGGGTTTAATACCATTTTACCGTACTCATTGTTCATATTGAAATCAAACTCATTATTATCAGCATAATTAAACCAGTTGAAACGACGCACTCTATATGGACAGTTGTTTGCACAATAACGAGTACCGACACAACGGTTATATGCCATTTGGTTTTGACCTTGACGACCGTGAGAAGTTGCAGCTACTGGACATACTGTTTCACATGGTGCGTGGTTACAGTGTTGACACATCATTGGTTGGAAAGATACCTGAGGGTTCTCAGCTGGATTTTCCAATGCATCAAATAAATCTCCTTTACTTAGCTTTAAAACTTTTTCGGTATAAAGTCTTTCAACTTCTTGATTCGCAACATTAGGATTTTGAGCTTTAAACTCTTCAAGAGTCATTTCAGCTTGCTCCTTATCGTATTGCTTATCTTGAACTGTAGAAGAATAGTAACGATCGATACGTAACCAAGCCATATCTCTACCTACTCTTAATTCATCTTTACCAACAACAGGAACGTTGTTTTCAGCGTGACAGGCTACAACACATGCCCCACAACCTGTACATGAAGTAAGGTCAATAGATAATTTAAAGTGGTGTCCTAATTCTCTATCATGCTCATCCCATAAATCGATAGTACTACCTTCAACTTCTTGGTGATCGTATGATACCATGAAAGGCTTGTTCCAAGTATGTTTTGGGTCTAAGCTCTTATCATTAACTTCTTTTAATGACGCTTCTCTTAAAATATCATGACGTCCAGCTAATGTACTTTGAACCTGCATACAAGCGAACTTGTGCCATCCTGCAGCCTTTTCAATAGTTACATTGTACTGTACATTATTTCCATCTTTATAGAATGGGTAAGCATTTACACCTACCTGCATTTCTTCTTTCATTCCATGCTTTCTACCATATCCTAAAGCTAGTCCGAATGAACCTTTTGCTTGACCTGGTTGCAAAATAACTGGAATGTTGTTAATAGTTACTCCGTTTACCGTTACGTTAGCGTAGTTACCATCAATTGCCCCTGTATCTTTAACTGGATTTTCGAAACCTAATTCTTTAGCATCAGATAATGATACCGTTAAATAGTTATCCCAAGAAGCACGTGTAATTGGATCTGGCAACTCTTGTAACCACGGGTTATTCGCTTGTTTACCGTCACCTAACGCAGTAGAACTAAATAAGTTTAATTCATATTGAGAAGGCTTCGTTGCTTTTAATAAATCAGCGGCAACTACGGCTACGTCAACTGTAGATTCGAAAGCCGTTGCTTCTTCAGCTTCTCCAGCCTCCACATTGAAATATCCATCATGCAATGCTTGATTCCATGACTTTCCTCCTAATATATTTGTTGCCCAAAACTCTTTTAACGTATCATAGTAGTTTACTGTACTACCAGACCACTTTAATAAAATATCTTGAACCTGACGTGTATTAAATAATGGTTGGATTGTAGGTTGAACTAATCCGTAGTTTCCTTCTGTTACTTTAACATCTCCCCAAGACTCTAAGTAATGTGGAGTTGGTAAGCTATATTGTGCTAAAGCAGAAGTATCATCATTTTGAGTAGATAAAGCTACTGATAATTTCAACTTCTTAACTCCCTCAGCAAAATCGGCAGCGTTTACATGAGAGTAAGCAGGGTTTACATTATAAGTAACTAATCCTGAAACCTTACCAGCTTTCATATCAGCTACTAATTGAGCAACCTGAGCATCGTTACCTTGTCTTGTATTTAAAGGCTTTTTAACGTCGATAATCTCACTACTTAAAGCTTTGTTAATTGCTAAAGCAATGATTTGAGCATTCTTATCATTTAAACCTGTAACAACAACACCTTTCGATCCCGCTTTCTTTAATGCTACAGCTAATTTCTTAACCTCTGCATCAGCTGGAGTAGCTTTTGAAGGTAAGTTACCTCCAGTTACCTCGTTGTATAGGTTGATTAAAGCAAACACCTGATCCGATGGTTTAATTACCACACGTTTATCAGCATTTGCACCAGTTAATGAAAGGTTACTTTCTAACTGAACATGGTAAGACATTTTACCAGAATTCACTCGTCTTCCATCTAAGTAACTCTTTTCAAAACCTCCATGCCAATCTCCTAAGAAATCAGCACCAATAGAAGCTATTACTCCCGCTTTTGAGAAGTCATAGTTAGGTAAAGCTCTTTTACCATACATTGCTTCAAAAGCTTCTAATGCTCCATTTTCAGAAATTGCATCATAAACTACATGCTTAACATTTGGATAAGCTGTAATGAAATCAGCGATTACTTTTTCAGTTGAAGGACTTGCCAAAGTACCAGTTAATAAAACAACAGGCTCGTTAGCGTCTTTTAACTTCGTAAGTTTTTCAACAATTTCTTTATCTAAATCATTCCAGGTGATATTTACTTCACCTTTCTTTGGTTCTTTTAAACGTAATTTATCATCATATAATGATAATACAGAAGCTACAGTTCTTGCATTAATATCAGCACCTGCTTCCTTGTTAGGCATAACCAAAATTGGTCTACCTTCTCTAGTTTTAACTAAAACGTTCGCAAAATCAAATCCGTCTGCCATCGTAGTTGCATACCAATCTGCTATTCCAACTACCACATCATTAGGTTGCACTACATAAGGAATTGATTTTCTAACTGGACCTTCACAGGCAGCTAATGAAGCTGCTGCAGTTGTGAATCCAACATACTTTAAAAAATCTCTACGCGAAGTTGACGAAGTTTCTAATGTTTCTTTATCCCCTAAAAACTCATCAGTAGGTATTTCTTGAACGAACTCTTTATTACGTAGCGTTTCAACAATAGAACTATTATTTAGTTCCTCAACACTTTGCCAGTATTTTTTGTTTGAAGCCATTTATATACGTGTTTTTCTACTTTCTAATTTGATTAATAGTGGCACTTACCACACTCTTTTCCTCCTAATTGAGCAATTGTTACTTGCTCTACTCCGTACTTCTCAGCTAATTCTTTGTGAATCTTAGCGTAGTACTCATTACCCTTTAAGTCAACCTTAGTTTCCTTATGACAATCGATACACCATCCCATAGTTAAAGGAGAATATTGATATACTTCATCCATCTCTTCGACAGGTCCATGACATTTCTGACATTTTAAACCTGCTACAGTTACGTGTTGAGAGTGGTTATAATATGCAAAGTCTGGTAAGTTGTGAATTCTCACCCACTTAATTGGCTTTGTGTTTCCTGTATATTCTAATTTTTCAGCATCCCATCCAGCAGCATCATAAATCTTTTGAATCTCTCCATCTAAATCTTTCTTAGTTAAAGCGATTCCATCCATAATTACTTTAGTATCTTCTGCTACCTCAGAAATATTCTTATGACAGTTCATACAAACATTTACAGAAGGAATTCCTGAATGTTTACTATGCTTAGCTGCAGAGTGACAGTATTGACAATCAATCTTGTTGTCACCAGCGTGAATTTTATGTGAAAATGCGATTGGCTGAATTGGTTGATATCCTGTATCAACTCCAACCTTAAATAAAGTACCGAATAAGAAATAAGCAGTCATTAATGCTGCAAAGATCACAAACAATACGTGTAAGAAAGTGTTCTTTTTGATTCCTGCCCATAACTCAGCTGCATTACCTAATAATCCAGGAGTTTTTGGAGCACCTTTTAGCTCACTAATTGTTTTTAATAAACTTCCAATAATTAAGAAAGCAACAATAATTGCAGCCGCTAAAATGTAGATCAACCATTTTGGAGCATCACCTTCTGTACTTCTCTCTCCATTAGGACCATCCTTTTGATCTACCACTTTTTTAACTGGGCCAACAGTCGTATAATAAAGAATATCATCAATATTCTTATCAGTTAACTGAGGAAATGCGGTCATGTTTGACCCCTTATACTCTTCATAAATAGCAATCGCATCCTTATCGCCTGTTGCTCTTAAAGCTGCATTGTCTTTAATCCAAGCCTTTAACCAATCATTCTCTCTTCTTTCTTCAACACCTTTAAGGTTAGGACCAATTAATTTCTTCTTTAAATTAAGGTCATGACAAGAAGCACAAAGAGATTTAAATAATTTTCTTCCTTCCTTTTGACGAGCTTCATCAACTCCACCATCTTGCGAGTAGACTGAAAAACTAACTAAAAAAACTAAAAAGAAAGCTAAACCCTGTAAGAGTGTTCGAGTTAATTTACTGTGATGATTCACACTTTTCATACTATAAAATATAAGTTTTGTATCGATTTTGGTACAATTCTTTCTGCAAACCGCACAAAAAACAGGGATTACAGAAAGTTGCACAAAAGTACTACTTCTGTCTAAATTGTGAAATGTTAAGAGATTTGTAATTTGTAATTTATATCAATTCTAAATAAATAAAAGAAACAATGTATTATTTCACAAGTCGTTACTTTTGTAGAAAGAATATTAGCCACATGAGAAACATTAAAACCATTCTCTTTTTAGTTGTTTTTACGTTTATAGGCGCATTCCAAATGAATGCTCAAGAAGCTTATAACAACACCGAAGCTATAAAAAAGCTTATAGAGAAGAAAAAAGAATATAACAAAACCAATAAAAAAGGATACCTAATTCAATTATATAACGGCTTAGAACGCACTGCTAAAAGCACTCGTTATCGTTTTAAAATTGAATTTCCTGGAATACCAACTGAGCTAGAATACAAGGCTCCAGAATGGAAGGTACAAGTAGGTAATTATAAAACGCGACTTGAAGCCGACAGAGCTCTTAACAAAATAAGGGAGAAGTTTTCAGGAGCTATTGTTATACCTATGTAATATTTGGAATAACATTTACAAAACCAAAAGAGCAGGTAGTTTAAACTACCTGCTCTTTTGGTTTTTCAGCGTCATCTTCCTTTTTCTCTTCATCCTTTATAATAGACGGGAAAATCGTTGGCGCTATTTTCTTTACTGGTTTATACAAAATTGACTCTTCAAGATTTTCTTGCTTCACAAATGGAATAACACTATTCATTTTTCCAAAGAAGATAAAAATCACACTTAATATCAACCCTATTTTTAAGGCTCCAAATACACCTCCTAATATTTTATTTAGAATACCCAATGAAGCAAAATCGGCTATTTTGGTTAAAATCTTACCCAATAAAGCAATAAGAATTATTATCACAACAAAGGTTCCTGCAAAAGCCGCTAAAGAAACATACTTTTCATCCCAATTAACACTTTCTTTCAACCAGTCTCCAATGAAGTAAGAAAAATGAATCGCCCCATAAACTCCTGCAACTAATGCAACTAATGACGCAATTTCAACAAAAAGACCTTTCATTAGTCCTCGAACAAACCCAAACAAAAGGAGTGCTGCAATAATAATATCGAATGTATTCATCTCTGTTAATTTTTTATCTAGATAAGCAACAAAATACTAATATATACATTCGAAACGAACAAACGCAAATACTTAATGTGCATTTAGAAATAAATTCTGATTCCAAAACAGTTCTTGATACATTTCTTCACCCATCAAAATTTCCAAATGCACAAAAAAGTTACTTCTTAAGTATTTTTTTCTTTATAAGCTTTTCTCCTACTTTTATCTCACAAAAATACACACCAGATTTCCATGAACTGGTAGCAACCTTAAATTCAGTCTGACTATAGGTTTTATTTAAAACTTCATTTCCTTTACTATCAACAATTCTAATACTCGTTGGTATTGTTGTATTCGACTTTTCATTAGAAACAGTAAATTGATTACCGACTGGGTTAGGATATAGCTTCAAACCATCCAACACATCAGAATCATTATCTGCTCCGAAATTCACACTCTCTTCTAATTCCTTTGGAACAATTTCTTGACCTATATTTTCAATAATACCATTGGGGCTTCCAGGAAAACACTCTTGAACTCTGAAAAATTGTAGCGGTGCTGTCTTCCAAACGGGGCCAATTGACAATGAAACCATATATAATTTACCTATTTGAAAACTATACCCATTTTCATTAATTAATGCGTTCAAGCTAATATAGGAAGGTGCCGTACCACTACCTACCCAATCATTGTAATAATTCGTACCAATAGTCCAACTACTTAAATCAAACTCTGCTATTCGTATATGATAGCCTTTTTCAAATTGACTACAACTTCCATTTATTGCTACAGCATTTTTACATATTGTCTTAACTTCTTTAGATCCGTATTTAGAGTTTTCATTGTGTGTATCTTTAATGTTATACATAGTAAAACATGGTTTAGGCACACCTATTACCTTTGCTGTCCTCGTAGGGGTGTAAACTGTTTTACTACCTCCATCAACGGGTTTAAAAACTATTTTGACTTTGTACTGATATTCTGTTCCTTGGTATTGTAATACTTTTGCCGTACCAGAATAAACAGAAGAAGGGGTTCCACTATATCCAGTATTTGGAAAACCCGTTACATTGGGCACGAAACTTCCCCAACTTCCCCAAGAACCATCAGCTTTCTTTTTACGTCTTCGAGGGTACAAATAAAACCTACCATATTCATGAGTGTTTACCGAGGCAGTTACCCTCATATTAACCTCGTAATGCCCGGGATACGCGTCACTATCGGGATAGGCTGTAATATCGAACCCCGATGAACTTAAATCCAAGTCTAAATTTCTAGTGATAATTTGTGCATGGTTTTTTTCTGCAATTCCTAAGAATAATACCATGAAAATCAATTTAAAAATGTTTTTTTTCATTATAAATTATTTTAAGTTATTTTCTTAGTTGGTACAAATCCTATTTTTCATTACCCAAAAAAAATCTTTTCCTATCTCTCTATCCTACACCTTCGGAAAAACGAAATAATCCAATAAGTAAACCTCAACTGAAACGTATAAGACATGTATTCAATAATTACAACTATTTCTAACTTACTTGGTTTTGATGTTCTTATTCAATCAAAACTTATACTATCTTCACAAACAAGTTTTAGATTTTTCGAAATAGACAATTGGTTTAACTATCCTTCGTATCTTTGCGAATTTAGAGAAATGAGTAAAAAAGAAGATTTAAAAGAAAAATGGGATATAATTGTTAACAGATTATCATCTCAGTTTGCCGAAGGTGATGTTTTAGATGTAGATGCTATTATTTATTTAATAGGTATACAAGAACTTGGAAAAGGTCATCAAACTTTTAAAAAGGACGAAAAAATAAACTTAATGCATATTGCCATATGCAAACTTTTAGAACCTTATGGCTATTATGAATTTGAATATTTTGACGAGGATGGCTGGCCCCATTACAAAACCATAAACGAGTTACCTAATTTAAAACCTGGCGAACAATCAGTTCTAATGAAAGAAGCCATAATTAATTATTTTAATAACCTTGGTTTTTTTAATGATTAAAAATGACTGTCAAATTTGTCTTAATTATAAGATCAATTCTATTGTTTTTCTGATAAACTGTTATATATTTACTGAGTAAATTTATTGTTTTAAATTGGAAACTTAATAGATTGTCAACTTTGGTACACTTCTTGAAATGAAGTTATTAGACAACATATTTTGACCCCTTATAATAACTTTATCAAAACACTTATGATGAAAAAATTTCTAAGTTTAATCGTATTAATAAGTTCAATAGCAAATGCTCAGTTTTCGGTTAAGGGAACTATGACTCCTCCAGAAGATAGCGATTGGGTAATGCTTCATAAACTTCAAGGTATAAAACCTAAATACATTTCAAACGCAACTATTCAATTTGACACTATTGCTGTAGGTTCTGACAAACAAGTTTTAGGAAAATTCGCATTTGAATTACCTAGTGATACTGAACCTGGCGTATATAGAGCAACATACCGAACTAAAGGTGCTGGTTTTGTTGACTTCATATTTAACAAAGAAAATGTTGAATTCATTTTCAATCCAAAATACCCTGAGCAATCAATAGTATTTACCACTTCTCGTGAAAACAAGCTTTATTCAGAATACCTAGAATTGTATGCCAAAGCACAAAATAAGGTGAATGAACACCAAATGGAATATTTAAAAAATCCTTCGAAAGATGTTAAAAAAGCCTATAAGAGGGAAATAGGTAACCTTGAAGATTTGCAAGAAAAATATGAAAACAAGTCGGAAGGAATGCTTTCCAACAATTTTATAAAAGCTTCTCAACGTTATAACACTTCTGGAGTAGTTGATGAGATGACTGAATATGTATCGGAAACAGTTGACAACTTCTTTGAGTATGTCGACTTTGATAATAAAGCATTGTATAACTCTTCATTTTTAATTGATAAGGTGAACTATTTTGTTTTTCTATTGAATTATTCAGATGATCAAGTTACGCAACAAAAACTCCACAAAGAGTCTATAGAAAAAGTAATGGAGATTATTTCGAATAAGAAAGTTAAAAAGGAAATAATCGAATTTTTAGCTACTAGCTTTACTGATAAAAGAAATTCAGAAATAGTAGATTGGTTATTTACTGAATTTTACGATAAACTTTCGAATAAGGATGATGCATTTAAAACGAAAAAACTTGATCAATTAAGTGTTTCCGTTGGAAGAGATGCTCCTGATTTCTCTTGGAAAGAAGCTGACCAAGAATACAAGCTTTCGGAACTATCAGATGGCGAAAACTATTTATTAATCTTTTGGAGTACTGCTTGTCCTCACTGTACAAGAGAAATTCCAGAAGTGCATGAATTCATGAAGGATTTCAGTACAACTTCAGTAGTGAGTTTCGCTATCGAGAATGACGATGTTGAATTTAATAAGTTTAAAGAAAGATTAGGTGGATGGCATAATGTTATGGGAACACACCCAGAATATAAATTTGATAATGAAGTAGTAAAAAAATACAAAATTGATGCTACTCCAACATACTTCGTGTTAGATCAAAACAAAAAGATTATTGCGATACCAAATACAATTGACGACGTACACAAGTTTTTTGAAAATCTTGAAAAAATAAAATAAGACACACAAATTAAATTAAATCTAGGAAAATGAAAAATATCTTAAAAAATTTTAAAGCTTTATCAAAAGAAGAACTGCGCTCGATTAATGCAGGTTCTGATGAATGCGAAAGACATGCTCACCGATTAAACATGCCTCCTTATCGTAGAATGGGTGGTTATAACGATCCTTGCTTTTGGATGCTCATTAGAATTGCTCAAGCTCAAAGAGATAATTAAAATTAAACTATTTGTTAAGAAGCCTGCTTAAAGCAGGCTTTTTCTATTATTAGAAGTGCAGGAAAGCATCTTCGATATGTTCTATTGAAAAACCTTTTTTTTCAGATACTATCGCAATAATATCAAAACGAATTTCCAAATCAATATCATTTTCCTCTACATATTTATTAATAGCTTGAACTAATAATTTAATCTTTTTCTCATTTACAAAATCCTGAGGGTTTCCAAAATAAGCCGAAGTTCTTGTTTTTACTTCAACAACAACTAACAAATCGTTAATCTGAGCTACAATATCAATCTCAGCCTTTTGAAAACGATAGTTTCTACGGAGAATTCTGTAACCTTTATCTGTTAAAAAATTACATGCTATTTCTTCTCCTTTTTTTCCAAGCTCATAGTGATCTGCCATGTCTAGTCAAATACCACTTCTGACATCCCTTCCTTTTTTATATTTACCTCAATGCTCCTTCCCATTATCAAAGCTCTGTTGTCTGGTTCATGACCTGCTGGAAAATCAAAAACTATTGGAATATCTTTTGGAACAACTTCTAAAATTAATTGTTCAATTGAACTTCCCCAAGGGGTTGTATTTCTCTTAACTTTAGTCATGTCGCCAACAACAACGGCTTTTACTTTATTAAAATAGCCAGCTCTTTTTAAACTTTGCAACATTCTATCTATTGAATATTTGTACTCCCCTATTTCCTCTATAAACAACACCTTCCCTTCTGTAGAAATTTGACTATCCGATCCAAGTATTGAAGCCAATATTGCAATATTACCTCCTACTAATTGTCCATTTACGTCACCTTTTCTATTATATTTTGATGACGGAATTTGATAACTCAAGGATTCTCCAAAAAGGACTTTTTTAAAAGTAGCAATCGTATGTGGAATATCTTCTGGCTTGTCTTGCATGCTCGTTCCCATCATAGCGTGCAATGTTTCTACTCCTAAATTATGAACATGATTGTGAAAAGCAGTAATATCAGAATATCCAATAATCCATTTTGGGTTCTCTTTAAATTTTGAAAAATCCAATAAATCCAAAATTCTTACTGAACCATACCCTCCTCTAGCGCTCCAAATAGCTTTAATATTAGGGTTATCCAAAGCATCCTGAAAATCTTGGCAACGTTCTTCATCTGTACCAGCAAAATGATGGTTTTGATTGAACATGTTTTTTCCATACACCACCTTAAGCCCCCAGCTTTCGACAAGTTTTTTGGCCTTATCAATTACGTGCTTCCTGTTTTTTAAAATTCCAGCTGGCGCCACAATCGCAATTGTATCTCCTTTCTGTAAAGCAGGAGGAGTTATTAATTTTGAAACTTCTGTTTGACTCTGAACCATTATACTGATACTTATTAAAAATAAAGTGATTAATTTCTTTCTCATTATTCGATATGTTTAGACAATAAAAGTACTTTTTTTGTGTAACCAGCAAGAGTATTACACCATAAATGTTTTTCTGAAATAGACTCTGGAGGTGTAACTTTAGGATTATCAAAACCAAACCCATGGTAAAAATTGTTTAAATCCTCGAATGGTAAACACCAAATATTTTTGTAAGACAAATCAGTTTCGCTACATAAATAAGAAACTATGGCTCTTGCCACTCCTAACCCACGGTAGTTATCATTAACAAAAATCCCTCCTAACTCCCAATTCTCTTCATCTATTTTTACCAAACGTCCTAAACCACATTTTTGATTCTCAAACTCAGCAATGACTATAAACTCATTAGAAAACTTAGAACTTTTAAATCCTATTTTCTCATAACATGAATTTACCCAAGGCAATTCATCTTCTGAAATTCTTCTAATCTTAACAGTATTCATAGTAATTATTAAATTGAAAATTAATCAAAATTTTAAACCTCGTTAACACCAAAATTTTCACAAAAAACAATAGATATTGATCACGTAAATTTATGAATAAATATAAATTTCGTTCCCTAAATTAACCACCCTAAGAGAAGCCTTTGTAGCATTGAAAGGAAATCGTTAAAATTTCGACATAAGGGTTGAAATATTTAAATCTCACTTAATGAGTAAATGTATTTAATTTTGATGAGTAAAAAAATAGCTTTTTTGTACTTTTGCATTTAATTTTTTAGCGTAACATTCATGAACAAACCAAAAAGATATACAATAACAGCAGCATTACCCTATACTAATGGTCCTATTCATATTGGTCATTTAGCAGGTGTTTATGTTCCTGCTGACATATATGCACGTTTTTTGCGTGCAACGGGTAACGATGTAGCTTATATATGTGGCTCTGATGAACATGGTGTAGCCATACCAATGCGCGCTAAAAAAGAAGGAGTTTCTCCTCAAGATATCATTGACAAATATCACGGTATTATTAAAAACTCTTTTGCTGACTTTGGAATTTCATTTGATAATTACTCTCGTACCTCTGCTGAAATTCACCATAAGACAGCTTCAGACTTTTTTCAGAAACTATATAAAGATGGAGAGTTTATTGAAGAGGTAACTGAACAATTATATGATGAAGAGGCTAATCAATACTTAGCTGATAGATTTGTTATTGGTACTTGTCCTAAATGTGGTAACGAAGAAAGTTATGGAGATCAATGTGAGAAGTGTGGTACTAGTCATAATGCTACCGATCTAATTAACCCTAAATCTGCTATCACTGGAAACATTCCAACTTTAAAAGAAACAAAACACTGGTTCTTACCTTTAGATAAACATGAAGACTTTTTAAGAGAATGGATTTTAGAGGGGCATAAAAACGATTGGAAACCAAATGTACTTGGACAAGTAAAATCATGGATTGATGATGGTTTACGCCCTCGTGCTGTAACCCGTGATTTAGATTGGGGAATTCCTGTTCCTGTCGAGGGTGCTGATGGAAAAGTATTATATGTTTGGTTTGATGCTCCTATCGGATATATTTCTTCTACTAAAGAATGGGCAGAAAGAGAAGGTAAAAATTGGGAAGATTATTGGAAGAAAGACGATACCAAGTTAGTACACTTCATAGGCAAAGATAATATCGTATTTCACTGTATTATTTTCCCTGCAATGTTAAAAGCACATGGGAATTATATTTTACCGGAAAATGTGCCAGCCAATGAGTTTTTAAACTTAGAAGGAAATAAATTATCTACTTCTAAAAACTGGGCTGTTTGGTTACATGAATATTTGGAAGAATTCCCAGGACAACAAGATGTATTACGTTACACATTAACAGCGAATGCTCCTGAAAATAAAGACAACGATTTTACCTGGAAAGATTTCCAAGCCAAGAATAACAATGAATTGGTTGCTGTATTCGGTAACTTTATCAATCGTGTTGTTGTATTAACCAACAAATACTATAACGGTATTGTTCCTACTCCAGCTGATTTTTCGGATATTGATCAGGATGTTTTAGATCAGTTAAAGGAATTTCCAAATAGTATTGCAAAATCTATTGAGCGTTATCGTTTCAGAGAAGCATCTCAAGAAATGATGAATTTAGCTCGATTAGGAAATAAATACTTAGCTGACGAAGAGCCTTGGAAAGTAATTAAGGAAGATGAAGAACGTGTAAAAACTATTATGTATGTAGCGTTACAAATAGCTGCTGGTTTGGCAGTAGTTTCTGAACCGTTTTTACCATTTACTTCATCAAAATTGAAAAATATTTTAAACCTTAATACGGCCGAACTAAACCATAAATGGGTTGATATTTCTGAGAAAAATGTTCTTCTTCCTGCCAATCATCAAGTTAATAAAGGGGAGTTGCTATTTGCTAAAATAGAAGACAAAACTATTCAAATTCAGTTAGACAAATTAGAAGCTACCAAGAAGGCAAATGAAGCTGCAAATAAGGAAGTAGAACCTCAAAAAGAAACTATTCAATTTGATGATTTTACAAAAATAGATATCCGTGTAGGGACTATTATTGAAGCTGAAAAAGTTGCAAAAACTAAAAAGCTTTTAAAACTTACCGTTGATGTAGGTATTGATACTCGTACTATTGTATCAGGAATTGCTGAAAGTTTTAAACCTGAAGATATCATTGGTCAACAAGTTACCGTTCTTTGTAATTTAGCTCCAAGAAAGTTACGTGGTGTAGAAAGCCAAGGAATGATTTTAATGACCGATACTCCTGAAGGGAAATTAGCCTTTATGGAACCCAAAGGAAAGGTCATAAACGGATCTCAGGTGTGTTAAAAATAGCTTATCACGAAATATACAATCATCCATTACCTGACAACCACAGGTTTCCGATGATGAAATATGATTTATTGCCTCAACAATTGCTCCATGAAGGAACTTGCGTTGAGGCAAATTTCTTTACCCCTGAAATTCCGAATAACAAACACTTTTTTACGGTTCACACTCCTGAATATTTCTTTGATTTATTAAATATTACGCTCTCAAAAAGAGATGAACGTAAAATTGGTTTCCCGCTTACAGAACAACTTGTTGCTAGAGAAATGATTATTGCCGATGGCACCATGAAAGCTACTCATTATGCTTTGGAAAATGGCATTGCTATGAATATAGCCGGAGGAACACATCATGCGTTTTCCGACAGAGGTGAAGGTTTTTGTTTATTGAATGATCAAGCAGTTGCAGCAAAATACCTACAACAACAAAAATTAGCGAACAAAATTCTAATTGTTGATTTAGATGTGCACCAAGGAAATGGTACCGCTGAAATTTTCAACAATGACGATTCTGTATTCACCTTTTCTATGCATGGAAAAACCAACTATCCTTTCCATAAAGAACAATCGGACTTAGACATTCCTTTAGAAAATAATACTTCCGATAGTGAATATCTTTCTATACTAAAGAAAACACTTCCTGAACTGATCAAAAAAGTGCAACCCGATTTTATATTTTACCAATCAGGTGTTGACATTTTGGAAAGCGACAAACTCGGAAAATTGAGTCTATCTATAGAAGGCTGTAAAGAAAGAGATTATTTTGTTTTACAAACTTGTCATGACGAAGAAATACCTGTTGTTTGCAGTATGGGTGGAGGTTATTCTGAAGACTTAAAAATTATTGTGGAAGCCCATGCGAATACCTATCGATTGGCACAGGAGATTTATTTTTAAACTACTCTAATCTCACATAATTTACTTTCTTTAAATCAAATCCATCAAACGACTCAATACCAAAGAAATCATCAAACTCCTTTTCAATTTTGACACATTCTTCTATTGAGTACTTATGGTGAAAATCGTCCAAACTCATATTTCTATTACGTAAATAACTTTCAAAATTATCCTCAAAAAAATCAGCACTTAAAACATACCTATTAATTTTGAGGTAAAACTTCTCTAAATCATCAAGTAAAAAATCTTTTATCCGAAATTCTTGTTTGTATAAATACTGCTCAAACACTTCAGGTAATTTTAAATTATGCTTTTCAACATAGTGAGTTAAATTCGTATTCCAACTCCAAAACCCATCTGTGGATGTATTTCCATATTCTCGAATGCTTTCGTTGCAAACGACGCATTTTTCTTTCATTAATACTATGGCTCCTCGATACGATTTATTGAAATACCTTAATATCTCTGATTTATAATTTGCTTCCAAGGGACTAACATTTTTTTCTATATAAGTTTCTGAAAAGTGGTAAATCGTTATTGGACTTAACCGACCATCTATTAAATAAAGCATCTATGTTTTTTCTTTTATAATTAAGTACAAATTCTTGCACATATTAACCACTCAGAATATTTATTTTTAAAAGGCTTCATTCTCACTCCTTTTTTTCGGTAATTTCGCATTCAAAGAAAAATAATTGTTATTCTTCAAATTATCTAGTTATGAAAAAAACACTACTTATAGTCTTATTGACTTTATATTCTTCAATTAATAATGCACAGGAACTTATTTCCGAATTTAATCACTCTCTTAAAACCTCTCGTTCTAAGCAAAAGGATATTTACCCTTTAGTAAACACCAAAGATAATTCTTTCAGTATTTTTATTGCTGATGCAAAAAAAGCATATTGCTATAAGTTCGACAATAATTTCAGATTGACACATCAGCTACAATTTGATAATAAATTAAGAAAATACAAGCAAATTATAGGTTATTCATTCTTAGAAAACGGAGACTATAAGGTATATCTCAAAAACAAAAAGAATGATTTCTTGGAGGTTTCTTTTCTTTTCGAAGAAAAACGTTCTACTTCAAAAGAGTTCAAACTACTAACTGATTATGAAACGTATTTACAATCATTTACATTAAATAATAAGTTCTATCTTGTTTCCAGCGCTAAGAAAGTTAATGGTTTGTATTTTTATACGTTCGATACAGAAACACCCAAAAGAAATAAAATTGATTTAACCAAAATAAAGGCTCTATCAATAGATAACCAAAAAGTAGATTTGATGTCTGCCTTATTGGAATCCAAAGAACCATTGCTTAAATTTGATCAGAGTTCGCCTCAATCAATAGTTACTTCCTCTACTAGTTATAAAATGTTCCTTAATGATCGAACTGTAACTTTTCTTTTAAACAACAACTCTAATTTTACACAAATATTAAGAGTAAATATAGATGACTTTTCGGCGAATTTCGAGAAAATCAATAATCCATTAGAAACTACAAAAAGGCGACATAAAAAATCAAATGCATTTTTAAACAATGACCACCTTTTTTCTTTAGCTGTATCAAAAGATTCCCTAAAATTAAAAATTACGCCTTTTAATGATAGAGAAAATTTCACGGAGTACTCTGTTTCTAAAAAAGACTCTATTGATTTCAAGAACTCTTCGATAAGATATTCCGCTGGTGGAAAATATAAGAAAAACACTAGTAAAAACTTAATAAGACAAATGAGGTATGGAAAACCTTCCATTAACGTAATATCTAATAACAATAAATATAACTTAACTATTGGATGTGTACTTCCCCAAACAACATATTTCGGACCTGCATTAAGGGTTGGTTTTTCCGACGCGGGATTTACTTCTACAAGGCCATCTTATGGAATCCATTTTGGGAGCTTTATAGATTACGCTTTAGCCTCTGACTATCTTTTGTTTTCTTCTATTTTAGATTCGAACTTGAATCACTTAAAAGATGAAAAAACGGATAATGTTTATGAAAAGGTAAAAGACTATTTAGATCCCAATAGAACTGAAGAAACCTTAAAAAAAGTTTTTCACATTGAAAATCCTTTCAAAAGCGATAATCTAGATACCGATGATAGTATTTTCAAATATCTTGATTATTACATTTATATTGACTATAACAAAAAAACAAACTCATATAAACTCTTAAAATTTGAACCTTTTAAGTAATCTCTAGAAGAGATTATACTAATCAAAAACAATATTATTTTATCTTAGCAACCTCGCTTTTTGGCGGGGTTCTTTTTTAAACATTATTTCAATATGCAACTCATTACTTATATTTCTTCAAACGTTCAAATCTCTCAAAAGTCAATTGAAAATACCATTGAGCTACTGAATGAAGATTGTACCGTTCCATTTATTGCTCGTTACAGAAAAGAAAAAACTGGAAATTTAGATGAAGTTGAAATTGGACAAATAGTTCAACTAAAAGAACAATTTGAAACTTTAGAAAAGAGAAAAAAAGCTATTTTAAAAGCAATTGATGAACAAGGTGGTCTAACAGATGAATTAAAGGCTAAAATTGAAAGAACAGACAATTTAACTGCCTTAGAAGACCTTTATCTTCCTTTTAAAAAGAAAAGAAAAACGAAAGCTGAAACTGCCAGAAAAAATGGGTTAGAACCATTAGCTAAAATCATTATGAGTCAACGTAATGATGATTTGGAATATGTGGCTTCAAAATATGTGAAGAACGAAGTGGAATCAGTAGATAAAGCTTTGGAGGGCGCTCGACATATTATAGCAGAATGGATAAACGAACGTACCGATATTCGTAATATGGTTCGTAGAGAATTAGAACGTTATTCAACCATAGCTACTAAAGTTGTTAAAACCAAAAAAGACGAAGCAGAAGCTCAAAAATATAAGGACTATTTCGATTGGTCGGAAAACTTACGAAGAATCCCATCTCATAGAATGTTGGCTATTTTAAGAGCCGAAAAGGAAGGGTTCATTCGTGTTAAGATCGAAATTGATGACACGAATGTCTTAGATAAAATTGATCGTAAACTGATTAAATCAAATAATGAAAGTGGTGCTGAAATTCAACTAGCTATTGATGACTCATACAAACGTTTATTACTTCCGTCATTAACTACCGAAGCAATGAATCTTGCAAAAGCTAAAGCAGACGAATCTGCCATCAATGTATTTGCTAAAAACCTACAACAATTATTACTGGGCTCTCCTTTAGGCGAAAAGCGTATTCTTGCTATTGACCCTGGATTTCGAACTGGTTGTAAAGTTGTTTGTTTAAATGAACAGGGCGATTTATTGGAAAATGAGACTATCTTTCCACATCCTCCTCAAAACAAATCAAGAGAAGCTTCCTATACACTTGAACACCTAATAAAAAAACATCAAATAGAAGCAATATCTATTGGAAATGGAACCGCTTCAAGGGAAACGGAACGATTGGTAAGAAATATTTCATTTTCTAGTCCTATTGAGATCTTTGTAGTAAGTGAGGCTGGAGCGTCTATTTATTCAGCTTCAAAGATTGCTCGAGATGAATTTCCTAATCATGATGTTACGGTGAGAGGAGCCGTTTCTATTGGTCGTCGTTTAGCTGATCCTTTGGCTGAATTAGTTAAAATTGACGCCAAATCTATAGGAGTCGGTCAATACCAACATGATGTTGATCAATCTAGTTTAAAACAATCACTAGATACTGTTGTCGAACATTGTGTTAATAAGGTTGGAGTTAATATAAATACAGCAAGTGCCTCTCTTTTAAGTTATGTTTCTGGAATTGGACCAAAACTGGCTGAAAATATTGTAAACTACCGAAACGAAAACGGAGCTTTCGATAACAGAACTGCAATAAAAAAAGTGCCTCGTTTAGGAGGAAAGGCCTTTGAACAATCTGCTGGTTTTTTACGTATAAAAAATGGAAGTAACCCTTTGGATAATTCTGCAGTGCATCCTGAACGCTATAATTTAGTAAAACAAATGGCAAAGGATGCTGGTAAAAATTTGAATGATTTAATTGGGAATTCCAGTACATTAAAGCAAATTAAATTGCAGCGTTATATTACCGATTCATATGGACTACCTACACTTCAAGACATTATTAAAGAATTGGACAAACCAGGTTTAGACCCTCGATCAAAAGCCAAAGCTTTTAGTTTTAATGAACATATTAAAACCATTGACGATGTAAAAACAGGAATGGTTTTACCGGGCATTGTAAACAATATTACCAATTTTGGTTGCTTTGTTGACATTGGTGTAAAAGAAAGTGGATTAGTACATGTATCGAATCTTTCTAACACTTTTGTAAAAGATATTAATGATCATGTAAGTTTACAACAACAAGTACAGGTAAAGGTGTTAGAAGTAGATTTAGCTCGAAAGAGAATTCAGCTTAGTATGAATTTCTAGTTATCAAGATTAACTTAAAATAAAAATATTTTCTACATTCAATTAGTATAATTAATTAGTTTTCACTATATTAACTTGATTTTTAGAACCCCTATGTCTTCAGCCCCCGCAGCTAAGAGATATTTTTTAACTAAGTCTAACTGACCAAAAATGAACCACAACAAGCGACAATTTTTGGAAGCTTCTCTGGCATATGAAAAAATGGCTCGTAAGGAAACCGAAGTTGCTTTGCAAGAAACCTCAAAAGCTCTCCAAAACAAAAATAAAGAACTAGAAAGTGCCAAAACAAAAATCATAAAACTTGTCAATGACAAACAAATTGAACTTGACAATTTGTTTCGGACCATTATTGATCCCTATATCTTAATGGATCTATTTGGCAATGTGATTAAAATGAATAAAGCCTCAGAAGATTTCTTCGGTGTACCACAAAAGAAAAAATCTTTTAACGTTATGACTACCGTATATGAGGAAGATATTGAACATACCCGCGATGCCTTTCAAGAATTTTTAAAAACAGGTAGTTTCAGAAACTTTCAGGCACGCCTATATAACGGTGAAAAAGAACTTCGATGGGTAGATATTAACTGCAACATTATCTATAATTCTGATGGTAAGCCTCATCTAGCACAAGGAATTATTCGAGATATTACCGAACAAAAAAGACAGCAAGAATATTTTAATGAACAAAAAAAACAACTAGATGCAATAATAGAAAACTCTTCCTTAGGTATCGTATTAACTAAACGAGGAAAAATACTTAAAACCAATAAAGCTTTTCAAGATTTCTTACACTACACAGAAAAAGAATTATTAGAACTTTCAGTTGCTGATATTTCATTAAAAGAAGATAAAGAAAAATCATACGAACTTATGAAAAAACTGGATAATGGAGAAATAGATAGCTTTTCAATTGTAAAAAGATATAGATCAAAAAACAACAAAATTTTCCCTGCTAAAACCAATGTTTCGTTGGTAAAAAATGGTAAAAACAGAGACTACCAAGTTGCTGTTATAGAAGACATCACAAAAGAGTATAAAAATCAGTCTTTATTAAAAGCCTTAAACCTCTTAATGTCTTCAATAATGGGTAAAACCAATATTAAAGAAATTGCTTGGGAGTTAGCAGCAATTCCTGCCAACTTACTTCAATTCGAAAATTCAACCATTTATTTGATGGATTCGAAAACGAAAACTCTGGAACGAATGGCGGCTTACAAGAGTAAAAAGAATTATTCTTTGAATTTGGCCATTACTAATGAAGTACTGAAATCAGGTAAATCTCAAATAATTAACAATGTACTAAAAGATATTCGATACGAAAATGATCAGAAAACTCATGCTTCTGAAATTTTCATTCCTATAATTGATGAAGGTATTACCATTGGCTTAATAAACTCAAAAAACACTAACCAAGGTTTTTTTACAAAAAAGCACTTAAAAACTTTAGAAACCATTGCTAATTTAGCAGCTACTCAGTTAAAAAGTGCCATGAACTTGAGTTTATTGCTAGAAACTAACAAGACCAATAAGGCACTTGTTAGAAACCTTAAAATTAGTAATAAAGAACTCAATGACTTTGCACAGGTTGTCTCTCATGATTTAAAATCTCCTTTGAGAAGTATGAATGCTTTGATTAACTGGATAAAAGATGAAAACGAGGCTAGCCCTAATGCTGTTATAGAAGAATATATTGCCCTACTTTTTAAACAAGTTGATAAAATGGATCACTTGATTAATGGGATTTTGAAATACGCTAGAATTGATCAAGTAAAATCGGCAAGACGAAAGACAAACTTAAAAATATTGCTTCCTGAATTAATTGATACCATTTATGTTCCTGAACATGTTACTATTAAACTTCCAGAAAAATTACCTTTTATAAAGGTAGATAAATTTAGATTACATCAGCTTTTTCAAAACTTAATTGATAACGCCATTAAGTATAGTAACAATGAACGTGGTATTGTTATTATTGACTCTATAGAGCGAGAAACTTGCTGGGAGTTTAGCATTTCCGACAACGGTCCAGGAATACCTCAACAATACCATGATAAAATATTTAAGATTTTTCAAACTTTAGGAGATGAAAACTCTTCAACTGGAGTAGGATTATCAATTGTGAAAAAAATTATTGATTTACATGGAGGTGATATTTGGCTTCGTTCAAAAGAAAACGAAGGAACCACTATTTACTTTACGCTACCAAAATAGTTTTATTAACCATAATAATATCACTTAGTAAATATCTAAGCGTATTTGGAATTTACTTTAGTGTTTCATCTTTTTATAATTGAGTAATCAGCACTAGTCTTTAACCATGAAACTGTTCCCCAAACTTTTAAAACTAGCACTTACTTTACTACTTTTTCTAGCCTGTATCTCAGACGAAGAACTCAATGCTATTCAAAACCAACCAATGTCATTCAATGATCTTTTCAAAAAGGTGTCATCCATGAGTTTTCATGACTCTGATGATACTATTATTTATGTAAACTACGAATATGATAATTTAAATAAGAAAGTAATATTTCTAGATTTGGAAGAAAAAGAACCAGATTTTTTTCTTTTAGGTAATCCTGCCGAAGTTAAAAGCAGAATATTAAACAACAACTATGAAATAGTTTACTCACATGACAAAAGTGAATCATTAATACGATCAAGTAACGAAAAGGATCAAGACCAATTGATCTCATCTTTTACAGAACAAATTGAGAATATCAAAAAAAATAGATTCAGTATTGCTTATACGCCTCAAAGCAGGTCATTTTATTTAATGAAATAGAAGAAACATTATTTTCTTAGACTTGAAAAAACAGATTATCAAATCTGTTTAACTGGTTAAGGTAAGTTTAACCAATAAACTCCGTCTATAATAAAGTGAACAAAAACTGAAAGTAAAAACAAGCGCTTTTATTATTATATTACTTTAGTTTAAATTATATCTGAGTTTATGGAAACAACTAAATTTCATCAATTATGTAGTGCTTTTGGGCATGCGCAAGACAGTTTTGACAACTATCGTAAAGAAAGTCATCTACTTGCTGTTGAGTTAGTAAAACAGCTAAAAGAATATTACCAAATTCCAGAAAGCCAGTTTTCATTATTTAAAATAGATCATAATGGTCAATTTGATTTGGTACAACCTGAGCTAGTTCATGCTATTTCACTTATGCCCGATAGATATTGGCATTTTGGAATCGGTTTAACTGTTTGCAAAGCACCTGAAACATTACCGATTGAAGTAATTATAATTCATTTGAAATTCAAAAAAAACAGTCAAAATAAGTTCTATGTTCAGTATGCTAATAATCCTGAAAAGTTTGAGATTAAAAAGGATAATTCAGCATTATTTATTACTTTTTTCGATTTCCTATTTAGTGAAATTATATCTTCTTACAACAATAGCTTGCAATTGTTTATTGGAGAAAAAACGGAACGAAAATTAGGATATGTTTAAATATATAGATAGATAAAGAAAAAGCCAGTCATGGCTTCATACTTAAATATAACACAACTTTAAGCACAAATTATAACTGACTCGTTCGCTAAAACTATTAACGTTTAATGCGTGAAAATTTCCTTTAATTGTTTGATTACGTTTCCATTTCCTGATACCGTAATTTCACCAATTTTATCGGCAATTTTCTCCACATATTCCATCTCCTTTAATTTGAACAACATTTCGTTGTTTTCCATTAATTTGGCAGTATTTAACAAGCTTCTTGTTGAAGCTGTTTCTTCTCTTCGGGTAATAATATTAGCCTGAGCTTTTTTCTGAGCCACTAAAACTTGATTCATGATCTCTTTCATTTCTCCAGTTAAAATAACATCTCTAATTCCACAGTTTAATACTTTAACACCTAAAGCAGTTGCCTTTTCTTGAACTTCATTGAATACTGAGGTCGCAATATCTTCTTTCTTTTCTAAAAGCTCATCTAAAGTGAATCCACCAACATAAGCTCTTAAAATTAATTGCATAGCAATATATAACTGCTTTTCATAATCTTTATTCGCTAACAACGCTTTTTCAACATCAACAACCTTATATTGAGTATAGAAGTTTATTCTAATGTTTGCTTTGTCTTTTGTTAACAATTCCTGACCTGAAATCTCCAATTGTAACTGACGCATATCAATTTTTGCTAACTTAATAGTGGTATCATTTCTCCAGTATCTGTAAACACCACCCGTTAAGGTTTTCTCATAAACATCATTGATAAGCAATACAGCTTTTTCATAAGCTGCCACTTCAAAAACTCTGATGTTTTTATTTACCTCAAAATTATTAAACAAAGTCTTATCCATATTCTTTGGCATTTCAATTTCTGAAGTGTCAAACAACTCAATCTTTCTGTTCACTAAACCTTTCCAGAAAACATACCTGCCTGCATACAAAACTCTTTTAAAGTTTTTGTTTTCATAAACAAAAGCCAATTGGCCATCTTTTACTTCAACCACTTCTATCAATGTTGCCAAGTATTCATCTTCTAGTAAAATCTCTAAAGCTATTGGAGCGTAAAAATCTCTGGTTAAATCATACACTTTTACTTCATGATTAAACCCTAACCAATACGTACCTTGTGTAATTACTTTAAGATAATCACCATTTTTGAACACCAATCCAACATATCCTTGATTAATTCTTACTCTTCTCATTTGTTTTAATTTTAGTTATACTTCTCCTTTATCAATTTTTAAATTGAATTCTTTAATCTCTTTTATTATAAAAGCATTGAGTGTCCATGCTTACCAGCATACGGAAATACTAAGTCTTTGACGTAATATCGAAATTGTTTATCAAATGGATTATCATTCCTTCCTGAACCATAATTGACTTGCAAACATCAAACGTATTTCATTCAAATAGTTTACTATTTCAAGGCATTTTGACAAGTATTTTTTAATCATTTTAACGAAAACAAAGAGTAAACTCTTGGTATCATCTTGTGATTAAAAAACTCATGTAACACCCATTACTTTTACCATCAGTTTTAAAAGATGATGTGCTTTTCAAAAATAAACCTACGTTATGAGCGTAGTGCTCTACCTAACTGAGCTACACAGCCTAGTTTTGGTGGCTGTGACAGGATTCGAACCTGTGCAAAAAATACAGACGTGAAAGGTCTGTGAGTTAAAGGATTTTCAGTCCTTCGCATTCGACCACTCTGCCATCCTGATTTCTCAGGAGTGGGATTCGAACCCACGAACTCTAATCTATTGCTCTAACCAACTGAGCTACTTCCCCTTTTTTCTTATTTACTTTGCGGGGAAGATGGGATTCGAACCCACGACACATAGAACTTGTGACTGTTTTTTGGCTAACAATCAAAACCTTCAAGTCAAGTTGCACATAAAACACTAATACATTACTGCAAGGTTTTATACAATGGTGTTATACAGAAACACGCAACAAGACTCGCTTGATATTTTAACATCATTATGAATTAACGACGATTATCTTATTTACTTCTGTTATTCAAAATAATTTCATTTGAAATGTTAAGAAAAATTTGTACCCCTTATCAGATTCGAACTGATACTCCTCTATTGAGGCAGATTGGCTCTAAATGCGCTTCCCTACTTAAAATCCTGTTTTGTTCGGTGCTTCTGCAAATTCTATTCATTAACAAGCACATCGCTAACGACATCATCCAATCACTCCATGGTTACGAAACAAGGTCTTTTACCATAGCTCTTCCTTTTAAGCTAAAGAGGTATTTTCTTTTTACAATTCTCCCACTTTTAACGGCGTTCTTTTTCAATTACATTACAAATATTTCACACTATTACGCAGTCTTTTTGCGCAATTATAAATTCTTTATTTTTTATATCAGTTCAAGTGTAATTATGCGTTATAAAACAATATAGTTTCGTATCAATAAGATTTTAAGCTTCGAATTATTAACTAGTTCTCGATACAATTTTTACTCCGTTCCACTTCATAAAAATCACTCGAACTGACATTAAACAACCTTATCGGCACAAGAAGAACTTGCGAATGCATGTGGCTTTGCTTTAAATTCAAATCCCATTCCTAGAATGTATCCCATAGCATCTTTTAAAGCCACATTCGATTGAAACTTAGGATCTGTGTTAATATCCGCATGTACTTCCAATCCTACATTATAGCCATCAAGTAAATCACATATTGTATACGCTACTTCCACAGACATCGTTACTTCTTTTAGCATACGCTCTTTAAGAGATACCTTTTTTGGTCCTTTATCATTTCTAATAAACATAAACCCTCCTTTACCTTCTCTTAAAACAACGATTGCTGTTGCATACTCTACATACGATTTGTAAGCCTGAGAATCAGAACCTACACAAACTTTTAAACGATATCCTTCCTTTTGTTCTTTAGAGATGGCTTTTTCTAACACCTCAACAATAGAACCTTCGAATACTTTTCCACTAAAATTTCTCCATTTTTGTTCCACAATTTCTACTTTTTTCATTTACTTTTTTTGGGTGACTTCGGGATTCGAACCCTGTTCTTCTCAACCACAACGAGACGTTTTACCAAATAAACTAAAGTCACCATTTCAATTGTTCAATGATCATTGTTCAGTGATCACTGATAATTATTTATTGATCTTGTACAGGAAGAGAGACTCGAACTCTCAAGATTCTGATTCTAAATCAGACGCGTATACCATTTCCGCCATTCCTGCAATTGTTGAGGCATTGGGATTCGAACCCAAGACTCCCGTGTTAAAAGCACGGTACTCTACCAGCTGAGTTATACCTCAATTTAAAGACTCAGAACAGTACAATTCTTTTTACAACCATGCGATTTATATTATCCCAAGTCTTTTAAACACACTCCTTTCTAGTTTTAGTCTGGGAAGCAGGACTCGAACCTACAACCTCCTGCATCCAAAGCAGGTAAACAACCAATCGTTATCTTCCCAGTTTTATAATCAACTTTGCAATTATCAGTTGCCGTCAATAATTGATCGCCAATTATTTTATTTATTGATTATATATTAGCGGTTCATACGAGAATCGAACTCGTATCTCCCGAGAGACAGTCGGGAAGGATAACCATTACCCCAATGAACCTTTTTCAATTTTACAATGATCAATTATCAGTGCCCGTTGTTTATTGACCATTGTTCACTAATCATTGATCTTGTACATCTACTAAGAATCGAACTTAGACCTAGAGGGTCGAAATGCATGCATTCACGAACCCCTAACGGTATAATGAATAAATACGTGAGCTAAATCTCTTGTGCTATCCGTTACACCATAGATGTATATTGTGGAAGTGGTAGGACTCGAACCTACATGCTTCGAAAAGACCAGAGTTACAGTCTGGCGAGCCAACCATTTGCTCAACACTTCCTTATTTGTTAGCCCGATGGGACTTGAACCCACAACCTCGACGTTAAAAGCGCCTTGCTCTGCCAATTGAGCTACGGAACGTTTCAATTTTTCAATGATCAATGATCACTGATCATTGATTTTGTACTCCACCTTGGATTCGAACCAAGACTTAACGCGGCTTAAACGCGATGCCTCTGCCAATTGGGCTAGTGGAGCATTTTTGAGCATCTGTCGAGACTCGAACTCGAAACTGAAGATTGGAAGTCTACCATGTTACCAATTACACTACAGATGCTTTTTTGTGGAAGTGGTAGGACTCGAATCTACATGCTTCGAAAAGACCAGATTTTAACTCAATAAAATCGCTTTTACAAATAGGTTTCGTTGAATTCATAAATTCATTTCAGTCTGGCGAGCCAACCATTTGCTCAACACTTCCTTGCTTGTTGACCCGATGGGACTTGAACCCACAACCTCGACGTTAAAAGCGCCTTGCTCTACCAATTGAGCTACAAATCAGTTTGTACTCCGTAAGAGGATCGAACTCTTAATTTCACATAGAAAGTGTGACGTCTTAGCCATTTGACCAACGGAGCATTTCAATTATCAGTTATCAGTGTTCATTGATAATTGAATAATGATTATTGAGACAAGGATGAGGATCGAACTCATAAAAAACGGAGTTGCAGTCCGCTGCCTTAACCATTCAGCCACCTTGTCCTTTTTGTTCGTAAAAGAATCATCTCTTACAATTACGATTTAAATCAAGTGAGTTAGCAATCTTCCCAAAATGCTCTTAACTCATAGCATAAAAAAAGCATCTCTTGTAAGGAGATGCTTTGTATCTTTCATAAGAATATATATTAACTTATATTCTCATTATCTATCTCCTTTTTATTAATGAATTGCATACAATCTCCACAGAAAAGCAGCTCCTCTTTCGGCGAACGAAATTCTAAATGATATGCTATACTATGTTGTTTATACGATTTCATCATTTTACTATTTTAATAATTCTTTGTTTCTTTTTGACGATGCAAATATGAAACGTATTTTTTAATCACACAAGAAAAACTTTAATTTATTTTATTTATTATCAGTTAGTTAGTTTAAATATTAGGCAATAAACCCCCTGTCCGATATCTCACGGATTTAGTTCCTATTTACAAAAGTCTGTCTCTCAATTGCTTTCAGTTTTTATTGTTTTATTTCTAATTAACCTATACTAACATTTTTCTATTTTATTTAACTATCTCGATGTACGTATACCAACGAGTTATATCTTTTGAACAATCGCCGAGATTCATTATCTGGCCATCATTTTGCTATAAAAAAAGCGTCCTAAACAATTAGGACGCTCGTATTACTATCATTCATTTGATTATTTACATACGTTAGGCTTCCTTTTTATTTTTGAGGCTCCAATCTAAAATTTTCGCAATATTCCTTGCATCATCTATCCCACGATGGTGAGTTCCTTCTAATTCAAAATTTAGAATATGTAATGCTCCATTCATTCCTACTTTCCTAGAAAGTCCTTTTACTTCGGAAAAGAGTACTTTAACATTGATATGTTCTTGAGACATGGGATACTCAACATTCCTGATTTTACATTGCTTCTTTAGCATATTCAAGTCATAATACCCATAACTAGCCCATACATATTCCTTTGGATTATATTCATTTCTCAATTGATTACATGCTTCTAAAAAAGAAACTCCTTCTTTATCTAAAAGCTCGGGTGTTATTGTAGTAAGTTCTGTACAAAATGGACTTACTTCAGATCGTTCTGGTTTGATTAATATTCCTTTATTTTTAGATATTTCACCAGATTCCGTATTTAACACACAAATACCAATTTCTATGATTTCATTTACCTGTCCGGATGGAATTTTTCCATCCCAACAAGTAGCTTCTAAGTCTATAATTATTATTTTATTCTTATTCATTTTTTTCTATTCAAAAAGTTTAATAAAACTATCTTTTTCAAGTACATCTAAAGAAAAATCATGAGTAGCTTCTTCTTTATTTGTTACAATTTCAGCTCCCAGCATTTCAGTTATCATTTTAAATGATAATGGATTTTTCCATTGTTGATATAATGCTTTAGTAGCTAAATTTGACACCTCTGAATTTCCTGAAACTCGTGCATGTCCAGCTCCAAAATTCAACAATACAAACGATTGTTTTTCTTCTCCTTTCATTGAAATACCAAAAACCTTTTGTCGTTTGCTTTCTGGTAATAGCATTCCCAAAATAGTTTGATGCTGCACAGAACTACATTTTATTTCAGCAAATAACTCATTAGGATCCATCATGTAATTTTTATTGATGTTACTTCCTTTACCAATTACAATTTTATATTCACAATCTACCTTTCCTGAAAATACATTGTTATTCACAAGTGTTGGAGCGTTTAAACCATTGGCTGCATATAAATATTCCACTGCTCCTTTTGGTGCAGATGTGATATCACCAGAATATAATAGACTTCCATTATTTTGCTTGTAACTTGCATTCCAACCAACTTTTCCTCCAATGTTTAAACCAGATAAATCCAAATCGTTCGCTCCCCATTCGTTTTTCCAATAAATACCTACAGCTAACTTCTCTCCGAAAAACTTTGTTCCCGTTGGAATGTTTCCAACATACATTTTCTCAGAGGTAGGTAACGCGTACTCAACATCCGCTGGTATGTAAATCTTAGTATCCTCCAAATTGAATCTTGTTTTCATATAGCTCAAGATAAAATCGTAATTCATCTCACTTGCATACGAAATAACACCTGGCTTAACCCACGATTTTCCGTTTCTTACTCTATACAAAAAGGTATCTTGTCCATTCTTTCTAATATAGCAAGCACTCAACGCTTTGAATAAAGCAAAAGGAGTTGCGTTATTTAACCAATGAACATCATTTTCAGTCAATAAAGAAAATGTTACTTCATTTAATGGATTTGAAACCATTGGCTTATGAAACTTTTTCGACAGCTTACTAATTTTATTAACTGTTTTTGGTGCTCTATTTTTATAAGCTAAAAACAAAGGCTTAAATCGATTGAAAATTTCAGCTAGCTTTTCTAATCCATATTTATTGAATGCCATTGAAGGATTATACGAGCTATTTTTTATCGCTTCAATTAACTCTTCATTTTTAATAAGCAACGTTGAATCGGTTGTTCTATAAATAATGTATCGGAAAAACTCCACAACATTTTCTGGATATACATGATATAAGTCCGCTATTTTAACAACAGCTTCTTTATTTCTAATGTTTTCTTTACCCGTAAACTCATACTCCAATTCATCTACCAATATTGATAATAAATCATTTATTGTTTCTTCTTTTAAAGCAATTCCCGATTGAAGTAATGACATACATTTTTGAGTCATCTCTTCTTTGGTATATGCTTTAACAACTTTGTATACTAACTTTACTTCTGGAATATCAACAACTTCTGAAGGAATGTAAATTTCGCTTGTAAAATTACTTCCGTAAGTTGATATATAATGTTGAATTTGATCAACATACAATTCTACTCTAGAACTAGACTTAATTTTATTCCATGATTTATGGAAGGTTTTGTTTAAATCGTTTCCAGTTAATCGCTCTTTTTCGTAAAATGCTGTAATATTATCTTTAGCCCATAAAGCATTCTTTTCGATAATAAATCCATCTGTTGACAAATAAGGATTTTCATTTGATACTGTTTCTTTTGCTATTACCGCATTAAACAATTTTAATGTTCTCATTTTTCATATTTTTTAATAAGTGAGGCGTATTTTTTAATTATATAGGAACACCTTTTACCTATTTTTTTTTAAAAAAGACGAAGAGTAATAAACCAATTGTGATGGAATCGAACCATTATAGGAACTCTTTTTGTCTTTTCCTGACGGAAAGTAATTTCTGTGAATGAATTATAGGAACTTTCTTTGTCAGTATTTTTTTTGCGACTCAGACAGGACTCGAACCTGTAACCTCCGGATTAAAAATCTCTTTATAGGAACTATTGTTGCCTTTTCATAGCGAATAGTAGATAACGGCGCTCTATCCATTTGAGCTACTGAGTCTGGTTAAACCAATGGAAAGTATTTTAGTTAAAAGCTAATGGTTATAGGAACTTTCTTTATTGGTTTAGAAGTTCGGGCAGGAATCGAACCTGCGACACACAGTTTTAATTTTCATAGGAACTATTGTTGCTTTTTCATAGCGAATAGTGTTGTCTGATGCTCTACCCACTGAGCTACCGAACTTTTGAATTTCAATGAACTTTTTTAAGTGCCTCACCACAATCTTTGTTATGATGAGGCCTTCTTTTTCAATTACAATGCAAATATTTCATACTATTACGCAATCTTTTTGCGCAAATAAAAATATTTACTTCTTTTTTTTCTTTTTACACTTTTTTGACTTTTCTTTTTTCTTTTTCGGAATCTTCCCCTTTATACGTTCTTCCTCTCTTTCAATACAATACAAATAATCATTATTATAGGTATGTATTCTAGCCTTTTTCAATATTGCCAGCGCTTTCTTGTACTTTTTCTTTTGCTCAAATAGATTTGCTTTGGCTACATATAAAACAGCCTTATCAGATCCTTTTACTGTTAATGCAAAATCAATTAAGCGTTTCGCTTCTTCCAAATCTTCATTACACAATAATGTATGTATGTAATGTGGATAAATTTCAATGGCATTCACATTTTCAGCCAATGCCTCTTGATAAATACTTTTCGCTTTTTCATAGTCTTTAAGTATTTCTGCTTGAATTCGTCCTGAAAGTAATAAAGCCATGCTATTCTTATCGTCATAAGACAATGCATAGTTTAATGCTTCAACTGTTTCTTCTAAATCATATGGATATGCATCCAATGCCTTGAAAATATAATTGTTTACTAATGTTGCCATTGTTCTTTTCTTTTGTTATTGAACTTACTTTTTTGGAGACCTCACAGGTTTTAAAAACCTGCGAGGTTTGGAAAAGACCGTTCTTATTTTTTAGACAGTTCTCGATACAATTTTTCTTCGCTTCTCTGTGAAAAATCACTCGAACTGACAATTCTTTTACTGTAGCTCTCTTCGTAAATCATTCTTTAACTGATTTCGTTTCGAACTATACTTTTTTGATTCTTTTTGTTTTTTAAAATCTGTTCCAATAAAAACCTTTACGGGATTTCCTCTTTCCAAAGTCAAATGATTTCCCCATTGCTGTTTATCACTTTCTTTTAGTTTTTCAGAATAACATTCATTCACTTTGGCTTTTAATCGCTCAATAGCTATTTTTTTGTTTTGATGTTGCGAACGACTATCCGAAACTAGTACCTGAACTCCTGTAGGTTTATGCTTTGCTCGTATTGCAGAGCTTACTTTATTTACATGTTGTCCTCCAGGTCCAGAACTTCGAATCGCTTGAAATTCAATATCTGTATAATCAAAGGATTCACTTTGTATTCCAGATAATTCAAAACAACCAATAAACCAATTCTTTCGCTTATGATGTTTTCGGAATTGAGAAACCCCTATCCATTGGATGGTGCCTAACCAGCTTTTTACATATTGATTAAAATCTTTGCCTTTTAACTGTATAACAACCGATTGCACGGTTCCATTTTCGACACCATTCTCTTTATGAATGATTTCATATGTTATGTTTTTACTTTGTATTTCTTTTAAAAATATCTTTAACACTTTCGCGACTACCCAAGTGCATTCGGCAGGACCTTTCGCTGCTGTGATTTGTATAATTTTTGTTTGCATGTTATCTATAAGGAATATCCTTATGGGATTTTAGACAACAATGGATTTCCGATTAAATTTTTACCATTTACTAGTAACTCAAACGCTTTTTTTACTGCCCAGCAATTACCACTTGCGTGAATATTACTGTAAAAACCTAAGAGTGTTTTTGGAGCTACCAAAGTCCAATTATTGACCTTAATAGTTTCTATGTTCTTCGCTTCAAAAAAATCTATGGTTACTCTATATTGTTTGCCATTGGGTAACCAATCTATTTTTTCATAACGTCTGAAATTCTCATTACTTGGTATATGATCGTATCTTGTCCATACTTTCTCAAAATCATTTTCTTGTAATAATAGCATTACTTGAGCTACATTTTCAGGATGAACGAAAATATCAATGTCTTTGTGGTCATGAGCATGTTTATATTCTATGTGGTTTTCTTCCGACATAAAATGCCATGCCCAACCTCCTGAGACAATAATCCATTGTTGTAATATTTTTAATATTTCTAGGCCTTTGTCTATTTTATATTGCGGCCATATTTCTCCGTATCTTTTTGTATTGTGTTCTCTTTTCATTTTTTTATGTTTTTATAATGAACTCGTTTAAACTTTTTCTATTCTTTGTTGATATCCCCAAGGGGTTTAAACCCCTTGACAAACTAACGATCCATTCGGACAATTTTCGGAGTAAAGGTTCCTAATACTTCTACTAACTCTTGTTGGTTGGCCATTACTTTTTTAATGTTTTTATAAGCCATAGGTGCTTCATCTACACCTCCACCAATAAGTGTTACTCCGTTCATCTTCAACTGATGTTTGATATCACTTTTGGTAAACTTCTCTTTACACTTTCTTCGAGAATGCTTTCTTCCTGCTCCATGCGATGCCGAAAACAAACTATCTTCATTTCCCAATCCTCTAACAATAAAGCCTGGAGCAACCATAGATCCTGGAATAATTCCTAAGGCTCCTTTTCCTGCTGGAGTTGCTCCCTTGCGATGAACAATATGCTCTTCGTCATTAATGGTTTCTTTCCAAGCGAAATTGTGATGATTTTCAATGGTCGCAATTGATTTACTTCCTAATAGTTTGCCTATTCTTTTATGAATATTATCATGACATGCCTTTGCATAATCTCCAGCCAAATTCATGGCTAGCCAATATTCTTGTCCATCATGCGTATTTAAATCCAACCAAGCCAAGTGCTGTACATTCTTTGGAAGTGGACACTGCTTACTAGCCAGATAACTGTAATGCTTTGCTATGTTCGCTCCTAAGGCTCTACTTCCACTATGGGTTAATAATCCAACATACTGTCCAACGGGTGCATTAAATTCATTATTCACATCTGTTATATCAACAACTCCAAACTCTACAAAGTGATTACCACTTCCCGATGTTCCTAACTGACTATAAGCCTTCATTTTTAACTTTTTCAACAGAGGGATTTCGTTAAATTCCTCCCTTTCGAAAATCTCATGATCGTGCTTTTGACGATGGGTTTCATACATTCCAAATTTGGTATGCTCCTTCAAGATATTTTCTAGTTGATGCTGTTTTCCTTGTAAATAACTTGCCTTCATTGGATAAATACTCAAACTCATTCGACAACCAATATCCAATCCAACTCCGTAAGGAATCACTGCATTTTCAGTAGCTAAAACACCTCCAATAGGTAATCCATATCCAGAATGCGCATCTGGCATTAACGCTCCTGCTTTTGCTATTGGCAATTTTAATGCATCGTACAATTGAAACTTCGCTTGCTCATCAATTTCATTTTCTCCGTAAATACTGAATGGAGCACGTGTATTTCTTAATTTGTGCATTTGGACCTCAACAGGTTTCACCAATCCTTCAACAACTTTTCCCCAAATAGCATTTCCTTGAAACTTCTCAGGATTCAACAATACCTCCTTTGCTTCTTCTAAAATGCGATCTTTCTTTTCTTTTTTTCTATATCTATGTATTTGCCCTAAAGCGATATTTATACTATTGTTTTGTGGAAATCCTAATTTGATTAGGTCTTTTCCTTTTAACTTCTTTCCCATGATATTTTCTCCTTTAGAATCTCTTTTATTTTATACTTTCTTAAAGCCTCTAACTCTCTTTTAACTTTAAGTTTATCTTTCTTAAAATCACTTGTAATCCAAAAATTCTTACTCTTAAAATCACAAAGTTTTATAGAGGCTTCATAGTACCCTTTCTTCAACAACTTATTAGCTAGTAAAGCTTCTTCACTTTCTAATATCGGGTCAATTCTTTTAGAGTGAGTCACATAAGCTCTTGTATATTTGATACGATAGGCTCCTTTAGGAATTCGGATATAAAATCTCTTCTTGAGTTTTTTATCCTCTGTTCTATATGAATACACTGTGCACATTTTTTGTGCTTTATAACTTAACCGATTAAATTGACGCTTACTAATTGTTGGAAAATCTTTATAGATCAAGTGTTCTGAAATTTGACTAAACCATTTTTTATCTGCTTCATCTTTAGTCCTACCCCAAAATCTCTTTTCTATAACTTCATATAATTCAAGAATATATTCTCTGTTATTATATCGATCTATATTTTGAGTTATAATAATTTCCTTAAACCAACCATGTCTAACTGGCTTTTTAAGTTTTATATAACCTAAATCGTTTTGTTGCTTCCAAATTTCACGTTGTCTTTTACGGATACCACGAACTTCCCTAAGTCTTGCTGACTTTTTATGTTCTGGTTTCAAAAAATACTTGCTTTACGATTTATTCCTGTTTCGGAATTTTAATCAATAACTTGGTGGAGTTACAGCAAAAAAAATCCGAAACTTTTAGGGCTTCGGATTACTTTGCATATATACTATATAGTTATTTATAAGAAAAGTAATCACGAAGCGTCTGTTTTATTGATCCTAGATCGGTATAACAGCTCTGTTCTTTTATATTAATTACAAACATTGTTACTTCGTTTTTTAAATTATTTTGTTGCGTTATTGCGATGCAAATATGTACACTTTTTTCTTAACCCACAAATAAAAATTCAAATTATTTAATTGAAAATCAAATACTTATACATAGATAAGGATAATAGATTTCCACCCCGCTTTGTGCAGATTTATTAACATCCTGATTTTTTGATATGTATACTTTTCAATTACACTTGTCAATGTGGGTTTCAGGTTTTAATTTTTTTTCATAAAAAAAGCGTCCAAATTTAAATTTGGACGCTTTTTTACTTTTTATATTGTGAATTACTACCTAAAACATACTCCACAAAGTCGCAATTGAGCGTCCTGATATGTTTGTTTTAGCATTGTCATAGGTATAATTTTAGTTTTTTTAATTCTAATAAGTGGCAAATATGAGTAATTTTCTTAAAGATTCCCAAATATTTTATAGAATTTTATAATTAAACAGGTTCATAAAATGAATTATACAACCATTATATACAGGAAGTAATTATATTTGCACAAAAAATAGCTACATTAAAATGACAAAAGAAAATTTGCTAGAGTCGAAATTAAAAAGACTAAAAATTTCCTATTCCAGAGAGAACAATAAAATTGTAATTGGCAAAGCTAAAATGGATTATCCTGTATTTTTCGGGTTAATTGTACTTCCTTCTGTTATAGGTATAGCTTTACTAGTATTCTTGTTATCCGATTCTTCTATTTCTTATAGAATTTCCAATGGAAAAGTAATTGGTGCTTTAATTTTACTTTTTGGAACTGCCTTCTTCAATATTTCAAGAATGCGAGCAAAATCGCAATCCAATCAAAATTTAAAAATATTATTGAATAACTCAATTCAAATAAAAAGCAGTACTACACAAGTGAGATTAGATAGTACCAATTCCAAACGATTTGAACCACGAATTAAAGAAGTTCAAGATGACGTTTTAGAGGGAACCCTAGTCTTAATCGATAAATCCAATAACGAACATCAAATTTTAGGTTTTGATTCTGAAAATGAACAATATTTAGAGGATGATCTAAAGTGGTTCACAAATTATTTCACTGAATATTTAGAACTCAATAAAAACAATTAAATCAATTTAAATTACTATGAAAACATTTTACATGCTTTGTCTATTACTACTTTCTCTTCAGGTAGCAGGACAATCAACATCACTCAAAGCAACAGAAACAAAGCCATTTAAGGATAAAGTAAAAGCCTATGAAATTACCTCTATTTTTACTTCAGAATCAGGTGAAACAATTATTGCTAGAAATGGAAGGAAAAAGTTCTTATTTGATGTCTTCAATACTAATTCTGATAAGATATTTTCTGAAGTTGTTAAAAGTAGTAGAAAGGAAAAACATGTTGGAGAACTATTCTACAACAACAAACTTAACTTCTTTACAGTTTATGCTCCTAAAAAAGACGAACGAATTCTATTTTGCCATACCATAGATTTGAACAAAAAATCGTATTCTAAAAAAACTATATTCGAAACAACTGTCGAGAAAAAACAGAGCTTATTTGGTTCAAGAAAAAATCATAATACGAGTTTTGCTTTATCTCCAAATGGTAATTTCTTTGCAATTGCAACAGATAATATTAGAAAGAACAAGAATTCCTATACTATTAGGGTTTACAATGTAACATCTAATAAATTAGTTTACAAAACTGCGTATCAAGAAAGTAGTGACAGATCATTTACCCACAACGATTTATATATTGATGATAACGCAAACGTTTATTCCTTGGGGAAACTTTATGTTAAGAATCATAAATCAAAAAAACATCAAAAGAAAACCAACTATCAATTCGTACTAAATAAAATTACTAAAGAAGGAAACACTGAATTATTAATCGATTTAGATACAGAACATATTAGGTCTTTAAGAATTATTCCTAACGAAAATAGCATTCAGCTGACCGGATTTTATTCTGAAATAAATGAGAACAGAATTAAAGGAGCCTGTAATTTTATGGTGAATACTAACGAGTTTAAATTAGACAATAAGAAAGCTCAAGTTTTACCAAAACAAGTTTATGACGATTTATATAACTATAGGGCAGCAAAAAGAAAAAAGAAGAAAAACAAAGAGCTAAGTAATTTCGAAATAGACCACGTTTTAACTGATAGTAAGGGGAATACTTATTTAATTGCTGAAGAGTTTTACATAACACAAGCATATGTTAATAATGGTAACATGGGCGGTTATTGGGTAACTACTTATCATTATGATGATATCTTAATTCTGAAAAACACAAAAGATGGTAATTTAGAATGGGGAAGAAGTATTTTTAAAAGAGCCACATCTCCTTCTTATAATGCTTTTATAAAAAATGACAAACTTCATGTTATCCTTAATTCAGGAAAACATTTATTAAAGAAGAAAGATGGGAGAACCAAAGTATCCAGAGGATGGTTCGAATCTACCTCTCTCTACGATATTGAATATTCAGAAAATGGAGATGTTTCCTACAATAAGATACAAGATAATAAATCAAAGACTTACTATTCACCATACTTCGGAGCTTATGATATGGAAAAATTCATTATGATAAGCACTAAAGGGACTAAGAAAAGGTTTATGACCTTGGAGTAAATACCGTTTAAGATAATTTCTATTTCCTGCGAAAGCTACCTTGGTCCAACAGCTATAAACGAGAACCAAGAGTCTTCTCTCGTATTCTCTCCAGAGTTATCCATGGTAACTACGATTACTCTGGAGTTAGAAATAGAAATTACATTTATAATATTATCTTCATAGGTATTTCCTGCAAAAGCTGCGGTATCTCCTATTCCAAATGTTATTGATGGTACTCCTGTAAAAGGATTCGAAAAATCAATTTGATACCTCGAACTTGTTAATTTCGTAACAGTAAAACCTGTTCCTTGAGCAATGGTACCATTGGCATTTACATTACCTCTTATTAACTTCAGATCTTCACTAATAAAACTTCCTAAACCAATAGGAAGCCATTCAGTTCCGGTATATTTATATAGTTTATTGTCTGTAGAGTTGTAAATAAGACTTCCTTGATTTGGACTTACTACACTGTTCATTTCTGTATTACTTAGAACAGGGATGGCCATAATTGAGTTTGCATCTATTTGAGCTGTACTTAGCCATGCGCAACAAAGGAGAAAACACAGGAGGAATTTTCTAATCATATAATTATTTAAGTATAGATTATCTAATAATTTAACTGTGTAGTAGCTAGACGTAGTATTGGTATTACAAATATACCACAAATTGAATAACTCTAGTTATTTCTATTAGCGAATTCTCATTAATCAGTGGTATTTTTGAAGATTATCTAATAGAATTCTTTAACTTCAAAAGGTTCGACGAAACCAATAAATTCAAGATTGGAACATTTCCAACGAACTCCATGCCCACTAGGAATACGAACCTCATAAACCAGCTCATGTTTATAATGATAATAAATATTCCACCAAGTTTTATTTAAAAGTAAGTTCTTTACTACTTCTCGTGCTCTTTCCTCTTTTTGTTTTGGATTTCCTTCGATTTTTCCCCAGAAAGAGTTTTCTGTTCTTTCTGAATGTTTTTCAAATGCTCTCAATCCTTTTGACAGATGTTTATTATAAGGTTTAAACGTCTTCTTAAAAACTTCGTCATCAATTGGAGGAATTCCTTGTTCATTTTTAACAGAAGCTGTTGTAATTCGCTGTCCAAGAACTACAAGAACTTCATTAATTGGTATAAGCTTTAGTTTCTCAAGGATTAAATCGATATCCTTTTCCCCTTCGAGAAAATTAAATTTCTCAAAAATCTCATTACGATCAACTTTTACTTCTTCAGAAAAGCTTGGCTCCTTAAATTTCTCAATTGATAAATCGTCTTGTTGATATGACTTAACGTTTTGTGCTAAAATTGTTAAGTGTTCTTCTTTTAATTGAAGAAAATAATGATTCATTTCCAACTCCAGAATTCGTTTTTGAACTTCAACGAGCTTATTAAAAATTTTATTCTTTTTCATCAGTGTATTTTTATTCGCAAGTAACTAAAAAAGGATAATTCTTAGGAATTAAAACTTCAATTAAGTTATACCATGAATTTGCTCTATCTAATATCCAGGCGTCACTGGTAAGCGCTATATTCTTACTCTCAGCAATAACTTTGTCTGGATTGTTTTCAAGTAGTATCTCCCAATTCAAACCATTTTCTTCAGCATAGGTATTTAATAAGGTTTTCATTCGACCGCTATTCGATACGGGTTTATCAAAAACCCATAGTACTTTAATTATACTATTCTCGCGACAAAAGTCTTTCACTAAGTCAATTGCTTCTAACGTTTGATTTACTTTTTTATAAGTACCATGTAACGTAGATAAATCTCTATACGCTCCGTCCTTTCCTTGAAACAAATACGCTTCAGACAACATACTTTCTAATAAAATCAATTGATTAAAGCCGTCAATAATAAGTGCTTGATTCTTTATTTCCTGTATTGATCTTTGTCTCGATTTTCTATTTTGAACGGCAGATTCACCAGCCGACATTCCTTTGATTGCCTGTTGTTGACGTTTGTTTAATTTGTAACGATTCCCAACCAATTCACAAGATGAAGCCTCTCCATAACCTCTTTCTAGCAAGAAAGACATATCATAAACAGCTTCTTTTATTTTTCGCTTCATAAACGACTCTCCAAACAAGTAATCGTCTCGGCCTTCTTTTCCTCTATTTTTTGGCATAATCTTGATAGAATTCAGTTCTAATTGATAATAACAACTTATTTACTACAGTTAAATTTGGTTTTTCAGGAAGTTCCGAGTCTTGATATAAAGCTTCAAGTTTATTTTTAATACTTTCAGCTCTGTCTACCAAAAAGTCGTAATCAAATTTCCCTTGCTTTATTGACAACAGATAATCTCTATCATTTCTTCGTACTTTTATTTCACCTTCTCTACCAATTTCTTCTGCCATATACAACAACCTTATCGTATGCATCATGTTCTTGGAATCATAATTTTTTGCATGTGATATGTTATTCTGATAACGATCTTCATTTCTATTTTTAACCCATTGCCAATATTCTTTATACTTTTTACAGTAGGAAGAATATCCTTCCAAGTTAAAATATAAAAGTCCAATCGGTTGTTCTTCTTTAGGAATATTACTTACAGAAACCTCATTTGCTTGTTCTCTTGCAATTCCTCTATAACCAAGACTTTCATTATAAAATAGATTGTAACAATTTTTCATATTTGGAATTTTTGCCAAACCACAATACTCACTATTTAAATCATGATTTTGGAGGTAGTCTTTTAAATGAACAGACTCTTTTTTACCTCGAACCATACAAAAATCCAACACTGTCTTCCTTTCTTTTTCCATTGGGTTCATTATCTTTTTATTCAATCCTCTTGCCTTTTTTATTTGCGTAAAAGCATAATTCGCAAATGTATTCTTACAGAGTTTAGATAAAAAATACCTTTGTTTTATTTCATCATACAAAGGGTGTTTATACAAAATACAATCCTTAGGAGTATTTAACATCTCCAATATGTTTGGATTATTTTTCGCACACAATTCGATAAACTTTCTGAGTTCATAGTACACAATATCGTTCGTTTCATTATTTACCTGACCAACATATTCTAAAGAATAAAATTGATCTTTAGGTAAAATAAAGACTCCTTTTATATCAGTATCGGAAGTAGGTGTTTGTAATCCATACGCCCTACTTCCGCTAATACATTCGAAAATTATACTCCCTGATTCTTTAAGTTCCTTTATTGTCATCATTTACAATTTTTAAAAATAATTGATTAAACAACTCTTTATTAGGCTTGATATTTTCTAAGCCCTCTTTTAATGAATTGTTCTCTATTGTAATATCCTTTACCAATTCCAATAAATGGATATCAACTTTCACATTACTCTTCTCCTCGCTGGAACTCTTCAGTAAAATCAATTCGTCTAATTTTTCCTGATATTCGACCTCAATTAATGGATAAAGCTCCTTGAATTCAACTGGAGGAATTGTTCTTTTTTTAACAATCCAGTTTGCGCACAGCGCAGTACGAATCGCATAGAAATAACTCTTGATGGTCATTTCATTTGTTCCAAGCTTTTCTTCAAAGCCCTTGTTCATACTATGATAATGATAAAATCCTGATACTGGATTAAAACTAGTATGAGCAAGTGTTTGAATTTCCTTTAAAAGCTTATCATTTGCATAATAGACCACTGGAGAAAACAACCACCCTAAAAAAGAAGCGTTTGATTTAGCTAATAATTGCAATGCTTTTTTTAGATCCCAACCAGAACCATCCAAATCATCTTCTGTCATAAATTCAATTGTATCTTTTTGTTCCCACAGGTTGAGATACCAATCTTTTTTATGCTTGTAAACAAAACGTATGTCGTAATCGGAATCAGGAGAAGCAAAGCCCCAAGCCCTGCTTCCTGATTCTACTGCAAACAGTATTTCAATATTTTTTTCTTTTTCTATTTGCCTTAATTTTTCTAATATTTTTCCTTCCATTTTAATTTCCTTTGAGTTTTCCAATTTCTCTGAGGTTTAGTGTAGTTGATAGTTTCAAACCCATGTGGAAAACACCTACTACAGCCAGACTCTTCACCTAACTTTATTCTGGAAATTTTTATTCCTGATATTTTCACTGGAAAATCTATCAAACCAAACTCGTTTAAACCAAAAGCATCTTTAAATCGTTTAAACTTCTTCATTTGTATTAAGTTTTTAATTATAAACTCAATACATCGCTCCCTTTTTTATTTGCATAATTTCACTTTCTATTAATATAACTTGCTTTTAACTCAATTTAAAAATCTCCATAAAAAACTTGAAAACAAGGTAATTTTAATTTTAACCTCCATAAGTCGACTACCTGATTTCTATCATCTAAAACAAATTCTATAAAATACTTCTCTTCAATTTCCCTTCTAAAGATTTCTTCCTTTATAATAGCATCTTTTCTATTATCCTTAGGTTTACGCATCCAAAGTTCATCATAATGAATATTATGTGCATCCAACCATAGTTCTGTTTCTGGCTGATACCTTCCATCTCTTCCTGATAATAGTAAAACCTTATATCCAAGCTCTTTGTAATTCTTAACCAAGTTAACTACCGGTACATTGGGCAAATCTTGCTCACATTTACTTCCATCAAAAGGATTTCTATTATTTATCAATGAAAGTGTTCCATCTAAATCACAAATAATTGCTCTTGGTAGCATTTCATCTTGCAATCTTATTGTATTTTTTAACTTGTTTGCCATTTCTTTTCTTTTAGTTATTAATTCCTTTTTACTTTTCTTTTTATAACATTTTCCCCACTTGGACGACATGATATTTAACAATCACATTGCAAATGTTAGATGTAATTACGCAATGATTTTGCGTATTAAATGTTTTTTTAGTTAATTTTATTTTTTCAGGAAAGTTTATTGCATAAAAAAAGTGCTTAACAGCACTACTTACAAGGTAAAATTTCAATTACTTTACCATATACATTCTTCGTCCATCCGTTTAGATGTCCACGATTATTGCCTATGAGCAATCCCCGTTTTTCATTTTTGCCTTTTACTAAATGAGTAAAACAATTTCCTCTAACCTTACAAAAAACAATATCACCTGTTTCACAATCTTGCCAAGTTACTGGTTTCAACTTTACAGGTTGTTTGGATTTTAATATAGGCAACATTGAGTTACCTGGTTCTTTAGAGATAATAGTTTCTCCATTTAATAGCTTTTGAATTTTCCAATTCATAATCATAGTATTTAAATTAAACATAAATTCAAAGACTATTCAATATGTATTGAGTAAAAGACCGTATACAAATATATACTTAAAATTAATATTGACCTAATCGCATAAAAAAAGAGCATAATGCTCTTTTTATTTGGTTAGTTGTAATTTTCTTTCTTTCAAAGCTTCCTCTCGGTAAGATTCGGCTAATTTTCCTCCATCGATATGATTCCAACCTGGAGGTTTAAAAATATATTTCAATTTATCCATAAAAGTTGGCGCGTTAACAACATCTTCCCATAGTTGCTTCCATAAAATTGTTTGTACCTGCCAGAAGTTTTCACCATCAATAGTATCATCCATAATACCATATTCCATTTTCTTATCGGTGAATTCAGATTGAAAAGTTCCAAAAAGGTGATCCCAAATAGAAAATGTTTCCCCATAGTTTCGATCTAGATATTCATGATCACTAGAATGATGAGCTCTATGTACAGAAGGAGTTATTAAAAGCCATTCAAGCCAGCGCTGTTTTCCTACAAAGTTTTCATTGACATGCTCGTATACTCCATAAAACCTCCCAAAAGTATGTACAATAAATACCATGAACGGATCAAATCCCAGTAGCGGTAGCCATATAAAATTAAGTGGAGTCCAAAGAATACCTAAAAAAGACCCTCTTACGGCAACGGTTAGTTTCATTTCTTTAGCTGTATGATGTACGCCATGTATACACCAAAATAGCCGTACGCGATGTCCTAGGTAATGAAATACATAAAACATTAAATCATACAATAAGAAACATGCTATCCATATGTACCATTCGTACCCTACAGTAAATAGTTTATATTCATAACACCATACCATGGTTCCGAAAATGAAAATTCTTCCTAAAAAGAAATATGGAATAGAATCAATAATAAAGGAAAGTAGGTTTACAAAACCCTCTTTATTACTTTCGAGTTTTTGAATTATAATCAAGGCAATCCATTCAATAATGACCATGATTATTAATAGTATTCCTAAAGATCCCTCCAGATCTTGGTATACTTTAAGCAGTAGTTCGTTCATTTTTATTTTTATTAAGATTGGTTAAGAACAAAGCTAATCCTATTATTTCAATTTCTTCTACAATTTCATTATTTTCGACATTAAAATTTGTTTAGTTTGAACCTACAGGAACGTTTTCAGTCATTAATGACAAGCTATGAGACCTCAGAAGATATTATTGAAGATCTGTGGAGCAAAATACATCAGTTTTATAGTAAAAAAGAGAGAGCATATCATAACTTAAATCACCTCCAGGAGCTATTTAAATATCATGATTTGTACAAGGAACAACTAAGTTCACCTGACATAGTTTCCTTTTCTATATTTTATCATGATATTATTTATGATATTTGGAAAAAGGATAACGAAGAAAAAAGCGCCGAAGTTGCTTTAATAGAATTGCAAAAAATTGATTTGCCCTATCTTTTTTATAAGGAAATTGAAAATCAAATTTTAGCGACAAAAACACATCAAGCGGCATCTTTAGATGGTAAATTTATGGTTGACTTTGATCTTTCTATATTAGGTCAATCAAATAAAATTTACACTGATTACACCCAAAAAATCAGAAAGGAGTATCGACTTATTCCTTCTATACTTTATAAAAAAGGAAGAAAAAAAGTTTTGGAGCATTTCTTAGCTAAAGAAAACATATACAGTACCGTTCCTTTTAAAAACCTCTATGAAAAACAGGCTAGAGAAAATCTTGCCAATGAATTAAAAACTTTATAACATGGCTTCAAATAAAAACGCTCTTATTCGTTATAAAACCATTGATCAATGTTTACGAAATACCATGCGTCGATGGACTTTAGATGATTTAATTGATGCTTGTTCTGATGCTTTGTACGAATATGAAGGAAAAGATGTATATGTTAGTAAACGTACGGTACAACTTGATATTCAACATATGCGTAGTGATAAATTAGGGTACAATGCTCCTATTGAAGTTTATGAACGTAAATTTTATCGCTATTCCGAGGAGAACTATAGTATTAAAAACATTCCTGTTACCGAAACTGATGTAAAAGTAATGAACGAAGCTATTGCTGTTTTAAGGCAGTTCAAAGATTTTTCTCTATTCAAGGAAATGGACGGTGTTTTACAACGTTTGGAAGATTCAGTATACGCTTCTCAGGAGACAAAACGAGCTATTATTCATTTAGATAAAAATGAAAATTTAAAAGGTTTAGAGTTTATCGATCCTATTTATGAGGCCATCCAACAAAAAAAGGTAATTACAATTATTTACAAGTCTTTCAAAGCGAGAGAAGCTTCTGAAATGATTATTCATCCTCAACTTTTAAAAGAGTTTAATAATAGATGGTTTGTTCTTGGCTTCATAAAAGACAAAGCTATCACGCTCGCCCTAGATAGGATTCAAAATATTATTACCAAAGATGAAATTATATATAAAGATTATAATATTAATGGTGATGAATACTACAAAAACATTGTTGGAGTAAGTGTTTCCAATTCAAGACCTCAACGTGTTCAGTTTTGGGTGGATCGAGAAAACACTCCTTATGTTATCACTAAACCTTTTCATAATTCTCAAAGATTAATTAAAAGAACAGAAAACGGTGCTATTTTCAATATTTTGGTACAACCTAACTATGAATTAGAACGCTTAATTCTTGGTTTCGGTGATTCTATAGAAGTTCAAAAACCAGAAAGATTGAGAAGAAGAATACAACAGAAACTTAATAGAGCAATGACACGTTATCAAGCGAAAAATGATGAAATCGATGATTCTTTAGAATAATTAAGACAATACACTTAATTGAACATCTCCTGAAACAATATTGTTATTAATATCTACCCCTGTAAATCGACCAATAACCTCTCCTGTTTGAAATAAATTATACACTTTTAAGTATAGAGATACCTTTTGAATAAAAAAGATTCCCACTAAGGAAAAATGTAACTCTAAAATCTGCCCTTTATTTTCCAACGACAGACGATCATTTTCTACAACCACATTTTCTGTTCGGCTTCGAATATTATAGTGAAACTCTTCAACAAAGAAATTCAATTCATGGTTTTCATTATCGATACTGAATATTGCTTTATAGTTGTTCGGAATCTTTCCGAATATGCTCGCATATGGGCTTTTTGACGACAATCGAGAAAGTTGTTTTGGAACGTGACTCAAAGCCACATAACGTTCCTTAACCAGTTCTTGTGAAAACACTGGGTCAAAATAAAAAGAATTAGCCTCCTCTTCCATCGCCTCTCTACTATCCTTTCGAACCATAATCATATTTCCGGCCACACTATGATCATATTTATCAAATGAAGAATAGGTTCCTATCAAAATAGGTCGCTCATTTACATTCGATTTTCCAACATAAAAAATAAAATTGGCACCTTCTATTTTTCCTCTCTTTGTAAAAAACTTGGCATCAAAATGTGTAAAGCTACTTTCCTGTTTTATATTTCCGAATAGATTATAATAGATAGGAAGGCCTTTTTTGTTTTGATACACAAAAATGAGTTCGAATGTTTTCCAATTATTGTAAATAATAATTTGACCCTTGGTCATTTTTTTATCTTCTCCATAATAATAGCACACATAATAGTAGTCTTCATTGGAAACAGAACTGTGTAAAAGTTGCAATTGCTTTTCTCTTTCATCATGTAACTTAATTCGCTTTTCTAAAAACTCAAATACATCTTTACAGTCTAAATAATTAAAAAACAAAAACTTGTACTCCCTACTTATTTTAACCACTGGCTTCCCCGTAGAAACCTCTCTGGATTTATTATACAAATACTTACCATTAACATAGCCTTTTAATAACAGTTCCAATTCACTTTTAATACTTGGCAAATTCGAATTGTAATTCCCGAATCCATAAAGCTGAGAATCTTTGTAAGTATCCTGAACCTTATGATCCTCCTTAAACTTGTCAATAACCTGATTTAGTAACTCAGTAAATACATACTTTGTTAGTACTAACGTTTCATTTGAATCAGTATTTGAATATTTTTCCATCTTCTTCCAAAATTTAAAACTGGAATTACTAATATAATAATAAATATTTGGAATAAATTATTAGGAAAACGAAATCCTATACTTTTATTATCGAAATCACTAAAACAAATAACGATGAAAAGATTCCTAATCCTATTAGCGTTCTTCATTCCTTTAACCATTGTTGCTCAAAACATTACCATTACAGGAAATGTAAGCTCAGATATTGAGTCTTTACCTAGTGTTAATATTATTGAGAAAGGAACCACCAACGGAGTTGTTTCCGATTTTAATGGAAATTACACCATTACAGTCAAACAAAATGCCACCTTGGTTTTCTCCTTTTTAGGGTATGAAACAAAAGAAATTGCCGTTCAAGGAAAGAAAAAAATTAATGTTATACTAAAAGAAGATAATTCCTTTTTAAATGAAATAGTCGTTGAAGGTTTTGCTGGCGTTGTTGGACAAGCTCGACGTAGAGCTGAATCCATTCAAAGCATTCCTGAATCTGTAGTTACCATGACTGCTACAGAAATTGAAAATGCGGGTATTACAAATCTACAATCATTCTCAGCTCAGGTTCCAAATGTTAATTTCAATACTTCTCAAAATGTCGGAGTCAACTTTGTTACCGTAAGAGGTATTCCACAAATTAGAAACGGAGAAGCTCCTATTTCATTTGTGATTGACGGAGTAACTGTACCCGATTCAAACTTACTAAATCAAGAGCTATTCGACTTAGCCATGGTTGAAGTTGTAAAAGGTCCTCAAGGAGCCTTATACGGAAAAAATGCCATTGCTGGAGCTATTAACATTGTAACGAAAAAGCCCACAAACTCTTTTAGAAACAAAGTGAATATTGGATATGCTTCTGGAAACACCATTAAAGGTCAGGGTGCTTTTTCTGGTCCTATTGTAAAAGATAAAGTGTACTATAGAGTATCAGGAAGCTACAGAAAATCTGACGGACTTTTCTACAACATTACCAACGAAACTCCTCCTGATTACTTCGATGATTACAGTGCAAGAGGACAACTATTTTTTAATGTAACTGACGATTTTAAAATTACACTTAGCGGACAATATAATAATATAAATGGAGGGGGATTATACTATCATATTCCAGCGAATGGAGCATCAACTGTCGACCCTAACGAAATCGACGATGTAGTTGCTACATCCGATGTTTTAGGTAAGGCTTTCTTAAAAAACCTATTTGCTTTTGCCAAGTTGGAATATGATTTTGAAAACATGAAACTTCAATCTGTAACCTCATATAATAAAGCAGAAAGAAACGGAACAGGTGATTTAGATCATTCTGCCGCTCCAATCTTATTACAAGATCAAGATAGTAACTCGGAAGTATTTAATCAAGAATTTAGATTAAGTTCAAAAGATACTAGTTCTAAAATCTCATGGGATTTAGGAGCCTTTTATCAAAGAAACGAACGATATTTAAGAACTCTTGCTCAAGCAGATTTCGGGTTCTTTGCGCCTCCATTTGCTCCAACAGGAACATTCAGTGATTTAGGTGTTTCTGATTTTACAAATACCTATAACACAATTGCCTTATTCGGATTCTTAGACTACAAGCTTTCAGATAAAGTAACACTTTCATTTGGTCTTCGTTACGATAATGATCAAATAGAACAGGTGAATCCTGCACTGAACTCTGAAGATTCGAAAAACGATAGTGAAATACAACCTAAATTCTCTATTTCATACGCTCCTTATAAGGATGTATTATTATTTGCCAATTACGGACGAGGGTATCGTGTTGGAGGGTTCAATGCTCAAAAAACAACTATTTTCGATAGAGAATATCAAGCTGAAACAAGTGATAACTACGAGCTTGGATTCAAAAGTAGCTGGTGGAACAATCGTTTTATCTTAAACATAGCTGCTTTTTATACCAACTTAAACAACCAGCAACAGTACGGACTTCAGTTAACTCCTCCAAACATTATACTTGGAAACTATAACTACGATCGTAGTAGTATAAAAGGGTTTGAAGTAGACATGAAATTAAGAGTATCAAAATATTTAGATATTATTGCAAGTTACGGAGCTGTAGATGCTAGTATTAAGGAAGCTGGTAGAGCCGGTGATACAGATAGAACTCCTTTCAATGGAGTAAGAACACCATTTGTTCCACAAGACAGTTTTAATGTTTCATTACAATCAAATGTACCCGTTTCAGAATCAGTTAGCCTAAGAGGTATTCTTAATTTAAAAGGAACAGGAGAAATTCTTTGGCATGAGGAATTGCCAGATTTAAAGAGTCCTCGCTATAATTTATTAGACCTAAGATTTGGAGCTAACTTCAACAAAAAGTTAGACATTACTCTATGGGGAGCTAATATCCTCGATGAAAAATATGCACAAGAATTTTACTCTAGTCAATCCATCGGAGGGCCTGGACAAGACCTTATATGGTTGGGTAATCCAGCAACCTATGGCGTAGAGTTATCTTATAAATTTTAACCGTTTTCATTTCTAATCATTTGAATTAAACCATAAGTTTAGTCAGAAGGCCAAGCCACTAAACATTCTTTAGTGGCTTTTTTATCAATCACATAAAATATAACATCATGAGAGTCGCAACAGATATTGGAGGGACTTTTACAGACCTTGTATGTCTTGAATTTGACGAAAATACAGGGAAGCCAAAGGGCGTAAAAGTTGCAAAATCAGATACTACTCCATCGAATTTTGAACAAGGAATTCTCGATACTATACGTAAAGGAAATATTGATTTAACAGCAGTAAATTTCTTTGCTCATGGAACCACCGTAGTTATTAACGCACTTACCGAAAAAAAAGGTGTAAAAACTGCATTAATTACAACGAAAGGTTTCAGAGATGTATTGGAAATAGCAAGATGTAATCGCCCAGATTTATTCAATTTTAACTTTGTTAAACAACCTCCTTTCGTTCCAAGATATTTGCGATTTGAAGTGGAAGAAAGAATGAATTATAAAGGGGAAGTCGATACTAAATTAAACACTCAAAACCTTCAAGACATAGTTCGCTTTTGTCAGAAAGAAAACGTAAAAGCTATTGCAATATGCTTACTTCATGCTTATAAAAATCCGGCGCATGAAATACAGCTATTAAAAGAACTTGAAGCCTTAGATTCTTCAATTGAAATTATCGCTTCTCATGAAGTAACCAGAGAATGGAGAGAATATGAACGAACGAGCTCTACAGTATTATCAGGATACGTATTACCGATTGCAAAAACCTACTTAAATAACCTTGAAGACAAACTCAAAACTCAAGGTTTAAAAGATGCTCCATACATCATGCAATCAAATGGAGGAATTACCACCATTAATGATGTAAAGTCAAACCCAATTACCATGGTAGAATCTGGTCCTGCAAGCGGAATTTTCGGTGCCATTGCCTTAGGAAAAGTAATTAATAAAAAAGACCTCATCGTTTTAGATATCGGTGGAACAACAGCTAAATGTGCCTTGGTAGAAAATGGGCAAGTAAAAATAACCACCAACTATAAAATAGAACATTCTCGCACGGAAGCGGGATACCCTATTCAAACTCCTGTTATTGATATTGTAGAAATTGGAAATGGAGGTGGAAGTATTGCTTGGGTTGATAAAGGAGGTAAAATGCATGTAGGTCCAAAAAGTGCTGGAGCAATGCCTGGACCTGCCGCCTATGGAAGAGGTGGAACGCAATTGACAACTACGGATGCCAATATTATCACAGGAAGAATTCATCCAGACTATTTCCTAGGAGGAGAAATGAAACCAGATTATGGAAGTATTGAGAAAGCTGCTAACGAATTATCGGAATCATTGAACGGAACGGCTTCTGATATAGCGAAGGGAATTATTCGAGTTGCAAACGCAAACATGGTAAATGCACTAAAGCTTATTTCCGTTAATAAAGGTTACGATCCAAGAGATTTTTCTTTAATGGTTATCGGTGGTGGTGGTGCTATGCATGGCGCTGATCTAGCAAGGGAACTTCAAATTTCAGAAGTTATAGTTCCAAATAATGCCGGAGTTTTCTCAGCCTTTGGAATGCTTATGTCTGATATCAGAAGAGATTATATCCGAACGAATGTTTTGACCGTATCTGAAATGCAAAAACCTCTTATTATGAGTGTGTTTTCAGAAATGAAAAATGAAGCAATTGAAAACTTTAAAAATGATAACTATAAAGCTGAGGAAGTAAAGTTTACGCACTATGTAGATTTAAGATATGCGGGTCAGGAACACTACGTAAAAGTGCTCTTAAACAACTTCAATACTGAAACTCCTTTAAAAGTTATTATAGAGAACTTTCACAAAGAACATAAAAAACATTACTCGTTTGAATTAGATACAACAGTAGAATTGGTAAACTTTCATTTGGTAGCTGAAGTTGAAGTTGAAAAACCAGATTTTCCAAAGAAACAGATTACAAATAAGAAACTTGAAAATGCCGTTTTTGATACACGCGAGGTAGATTTCGATGATCTGGGCAAGCATCAAACACCTTTTTATCACAGAGACTTACTAGAACCTGAAATGACCATCATAGGCCCCGCCATCATTGCTGAAAAAGCAACTACGACAGTAGTGTCACCTTTATATGATGTTTCAATAGACATTTATGGAAACCTAATGTTAACGCTAAAAAACAAAGCCTAATGGAAAAATTTACCTTAGAAATTATTCAAGATACGCTCGTTGCTGCTGGTGATGAAATGTTTAAAACATTAGAACGAACTAGTATGAGCCCCATTATTTACGAATCTTTAGATTATGCAGTGGGAATTACTGATGCCAAAGGCGAATTGTTAGCTCAAGGAAATGGTGTTACTGCTTTTTTAGCTGCCCTTGATTCGGTAGTAAAGGCCACTTTAGAAAAATTTAAAGGAGATAATAGTTTAGAAGAAGGAGATGTCATTATTGCTAACACTCCTTATGCTGGTGGAGGTACACATTTATCTGATGTATCGGTAGTGTATCCTGTTTTTTACAATAGCGAACTCGTGGCATTCACTGTAAATAAAGCGCACTGGACGGAGCTTGGAGGAACTTTTCCAGGTTCTGTATCAACTGTAGCTACAGAAATTTATCAAGAAGGATTGCATTTTCCTTTTATAAAAATAAAATCGAAAGGAATACTTAACGAAGCAATTATCGATTTAATCAAAGCCAATGTTCGACTTCCAGACAGTACTTTAGGAGATTTGTTTGCTGGTATTGCAGCTGCAGAAGTTGGGGCTAAAAGAGTACTTTCAATCATTGAAAAATATGGTTTTGAAACCTTCTTAAAAGCAAAAGAGGACTTTTTAGACTATGGGGAACGTATGTGTATCGAAGCTTTGAAAGAAATTCCGAATGGAGTTTATGAAGGGACTGCTGATATTGAAGATAATGGTTTTGGTGAAGGTCCTTTTCCAATAAGAGCAAAAATTACCGTTACCGACACTGAATTTATAGCTGACTTCAATGGTTCACATCCTCAGGTAAAAGGAGCTACAAATTTAGCTTATAGCGGTTTAGTCACTGGATGTAGAAGTTTATTTAAAGCAATTACCACTCCAAGAATGGATGCGAATGGCGGTGCTTTTCGTCCAATGAAAGTTCTTTGCGAACCTGGTACTATTGTAAGTGCCGAAGCTCCTTCCGCAGTTTCGGTATACTATGAAGTTTTAATAACTGCCATAGATTTAGTCTGGAAAATACTAGCACCTTTGATTCCTAATAAACTTCCTGCAGGTCATTTACGATCAGTATGTGCCACATTTATTTCAGGAATTCACCCAGACACCAAAGACTTTTTTATTCAAGCCGAGCCTTTGGCTGGCGGATGGGGAGCCTCTGCTACACATGATGGTAATCGTGGTCAATTGTCTTGTGGAAGTGGTGAATCGTACAACATTCCTATTGAAATCAGGGAAATGCGCTATGGAATTCAAGTTGAACAATATGCCTTCCATAATGAAGGTGGTGGTTATGGTGAGTTTCAAGGTGGTAATGGTCAGTATATAGATTATAAAATCACAGCTGATGAAGCTCATGTCACTGGAGCATTCCATGGAGAAAAAACCAAAACATGGGGAATGAATTCTGGTGAAGACGGTTCTTACAATTACTTTATGATTATACGCAAAGATGGTACTCAAGAACGCTATAGCCTTGGTACAAACATCAAATTAGAAAAAGGAGATATTGTTAGATGCACCACGGCTACTGGTGGAGGCTATGGAGATCCTAAAAAGCGATCAGTTGACCAAGTTTTATTAGATATTAAAAATGGGTATATCACAGAAGAACAGGCTAATGAACATTACAACATTGGTATCGTATAAAAGAGAAAATTATGCAAATACATATTCAAAAGACACAACGATCTAAGCTTGCCGATTTTGATTTTAACAACATCCCTTTTGGCACCTATGTTACTGATCATATGTTGGTTGCCGAATACGAAAACGGAGTTTGGCATGATTGGAAAATTATTCCTTACCAAGGGTTCAATATGGATCCATTATGCAACACTATCCAGTATTCTCAAAGCATTTTTGAAGGAATGAAAGCGACAATACTAACAGATGGAACACCTGTTCTCATGCGACCTGATTTGAACATCACCAGATTTAATAAATCGGCTGAACGAATGTGCATGCCTACCATACCTCAAAAGTTGTTCTTACAAGCTTTAAAAGCAATTGTTGATTGCGAAAAAAAATGGATACCAAAAGGTAAAGGGAAATCGTTATACATAAGACCTACCCTATATGCAACAGGAAACTATCTAGGAGTTAAACCTTCAGATACCTATCGATTCGTCATTTTTACAATGCCTTCTGATCTTTATTTCACAAAACCAGTAAAATTAACTACAGAGAAAAAATATGTGAGAGCATTTCCTGGTGGCATTGGTGAAGCAAAAACAGGGGGAAATTATGCAGCGTCCCTTTATCCAGCTCAACTAGCAAATAAAAAAGGATACGATCAAATTATTTGGCTCGAAGCTCCTCGTTTTCAAAAAATCCAAGAGGTAGGTGCTATGAATTTGTTTTTTGTCATTAACAACAAAGTTATCACCCCCTCACTATCAGGAGCTATTTTACGAGGAACTACCAGACAAAGCTGTATTGAAATACTTAATGAAAAAGGTATTCCTATTGAAGTTAGAGATATTTTCATTGAAGAAGTTATTGAAGCTCATAAAAACAATTCTCTTCAGGAAGCCTTTGGTGTGGGAACCGCAGCTGTAGTGTCTGAAATAATAGAAATAAATCACGGTGTAATTAACATTACTCTTCCGAAAATTGAAGATCGAAAAATAAGCAAGCTCTTATATCAAGAAATAGAAGGGCTTCGTTCTGGTGAAATTGAAGATACTCGAAATTGGATGGTTCCTGTAACTGTAAATGACCACGAATAAACATAAATGTTTAGTAGTAATATACATAAGGCTTTTTTTGTTTCTGGGTTAACCGCTTTAACCTATGGTGCTACATACCCAATTGCCAAATTAATAATGCCAGAGTATATTAAACCTTTAGGGCTTACATTACTTCGAGTAATAGGAGCAACAATATTGTTCTGGCTTGCAGGACTAACAATAAAAAATGAACAAATACAGAGAAAAGATTTTGTATTGTTATTCCTAACTGGATTATTCGGTGCTTCCTTAAATATGATTTTTCTGTTTAAAGGACTTACTTATACCAGCGCCATTAATGCCGCAATAATTGTTTTACTGGCTCCATTATTTGTAGTATTGAATTCCCATTTTCTTTTAAAAGAGGTTATAGGAATACAAAAAATTATTGGGATAATCGTTGGATTACTTGGTGCTGTCATAATTATTTTAAAAGGATTTTCTTTCGAAGCAATCGACGCCTCTTTCGTAGGAAATTTATTGATTCTTGGTAGTCCTTTTTTCTATTCTTTCTACTTAATTATCATGAAAAACTTAGTACGTAAATATCATGTATTTACTATTACTAAATGGTCGCTATTATTTGGATTAATTGTTGTACTTCCTTTCGGGTATTCTGAGTTAAACCAAGTTCAGTTTAATCTCTTTTCTATTTCACAAATAACTTCGGTGTTATTCATAATTATAGGAACTTCTTTTTTAGTGGTTTTATTCACCCTGTATGCTCTAAAGCACTTAAAAGCCAGCACCTTTAGTTCTTTTATGTATTTACAACCCGTATTTACAATAAGTATCGTAGCTCTCATCGGAAATGATACAATTACCCTTATTCAAATCATGGGGATGTTCTTAGTAGTTATAGGCTGTTATTTGGTTAGTAATAAAAATGAAAAAAAATATGATCACTAAAATTAAATGGGAAAATGTACCTGTTGAACAGGTAACCCCAATGATGCAAAGACAAATTGTTCATGGAGAAAAGGTTATGATTGCTAAAATGAAGTTTAAAAATGGCTTTAGAGTTCCACTACACAGTCATGAAAATGAACAAGTAACAGAGGTTCAAAAAGGAACCATCCGTTTCTGGTTTGGTAAGAATAAAGAACAACAACTTGATATCCATGAAGGAGAAACGGTTGTTATTCCGGGAAATCTTCCTCACGAAGCCCTTATGATTGGTAATGTTGAAGAAACAGATACTTGGGCTCCTCCAAGGAAAGATTGGTTGGATGGTACAGATGATTATTTAAAAAAATAACATGGATTTAGGACTAACAAATAAAGTAGCGCTCGTTTTGGCATCGTCAAAAGGATTGGGGAAAAGCGTGGCTCTTGAATTGGCAAAAGAGGGGGCTCATGTTGCCATTTGTGGCACAGATAAAGAAGCTTTAAAAAACGCGGAACAAGAAATTAAACAAGAATCAAGTAAAAAAGTTATTTCGTTACAGTGTGATTTAACAAATGAGTTGCAACGTAAAAACCTCATCAAAACAGTCAATCAAAAACTTGGAACCATTGATATTTTAATTACGAATATTGGAGGACCTCCACCAGGTTCTTTTGAGTCCTATGATTTAGACGGTTGGAAAAACCTTTTCAATTTTATTTTTCTCAGTACTGTTGATGTTATCAGACAAGTTATTCCCAAAATGAAAGCGCAAAATTTTGGTAGAATCATCCTCATCACATCCATTGCTTCAAAACAGCCCGTTGATAACTTGATTTCTTCAAATTCAATGCGATCAGGTTTGGTGGGTTTTATGAAAAGCTTATCCAATGAATATGCTCCTTACGGAATAACAGTAAATAATGTAATGCCAGGATTTACACTTACTGAACGCTTGGATTTTTTAATGAAACAAAGTCCAAATCTAAAAAACTCCAAAGATTCAATTCCAATGAAACGCTTTGCCTCTCCAGAGGAATTTGCACACGCAGTAACATTTTTAGCAAGCATGAATGCCAGTTACATCACAGGAATATCACTTCCTGTAGATGGTGGATGGATTAAAGGAATTTAAAAAGTAAACCATGAACAAAACAACTCAAAAAATAATGTATTTAAACCCTGTTGGGTTTGATGCCTATGACTCTTTTTTCGCCAGCATGGTAAAGGAAAATAAAAATGAAAACACTGAGGTGCATATAACTTCCCTTCCATCTCATGTGGGAAAAATGGATAACCTTGAGTATCGAACGTATAATGCGCTTATAGCACCCGATGTAATTCGTGCAACGCAAAAAGCATCACAAGAAGGGTTTGACGCTTTAATTATCGGGTGCTTTTATGATCCGTTTCTACTTGACGCCAGAGAAATTTCTGGTGATATGGTCGTTGTTGCTCCTTGTCATTCTTCTATAGAAATAGCCCTAAAAGTTTCTAATAAATTCTCCGTAATTATTGGACAAAAAAAATGGGAGCATGAAATGCACCATACTATTCGGTCATATGGTTATGAGCATCAATTGGCCTCGTTTAGGGATGTTAATATGAATGTTCGAGAATTTCAACAAGATCATAACATTACGGGTTCTAAATTAATGGAAGCCTCAGAAAAAGCAATCTTTGAAGATTTTGCCGAGTCCATAATACTTGGATGTACCTTAGAGTTTGGTTTCTATAAAGAAATACAATCAAAACTAAATGTTCCTGTGATTGATCCATCCATTGCTGCCTTAAAACAAGCTGAGCAAATGGCTTATTTAAAAAACACCTATAACTGGAAACCATCAAGAAAGTGGAGTTCTCAAGCTCCTCCAAAAGATGATATACTTCAGTTCGGTTTATTTAATCATGAATATGAATTTGGTAACAGAATTATAGTGAGCTAATGGAAATTAAGAAAATTACATACCCAACCTCTAAAGAACATTATAGTAAGGAACTACTGTCCGAAGTGAATGAAGGTATAAAAACAACATTAGGGACTGTGTTTCTAAGAAAAGGAACACGAATTCCTTCTGAAGGTTTTTCTAAGCATCCTTTCAATGAAATTTCGATTATTACGAAAGGTTGTATTGAAATGCTAAATGAGGATGAAAGTATAAAAGGATATTTGAAATCTGGAAATGCCGTATATATCAATGCACTTGAAGCACAAGCAGGGAATGTATTAGAGGATACTACTTTAATTTATGTATTAAATGAAAAAGCAAATTAACTTATGAAAATTATACGATTTCATAAAATAGGAGGGCCGGAAGTGTTACAGTTTGATCGAGTAGACATAACTATGCCTAAGGATACTGAAGTACTTTTTAAAGTAAAGGCATTCGCCCTAAATCAAGCAGATATATTGTTTATAAACGGTATGCATTATACCCAACCTAAATTTCCTTCAAGAATTGGTTCTGAAGCAACTGGAGAGGTGATAAGTGTTGGTGAGAAAGTTACAAAATTTAAAAAAGGGGATATCATAACTACGATTCCTTTTTTTACAAACACGTATGGAGTTCAAGGAGAATATGCCACCGTTCCAGAACAATATGTAACCAAAGTTCCTAAAGGATATAGCTTTGAAGAAGCCACCTCCTTTTGGATGCAATATTTAACCGCCTATTACGCTCTGTTTCATCTAGGAAAAGTAAAACAAGGAGATTATGTATTTATTCCCGCCACATCTGGGACAGCAGGTCAAGGAGCATTAAAATTGGCAAAAGAAATTGGTGCTGTTGTTATTGGATCTACAAGAACATCTGATAAAAAAGAATTCATAAAAGAACTAGGTGCTGATTATGTAATTGTTACTAATGAGGAAAACACTCTCGATCAACTCACCAAAATTTCAGGTAGTAAGGGAATAAAATTTGTTTTTGATCCTGTTGGAAATACATCTTTCAATCAACAATATATGAATGCTCTTTCTTATGGAGGATCCGCTGCAATCTATGGTTTATTGGGAGGGACTTTTCCAGAGTTTCCAATTCTTGATTTAGTCCGAAAGAACACCACTTTGCATGCATATTCAATGTTCAATTTTGTTTGTAATAATGAATTATTAGAAGAAGGGAAAAAATATGTTCTCAATTTAATTGAAAGAAAAGGAATAAAACCAAGAGTTGATAAAGTATTTGATTTTAAGGATACGATTGGGGCTTATAAATATATGTTATCAAATAAGCAAAAAGGGAAAATAGTAGTAACCATTTAATCTAAAAAATTTATGATACAAATGAAATTTATATAGTTACGATTCATTTAGTATATAAAGTATTGGATAAGGATGTTAACGGAAATCTATATACTGTAAAACTACTAACCAAAGATGTTATTAAGAATTTAATAGACAACGGTGAATATATAAGTGTTTAGCTTGGAATTGCAAAAATTTTGCATACTCATATCAATTAAACCCCTCCTGTAAAAGAAATAAAGAACATTAAAATTTTGTTTAAATATTATGAATGATAGTATTAAAATTATAAGATTTCACGAGTTATCAGGAATTGAAGCTTTACAAATAGATGAAGTAAAAAAACCTATTCCAGAACATACAGAAATATTAATGAAGGTAGATGCCTTTGCTTTAAATCAGGCGGATATTTTAACTACTTTAGGGTACCATTATATTCAGCCATCACTCCCATCGAGTTTGGGTTCAGAAGCTTCAGGTACAGTTGTGGGTATTGGGCCTGGTGTTACTAAATTTAAAATTGGGGATCGAGTTACTTGTGTACCCCATTATAATGAAAAGTTCTACCCTGTCCAAGGAGATCACTGTCTCATGCTAGAGCAATATCTAACCCATACCCCTGATGAGTTTACAAACGAGGAAGCTACTTCTTTTTGGATGCAATTCCTTACAGCCTATTTTGCCTTGTTTGATATGGGAAATGTTAAAAAAGGAGATTACATACTTATACCAGCAGCATCAAGTTCAGCAGGTCAAGGAGGAGTAAAGCTTGCTAAAGACATTGGAGCCATTGTGATTGGGACAACTACATCCGAAGATAAAAGACAATTTTTATTAGACATTGGAGTCGACTTTGTTATTAATACAAAAACAGAAGATATTGTCCGAAAAATTCTAGAATACACCAATGATAAAGGAATAAATTTTTCTTACGATCCAATAGGAGGAGAATTTACAGCTTCTTATTTAGATGCTTTAGGATGGGGAGCTACTATTGTTATATATGGTTTATTAGATGGCTCTACTACCGAATTAGACATACTACGTTTATTAAGAAAAAATAGTCAAATGCTTTGCTATTCACTTATAAATTATGCCAACGACCCAGTAAAATTAGAGAAAGGGCAGAAGTATATTTTAGAAAGAATAAAAAATGGTAAACTACGACCTATAGTAGATAAGGTATTTTCCTTCGAGCAAACTGTTGACGCATATCGATATATGCAAAGCGCAAAACAAAAAGGAAAAATAGTAGTAAAAATAGAATAACAATGATTTGGATAGATGAAAATTTTATTACTGAGCATGTTTCTTTTAATGAATTGATTCAAGAGTTAAAACTTGCTTTTCGAGAAAACAAAATACAAAGTCCATCGAAACAAGTATACAACTATAGCGGCTCCAAAAATGCTGAAAAAAACACCTTTCTTTTCATGCCTTCTTGGGATAATAAAACTTTTTTTGGAACAAAATTAGTTACAATTACTTCAAGTAATAAGAAAAAGCAACTTCCCTATATTCAAGGAATATATGTGCTATTTGACGCGAAAAACGGGAGTCCTTTAATTGGAATGGATGCTAAAGTCATGACCAATATTCGTACCGCAGCTACTTCTGCATTAGCTGCTTCTTTTTTAATTACAGAAAAAGCAAGCTCATTATTGATAATAGGAAATGGAAATTTATCCCCATATTTTATCAAAGCTCACAACTCAGTTAGACGATATAAAAAGAATTACCTCTGGGGAAGAAACAAAGCATCATCTGAAATAATAAAAAAACAACTGGCGAAGGAGTCTATAGAAGTTGCTATCGTAGATGATTTTAAGGAAGTGAGTCCAATTGTAGATGTCATTTCTTGCTTAACATCCGCGAAGGCTCCAATATTGACACAAGCTTATTTAGGAAGAGGTCAACATATAGACTTAGTAGGGTCTTTCTCCCCTGAAATGCATGAAGTAACTACAGAAGTAATAAAAAACTCTAGTGTATATTCTGATAATTTAAACACAACCCCACTTCATGCTGGTGAACTTGTTAAGGCTATCTCAGAAAATGTTCTATCTCTAAAAACAATACAAGGAGATCTAGTTTCATTGTGCAAAACTGATCACTCCAAAAGGAAAAATGATTTAGAGAATACGTTATTTAAAAGTACGGGAATGGCATTCCAAGATTTAGTTATCGCCCAATTAATATTTAAAAAACATGAACAAACAAGAAAGTAGAATAGGGATAGATATTGGAGGTACCTTCACTGATTTGATATATCAGGATGAGTTTGGTAATACCAAAGCGGTAAAAGTTCCGACGACTCCGTTAAACCCAGATCAAGGATGTATCAATGCTGTTAAGCAAGCAAAAATAGATGACATTGGAAAGGTTTCTTACTTTCTTCATGCTACCACTGTTGGTTTAAATGCTTTATTAGAAAGAAAGGGAGCAGTCGTTGGAGTCTTAACTACAATGGGGTTTAGAGATACTCTCGAAATCGGAAGAGGAGATCGCATGGAGATGTATAATTTAAAGTGGGTTCCACCAAAACCTCTGGTTCCAAGAAAATTAAGACAGGGAATAAAAGAACGTATACTTCATGATGGTACTGTAAAAACCCCTTTAGAACGAAAGTATATAACAGAAGCACTAAAGGTATTTAAAAAAAATAAGGTGAATGCCATAGCGGTTATTTATCTACATTCTTATACTAACCCTGTTCACGAGATAGAGACTTTAAGAATCCTTAGAGAAGAAGGTTTTACTGGAAAAGTATCCTTATCGCATCAAGTCACTGGAGAATATAGAGAATATGAACGAACAACAACCACTGTAATCGATGCTTTTGTAAGTGGTCGAATGGGAGATTACTTAGATCGAATAAAAAACAAACTACATCAAATTGGATTTAAAGGAACTTCATTAATTACGAAATCAGGGGGTGGTTCTATGACCTTTAAAGATGCTAATGGAACCTTGGTGCAAACCATTATGTCGGGGCCAGTAGCTGGAGCAGAAGGAGCAGCTGAGTTAAGTAGAACATTAAACTTAGGAGACTTAATAACAGTAGATGTGGGAGGTACCAGTTTCGACACTTGCCTCATTTTAAATGGTCAACCTAAGCTAATGCATCAAGGAGAAATTATAGGAATGCCAGTACAAATGCCTTGGGTAGATGTACGATCTATTGGTGCTGGTGGTGGGTCTATTGCCTATGTTGATGAAGGGGGGCTTTTAAAAGTTGGTCCTCATAGTGCTGGGGCCATGCCAGGTCCTGCTTGTTATGGTAAGGGAGGCACATTACCTACTATTACTGATGCCGCTTGTATTTTAGGAATGCTAGGTAAGGGGGAATTAGCATCTGGTTTACATTTAGATAAAAAAAAGTCGATTAGTTCAATTCAACCATTAGCTGACCAATTAACTCTTTCTGTTCCTGAAGTGGCACAAGGAATTATAAGGATAGCGGTTTCAAGTATGGCTAATACCATTCGTGAAATTACCATAGAAAATGGAATAGACCCAAGAGAAATGAAGCTAATAGCCTACGGAGGAGCGGGGTCTCTCTTTACAGATTCTTTGCTTGAAGAACTTCAAATGACTGATACTGTTTTACCTCCATTTGCAGGTAATTTTTCTGCATGGGGTTTATTAGGAACGGATATTTTGTATGCAAAATCATTGACTAAAAAAATTCTATTATCAGATGATTATTCGAATATCCTTAATACTGTTTTAAACACAATGTTTAGTGATTTAAAATCTAGGTTAGAAGAAGAAACTTCAATTCAATACGAAACCTCTTTAGATATTAGATACAAAGGGCAAGAACATGCACTTACTTTAAAAATAGAGAATGATAGAGGTAAGATTGGTTTATCACCAAAAGAAATAAGAACCAAATTCGAAAAAGAATACCGTAAAATTTATAGTACCAATTTAAGCAATCCATTAGAAATTGTTTCTATTCGAGTTGCGTTGAGAAAATCATTATCTAAAAGACTCTTAAAATCTAGTCGTACTATTAAATCTCTACAAAAAAAAGAGACTATCGAAGCCTATTCATTTAACAAAAACAAATTCATGGCATTTAGCATTTTAAAAAGAAGTGAGCTAGAAATTGGAAAAAAGGTAAAAGGTCCTGTTATACTAACAGAAGCAACCACTACCACATACATAGACGCAAACACTTCATTTGTTTTAAACGAATCTGGATGTGTTTTCATCGCTAAAAACTATAAGTAAAATGAAACAAGAAATCCATACTTATACTGCCGTTGCAAAAAAAACTAATATAAAGTTAGATAATATTGACCCTATAAAAACCGAAATTATACGAAATGCATTGAACTCTGCAGCGAATCAAATGAAGCAAGCCTTATGTAGAACGGCGTTTTCTCCAATTATTTACGAAGTACTAGATTTTGCTTCAGCAATATATGACAAAGATATTCGCCTTTTATCTCAGGCTCCAAGTTTACCTTTATTTATGGGAACCTTAAATTTCTGCGTGGAAGAAGCTGTAAAAGGAATTGGAGGTGTAGATAATTTATTCGAGGGAGATATTATTATTTATAACAATCCTTATGGTACTGGAGCCCATCAACCAGATGTAGCCTTGGTAATGCCTGTGTTTTGTAATGATCAACTCATAGGGTATACAGCAATAAAAGCGCATTGGCTGGATATAGGTGCAAAAGATCCTTATTGTTCTGACACAGTAGACTATTTTCAAGAAGGTCTAATATTTCCTGGGGTAAAATTATTCGAAAAAGGAAAACCTGTTGATAGTATCCATAGAATAATCGCAGCAAATTCTAGATTACCAGAATCTGTTAGTGGTGATATGCGCGCACAATGTGTCGGGTTAAATTCTGGAGCCAAAGCATTTAAAGCCATCGTAGATAAATATGGTATTAAAGACTTTTTCGACTGTGTAGAAATCATATTCAATCATGGAGAATCTGTTGTAAAAAACTATTTTAAGAATATTCCAAATGGTAAATATACTGCTCAAGGTATGATGGATAACGATGGAATTACCAATGACAGTATTCCATTCAATATCTCTATTGAAGTTAAAAATGATGAAATCATTATTGATTATTCCGATGTAGCAAATCAGCAGCAAGGTCCTGTAAATTGTCCTTTACCTTCTACAGTTTCTGCGGCCCGAATAGCCATTAGCATGTTAGCCGGTGGAGGCGAGTCTCCAACCGAAGGTCATTTTAGACCTATTAAAGTAATCACGAAAAAAAACACCATATTTAACCCATCTCCTCCTGCTCCATGCTTTTTATATGGCTGGCCAGCAATGCAATCAATAGAAGTTATTTACAAAGCCATAGGAAAAGTATTTCCAAAATTAGTTCCAGCAGACTCTTCAGGAGACATTTGTTCTATGGTTTTTTGGGGAGAAAACAGTAAAACTAATGAGCCATGGGCAGATGGATCACCTTATCCTTCTGGTCAAGGGGGGTCAGATATTGGAGATGGCTCAACAGTATTACATATTGCTGAGTCAGCAACCCGATTTTCTTCTACTGAAGTCAGAGAAACAATGTATCCATATATTTTAAATAAGGTCGAATTTGCTCAAGATTCTTGCGGAGCCGGTAAACATAGAGGAGGTATGGGTATTGATTTTTACTTTGAGTTTTTAGATGATACTTACTTAACTGCCACTTTAGAAAAAACGAAAACAAATCCACAGGGGCTTCTCGATGGAAAAGAAGGTGCTGCCAATAAGTGTTTTGCTGTATTCCCAAATGGAAGTGAAAATACAATAGGAAAAGTTACACGTCTTTTCTTACCTAAAGGTACAAATCTTAAGCTAAAAACTGGAGGTGGTGGTGGCTATGGACACTCTGAACACAGGACTATCCAATTAATTCATGACGATATTCAAAACGAACTTATATCCGAAGAGTTTTCGAAAAAATATTACCCACAATACCACTAAAAAAATGAGAACCGATCAAAGCTTAATTATTAAAAACGCAACCATTATTGATGGTATTGGTGAGCAACCATACATAGGGTCAGTATTCATAAATAATAAAAGGATTGAGAAAATTAATTCTGAGAAAATCAATATACCAGTTGATAAAGTAATTGATGCTTCAGGAATGTTTTTGCTACCTGGTATAATTGATTGTCATGTTCATGTCATGATGAATCAATATAACTTAATGGATCACATAAACACTCCTTTTTCCTTAAACTTTTACAACTCTATTCATAATTTAGAAACACTACTCTTAACAGGAATCACAAGTGCTAGAGATGCTGGAGGAGCTGATTTAGGTGTAAAAAGAGCTCTTGAAAACAAGCTCTTAAAAGGTCCTAAGTTAAAAATAAGTATCACTCCTTTAAGTATTACAGGAGGTCATTTAGATGCTTGGATGCCTTCTGGAATTAAATTACATCTTTTAAACCCTCCCTACCCAGGTAACCCTGAGGGGATTTGTGATGGTTTACCCGAGGTCAGAAAAAAAGTAAGACAGATACTACGTGCTGGTGCAGATGTAATTAAAACCTGTAGTACAGGAGGAGTATTAAGTCCAACGGACCACCCTGAATTCACACAGTTTAGTATGGAAGAGTTAAAAATTATGGTAGCAGAAGGAGCTATGAGAAAAGGTATTAAAGTAATGGCTCATGCTCAAGGCTTAGAAGGAATAAAGAATGCAATTAAAGCTGGTGTTCATTCAATAGAACACGGTGTTATGCTAGATAATGAAGCTATTGATCTAATGCTTGAAAACAATGTTTTTCTCGTACCTACACTATTGGCCATTAACTCTGTTATTCACGGTGACTATTCGGAAAAAACAAAAAACAAGGCAAAAGCCATTTTTGAAACACATCAGGAAAGTATTGCTAAAGCATATAAATCAGGGGTAAAAATTGCTATGGGAACAGATTCTGGAGTTATGGAACATGGTAGAAATTTAGAGGAGCTAGAATTAATGTGTAACGTTGGGCTGTCTCCTATGGAATCAATTATGTCTGCCACGTCAATAGCTTCTCAATGTCTTGAAATCAATAAAGAAACAGGAAACATCGAAGAAGGCAAAATTGCAGATTTATTACTAGTAAAAGAAAACCCTCTAACTAATATTTCTTCCTTGGCCAACAAGGATAACATAAAGGTAATTCTCCAGGAGGGAGAGGAAATAAAAAATACAATACAATATGGATAATAATAAAAATGTAACAAAATGGTATAGCTTAGCAGGAGTTTGGTTCGGAGGAATAGTGAGTGTCCCAGCACTGTTAGTTGGAAGTACACTTATCAATTCCCTTTCTTTCGGGAATTCGTTACTAGCTGGATTAATAGGATTTAGCTTCGTTGTACTCTTTATGTCCTTACTCAGTATTGCTGCCGTTGTACAGAGAAAACCAACCGTAAAACTCGCTGCCAGTAGTTTTGGTGAAGATGGTGCCAAAGTTATTGTTGGTTTAGTTATTGGTTTGTCAACACTCGGTTGGTTTGGTATTCAAAGTAATATTGCTGGGGCATCATTTTCAAAGATTTTATTTGAAGTTTATCATATAGATTTACCTATATGGCTATCCTCAATTTTTTGGGGAATCATAATGGTTATTACGGCTGTTTTTGGTTTTAAATACTTAAAATGGTTGAACTATATAGCAGTACCTGCAATTATCATTCTTCTCATTTACGGATTGATAATCACATTTCAAAATCATGATTGGAACGAAATTATTGCTTTCAAACCTACACAAAACATGTCATTACTTCAAGCCATTGGATTTACTATTGGGTTTATTTCTGTGGGTGGTGTTATTTCTCCAGATTACAATAGGTTTGCAGCCTCTAAAAAAGATGCCGTCTTAGGATCAATAGTTGGAATCGTTCCTTCAGCTATGTGCCTTTTGGCTATTGGAGCTATTCTTGCCATTACGCAAGGAACCTATGACATTGTAGAAATATTCTCTTCATTAGGATTTCCTTTTTTCGCTATGTCTATACTAATTCTGGCTACCTGGACTTCCAATGTTATGAATATGTATTCTTCAGGTTTAGCATTTAACAACTTATTAAAACTACCAGATACTTCACGTTCTAAAACAACTTTATTTGTTGGTCTTGTAGGAATACTGCTAGCTAGTTTAGGAATTCTATCTCATTTTATGAGTTTTATTTCCATCCTAACCATTACAATAACTCCTATTGCGGGAGTGGTTATTTCAGATTATTACATTACAAAATCCTATTCTGAAAAAACACTACCTATTAATTGGAAAGGAATCATTTCTTGGGGAATTGGAGTGTTAATTATGCTCTTAATGGATTCTCAAATAAAAAATATCTTGGGAATAGCGGCTTCAATGACCTTTTACTATTTACTTCAAAAATTTTTAAAAATATGAGACACATAAGCGAAAATGATATAGATGCCATTGCTTTGGGATCAACCGTCCTGGGTACTGGTGGTGGTGGAGATCCATATATTGGGAAACTACTGGCCAAAGAAGCTATTAAAAAAAATGGTAATGTTACTTTAATATCTCCAAACGAACTATCAGATGATGCGTTAGTGGTTCCTATTGCAGCTTTTGGTGCTCCTATGATTTTAGTCGAGAAGCTATTCTCTGGAAAAGAATTCTTAGAAGCATTCAAAATGATGGAAAACTATTTAGGTAAGAAAATTGACGCTGTAATGCCTGCAGAAGCTGGAGGATTAAACGGGGTTATCCCCTTCTCAATCGCTGCTGAACATCAAATTCCATTAGTAGACGCCGATGGAATGGGACGTGCTTTCCCTCGACTAGAAATGACAACCTTCACCTTACATAACATTCCTGTTTCTCCAATTACACAAGCCGATGAAAAAGGCAACAAAAATGTATACCATACCATCAACAATACTTGGGGAGAAACTTTAGTTGGTGCTACAACCATTCAAATGGGAGGAAGTTGTGCTATCGGTTGTTATCCTATGACTGGAAAACAAGTGAAACAGGCCGCCGTTCATGGTATCGTTTCTTATGCTCAAAAACTAGGAAATTCTATTATCAATGCCAAAAATGATAAGCTAAATCCTTTAGAATCTTTAATAAAAGCAGCGGACGCTATTCCACTTTTTTCAGGTAAGATCAGTAATATTTCTATTAAAACAGAAGGACGCTGGAATAAAGGAATTTGTGAAATTACAGGACTTAAAAGTGACCATGGTTCAACAATGATTCTTGAATTTCAAAATGAGTTTTTAATTGCGAAAAAAGACAATAAGCCAGTAGCTATTACACCCGATTTAATTGTGCTTATTGATGCCGAAAATGCGCATCCTATTACTGCAGAAACCATTCAATACGGAACTAGAGTTGCAGTCATTGGAATGAAAGCAGATTCACAATGGAGAACTCCTGAAGGAATTATTCTGGGAGGGCCTCAAAAATTTGGATATGAAGAAAAATTCATTCCTATTGAAATTTTAAATAAAATAGATTAAGATGTATTACAAAATAGGTGTAGATGTAGGTGGAACAAACACGGATGCTGTTTTAGTTTCACATGAAAACGAAATTATTGCCAAAACTAAACAAACTACCTCGTTAGATATAAGTTCTGGAATTGAAAACGCAATAAAAAATGTGCTTTCTCAAGTAACTATTTTAAAGGAAGACATTAAATATATTATGCTTGGAACAACACATTGTACCAATGCCTTAGTAGAAAGAAAAGAACTGAATAAAATAGGTGTTATCCGATTAGCTTTACCTGCGAGTGGTGCCATACCAACTATGACAGATTTTCCTAGTGATTTAAAATCTTTATTAGATAAACATGTATATATGGTTCATGGCGGATATGAGTTTGATGGTCGATTAATAAGTCCTTTAATTGAAAATGAAGTAAAATCTTGTCTTGAAAAAATGAAAGGCGAAGTAGAATCTGTTGCTATTACTGGTGTTTTCTCAAAAACAATTCCTGATCAGGAACTTCAAGTTGCACAATGGTCAAAAGAAATCCTCGGAGATTATGTTAAGGTTACCTGTTCTCACGAAATTGGAGGTTTGGGATTATTAGAACGTGAAAACGCAGCTATTTTAAATGCCTCCCTACAAGGTGTTGCTTTAAAAATGGTGAATGCTTTCAAAGAAACAGCGACCAATTTAGGTCTTACCTCTGAATTATTCATTGGACAAAACGACGGTACATTATTATCTCTTGACGAGGTACAAGATTATCCTGTACTTACCATTTCTTCTGGGCCAACCAATAGTATTCGAGGAGCAGGAGCTTTATCGAAAGTTGAAAGTGGAATTGTGATTGATGTTGGAGGAACAACTTCCGATGGAGGTGTACTTGTTAATCATTTCCCTAGAGAAAGTACTCAAGCCGCCCAAATTGGAGGTGTTTTAACTAACTTTAGAATGCCTGATGTTGTTGCTGTTGGTGTTGGAGGTGGAACTATTGTAAGAATGGTTAATGATCAATGTGTTTTGGGGCCTGATTCTGTTGGTTATAAATTGAAGGAAAAAGCGATTGCTTTTGGAGGAAATACATTAACATTATCTGATTTTTTCTTAGCGCAAGAAAGATTAGTAATTGAAGGTTCTTTAAAAACAAATCTCTTGAAACAGAAGCTAGAGGAACTCACTAACTATTCTTACCCAAGTTTGCTCAATAAAGTAACCGAAGCGATTCAAGTTAAAATAGAAAATCTTGTAGATAAGTTAAAAACGGATTCGAAAGACATTCCTGTGATTGCATGTGGTGGTGGTGCTTTCTTGTTGCCTAATAAGATCAAAGGAGCTTCAGAGGTTTTATTTCCAAAACATATGGAAGTGGCTAATGCTTTTGGAGCTTGTATTTCTCAAATTAGCAGTGAAAAAGAGATTGTAATTAACACTATGCAAAAAAATGAAAAGGAAGAATTAGATATTCTTTTATCTGAAAGTAAAAAAGACCTCATCAAAAAAGGAGCTTCTAATACGAGTATTCATGTAATAACCAAAGAATCCATACCGTTAGCATATTTACCTGGGGCAACCAAATTAAAAGTAAAATTATGTGGTGATTTAATTCAGTAAAGCCATTTGTGTGTTATTAGGTTTTTAGTATTTACAAAAGTTAAATTCACTACAGAGTACATAAAGCTGCGATTTTTTGCAGCTTTATATTTTATATACAGTTATTGGGTTTTCTATTCTTAAATAATATCATCTCACATATGAAATAACTTAATCAAAACTTGAATTAAATTTTCTTATAAGTTCCTTTGAAATCTCTTCAAAAATTAAAAAAACTACCGTATTTGGATTATGAACGATAAAACCAAATGTTTTTAAGTTAAAATTCACATTAATTTTATTTAGAATAATTATAAATAGTTAAATTTACATCTGATTCAACCTGATTACAATCTAACTATTACAAAATGAAAATTAATTTAGACAAAGTACACAAACTACATGCTAATAAGATGGGCGTTACTTTTTTAGATAAAGATGAAGAAGATATTGACTACATTGAAAAACAAATAAACCTTTTGTTTCATAACACCATCTTAATTTTTAATAATTTCGAATTAAATCTATTTCTTGATGAAGTAGAGGATCTGATTGTAAATAATACTGCTGGAATAAATAAATATTCACAGTACTATAAATCTATTATTTTAGAAACTCCAATTTATCAGTTAAGATATGTGGTAAGTTATAACGATTTATTGTTAATTGAGGATTTAATAAAAGGTACTATTTTCCAAATAGAGTTATCAGGATTTCTTAAAGAAATTTTACAATAAACTCTTTAAGAAACCCCAAACCTCTGCTTTTAATTACCCTTCACAACTTTGACAATCTTTCTTTTGCTTAAACTTTTGTGCTGCATTCATACTATGTTGGTAGTAGAGTGATTTTAAGCCAAGTTTCCATGCTGTTATATGAATGTTATTTATTTCCTTTATTGGCATATCAGGATGTACGATAATATTCAATGACTGTCCTTGATCAATATGATTTTGTCTATTTGCGGCTTGATAAATAATATTTATTTGATCGATTTCTGAGTATGTTTTAAAAACATCTTTTTCGTCTTCCGTCAAAAAGCTTAAATGTTGAACCGAACCATCTCTATCACGAATATCTCTCCAAACCTCCGAAGTATTCATTCCTTTAACTTCAAGAAGCTTTTCAAGAAACGGGTTTTTAATTGTAGTCTTTATTTTCGCAATATCTTTAACATATATATTTGACCAAATAGGTTCAATTCCCTGAGACACTTGACCAAGTATAAATGCTGAAGAAGTTGTTGGAGCTATCGCATTTAACGTTGTATTTCTTCTACCATATCCCTTCAATACTTCTGGCTCGCCGAACTTTTCAGCTAATTTTTCTGAAGCTTTGTAAGAACGTTCTTTTATAAATTTAAATATTTCACTATTTAAACTGAAAGCTTCTTGACTTTCAAAGGATAACATTTTAGATTGAAGTAAAGAGTGCCAGCCTAAAGTTCCTAGACCTAATGCCCTATTCTCTTTTGCAAAATTGTAAGCTCTTTCCATAAATAAAAATGTTTGCTGATCATCCTTATTTGAAGAGTCTCTATATCGTTCCAGCTTTTCTAAAAACTCACTAATTACGGCATCAAGAAAATACACCAAAGTTTCAACTGCGTCAGTATCTTTCCATTTATCGTAGTTTAAAAGATTTATACTTGATAAAACACAAACAAAAGACCACTGATCATTTGAAGGCAGCATTATCTCCGTACATAAATTACTTGCATAAATAGGCAACTTTTTATCTTGATACACATCTGCTGCATTGTTATTGGCATTGTCAGTAAAGAAAACATACGGATACCCCATTTCTCCCCTACTCTGCAATACCTTTGCCCAAATCGTTCTTTTTTCAACATCTCCGTCTATCATTGACTGCATCCAATCATTGGTAACCGTAACACCATGTGTTAATTCTTGAATAGGATTTCCTTCAGTTCCTATTTCTAAAAATTCCATAATATCAGGATGATCAATAGGAAGATATGGAGAAAAACGTCCTCGCCTAACAGATCCTTGGCTTACAACATCGACCATAGACTCAAAAAGTCTCATAATGTGTACGGCTCCGGAAGCTTGTCCATTATTTTTAATGGACGCTCCTCTATGTCGAAGCTTGCCAAAATATCCTGAAGTTCCTCCACCCAATTTTGACATCATTCCTACTTCAGATTGAGTATAAAGAATGTTCCCTATGTCGTCATCAACATGTGATCCAAAACAACTAATAGGTAAACCACGTTCTTTTCCAAAATTTGACCAAACTGGAGAAGCTAATGAATAAAATCCTTCCGACATATAATAATAGAACTTACTTGCAAACCCAGGCATTTCTAATATTGATTCTGCTCTCTCTGCAATTTCAGAAATACGTATTTCTGGTGTTTCTCCATTACTTAAATACCCTAATTCTAAAAACTTTCTACTATTTTCATTTAACCATTGAAATGGTTGTTCTGAAACTCGATTCATCTTGTTTTTAGACTTTTCTCGAGTTTCTATTAATTTTTCGTAGCTATTTATTTTCTCTTCTGTTTTTGTTTTTTTCTGCATAATTAAAAAAGGTCGTCACTTGTTATACTTTGGGTTCTTTTGCTATAGTTAATAGATCGTTTTACAAAAAAATCTCCATGTTTAGTTCCAATAATTTCATCATCAAACCACTCTGTTTCCGCGAGTAAGTTTTTATCAACATCAAATACTTCTTTAATACCAATACTGTTTAGCGATTTATTAAAACGATTTTTGATAAATTCGTTGATTACATTTTTAGGAAGAAAATCGACTTCTCCATCTTCAAAAATCCAATCAACAATACCTCGTTCTGCTTCAAAAGCGCTTTTACACATTTCTTGAATTGTTACATGATATTCTGGCGTAAACCAATCGGGATTCTCTTTTTGAAGAATTTTGATTAAATCTATTCCAAAATCACCATGTATTTGCTCCTCTTTCGAAGTTGCTTCAACAACATTAGAAATTCCTTTCAACATATTCTTGTACTTATTGAAAGCCATAATAATTAAGAATTGAGAAAACAATGATACATGCTCAATGAAGAGTGAAAAAAGTAAAATGGACTCAGCATATTCCCTATTGCTTTCGCTTTTTGCATTTTTCAACGCTGTTTCTAAGTAATAAACTCTTTTCATCACAGCCGGTTTCTTCTTTAAGGTTTTAAATTCCTCATTTAGTCCAAGTATTTCCAGTAGGTGAGAATAGGCATCATGATGTCTAACTTCACTTTCCGCGAAAGTAGCTCCAACCGAACCTATTTCTGGTTTGGGCATACGATGATACAGATCACCCCAAAAAGTTTTTACGGCTACCTCAATTTGAGAAATGGCCAACATTGTATTTTTGATAACACTTTGTTCAACACTTGATAAACCCGATTTAAAATCCTGAATATCACTGGTAAAATTAAATTCAGTATGAATCCAATACGAATGACGAATTGCGGGTACATATTCGTACAAATGAGGATATTCATAAGGCTTTAAATTAATCCGCTTCTCAAAAACATCTGTTTCTCTTTCTTTAGTTCGTCTATTCCTGTATAGAATGTATGCTTTCGCTACTTGAGGGAATTTACTTTCCATCAAACTTAACTCAACAATATCTTGAACCTCTTCAATTGTCGGCGTGTATTCTACATCCAATTCTTTCCTTTTCTTTAAAACTTCATGAACCTTTAAGGCAATTTCTTCGGCATTTTCCTTAGTTCCACTTCCTACAGCATTCATCGCTTTGTAAATAGCAATTGCTATTTTATTTTCATGGAATTCCTTGGTACTGAAGTCTCTTTTAATAATGTGTGTAATCCCCATTTTATAAATTAGATTTAGTCTAAATAAAATATAAATATCTAATTTATTCTGATTATTTTCATCCTACATCTTAAAAGTTTCTGAACAATTTATTAACATAAAAAAAGTGCCCTCAAGGCACTTTATTCTTTTTCAATTTCAATATGTGGTTATAGCAATTTTCCCACTTATTTATTTCCTAGCATTAATAGCTCATTACAAACTACCTCAGTAACATATCGTTTTTTACCTTCTTTATCTTCAAACGATCTTGAAGTAAGCTTTCCTTCAATCATAACCTCACTTCCTTTTTGTAAAAATTGCTCAATAATTTCTGCCGTTTTATTCCAAGCAACTATATAGTGCCATTGTGTATCAGTTACTTTTTGCCCTGATGAGTTTTTGTACGTTTCATTTGTTGCTAATGAAAATTTAGCTAGTTTTTTACCACTCTCAAGAGTAATAATTTCCGGTGTTGTTCCTAAGTTTCCAATCAACTGTACTTTGTTTTTAAGTGCATTCATAATTATTATTTTTTCGTTAAACAGTTAAGATATTGTCATTTAAATATTTATGACGATACAAAGATGAAACGCGATCAAAATGATAGTCGGTAGTTAAACATTTGTTTTCGTTTGTAATTGAATGTAATCGTTTAATTTTATTTTAATACCTTTGTTTTCAAATGATTAATTATGGAATTTTATCTGGAAACAGAAAATCTAATTTTAAGACAATTTCAAGAAACTGATGTATCTCATATTTTTGAATTAGACTCTAATCCTGAAGTTCATAAATATCTTGGTAATAAACCAATTTCAACCTACAAACAAGCCGAAGAAATCATTTCATTTTTTTTAGAGCAATACGAGCAAAGAAAAATAGGAAGGTTCGCCACATTTGAAAAATCTTCCGGTGATTTTATAGGTTGGTCAGGACTAAAATTAAACTCTGGAAACAAAGAGGAATTAAACGGATTTACTAAGTTTATTGACATTGGATATCGTCTAATCCCTAAATTTTGGGGCAAAGGTTATGCCACAGAATCTGCAACCAAATGCCTTGACTTTGGTTTCCGTGCCATGAATTATGATATTATTTATGGTGCAGCTGAAACAGCAAACAATGGTTCGAATAAAATTCTTCAAAAAATAGGGTTAAAGTTTGTTAACGACTTCATTTTCGAAGGTTCAGAAGCAAAGTGGTATGAGTTAAGAAAATCAGACTATGGACAATAGAAAGTGTTTAGAGTGTGGCGAAAAAGTAATTGGTCGTATTGATAAAAAGTTTTGTTCCGATTATTGCCGAAATTCTTACAATAATAAAGTAGATAAAGCGAGTAAAAACTTAATTCGTAATACAAATAACCGATTAAGAAAAAACTATAAAATACTATCGGCACTCAATACTTTAGGGAAAACAAAAGTAACTAGAAGGAAACTTTTTGATAAGGGTTTCGATTTTAAATTTATCACAGCAACATACACCACAAAAACAGGTAACACCTATTTTTATGTGTATGATCAAGGATATTTAGAATTAGAAAATGAATGGTTTCTATTGGTTAAGCAAGAGTAATACAATTAAAAAAATGGATTACGTATTATTTCTATTTCCAGGTATTTCCTTTAAGTTTCATTGCCGCTTTTAAGACATCTTTTTGACTTATCTGTCCAACCAACTTTCCATTTTCTACAATTGGAAACCTTCTTCGTTTAGACTCTAAAAATTTATTAGCGGCGTCAAAAATATTCATATTACCGTCTATAGTTTCGACCTCTCTAACCATGGACTTTCCAACCGTATTGTTTTTGTCAATAGGTAAGTTATAATATCTACTTTCTGATATCTGTTTCATACAATCTCCTTCCGATATAATACCAATAAGCTCATTCTTTTCATTAACAACTGGTCCTCCTGAAATCCTGTTATTAATCAACGTTTCTATAACTTCTTCTATAGGTTGTTCTTCTTTAAAAGAAACTACCTTTTTCGTCATATAATCAGACACCAAAATCGGTTCTGAATTACTCTTCTGAACTGCCGTTCTTTTCCCTTGAAAGTTAATAATTCCCATGTTAAATCGTTTTAAATTAAGCTGTTAAATATACTGATTTTTAACGAGTTATAAATAATTTAATTTTTACATTATAATTTGATACTTTTATATAGTCAAAAACTATTTAATGAAAAAATCAAATAATCTCCCTGCAATTCTCATTATTATTCTTTCAATTTTTTTGAGTTTTAATGATAGTTCTCCTGATGTTGCCTATGAGAAAAAATTAAAAACAGAGACTAATTTTTCTATTGACAATGCTTTATTTCATCTAAAGAATATTTCCCAAAAACCTCATTTTACAGGAAGTAATGAACATAAAGAGGTTCAAAAATATATTACAACTGCACTTGAAAAACTCGGGTTAAAGCCAGAAATACAACGTCAAGTTGCTTTTAACAAAAAATGGAAGGCTGCCACTACAGTAGAAAATATTGTTGCAAAAATAAAGGGTTCTTCAGGGAACAATGCGCTATTAGTACTAACTCATTACGATTCAAATCCCCATTCTTCACTTGGTGCTAGTGATGCTGGATCTGGAGTTGTTACCATCTTAGAAGGTATTAGAGCCTTTTTAGCTAACAATGAGCAACCAATTAATGATGTTATTATCGTTTTTTCTGATGCTGAAGAAATTGGTCTTTTAGGTGCTCAAGCCTTTGTGGATCATCATCCATGGGCCAAAGACATTAAACTTGTTTTGAATTTTGAAGCAAGAGGAAGTGGAGGACCTAGCTTAATGCTAATGGAAACTAATGGTAAAAATAAAAGACTTCTTCAAGAGTTTGCCAAATCAAATTCATCTTATCCAATATCTAACTCTTTATTATATAGTATCTATAAAATTCTACCTAACGACACTGATTTAACTGTTTTCAGGGAAAATGGAAACATTAACGGGTTTAACTTTGCCTTTATAGATGATCATTTCGATTATCATACGGAACAGGATTCTTATGAACGACTGGATAGAAATTCATTGATTCACCAGGCTGATTATTTGATGAACTCACTTGATTATTTTGCTAATTCGGATATTACTAATTTAAATAGTGAAGATGATTTAGTATTTGTTAATTTTCCTTTGGTAAAAATGATATCGTATCCTTTCGATTGGATTATGCCTATGCTAATTCTTGCGGTTGTCTGTTTTTTGATTATATATTTCGCAGGAGCTCGAAATCAAAAAATTACAATTATTGGTAGCTTTACTGGTTTTGCTCCTTTTTTATTGGCCTTATTAATATCGGGTGGAGTTAGTTTTCTTTTATGGAAAATAATTCTTTTTATTCATCCTGGCTATGTCGATATTCTTCATGGGTTTACATACAATGGCTATTTATATATAAGCGCTTTTACTGCTCTAACTGTTTGGATTTTATTTAAAGTTTATAGTTATTTCCGTTCAATAAAATCGGCTGATCTATTTATTGCTCCAATTGTATTCGGAATAATGCTAAACTTTGTAATTGCAAACTACTTACCTGGAGCAGCTTTCCTAATTATACCTGTTTTCATTACTATTTTAATCTTAGCTATAATTGTCTTTACTAACCTCAAAAAAACTTCTAGTTTAATACTTTTTGCTATTTTATCAATTCCTTCAGTTTATATTTTAGCTCCACTTATAAAACTATTTCCAGTAGGATTAGGGTTGAAAATTTTATTTGTTTCTTCTACTTTCACTACTCTACTCTTCGGATGGTTAATTCCAATTTTACTTAAACAAGGTAAAAAAAGTCATTGGCAAATTATTACTGGGCTTGCATCTATAATTTTATTCGCTATGACCACCTTTTCAAGTGGTTTTAACGTAGATAATAAAAAGCCAAATAGTCTAGTTTTCATTGAGAATATTGATACAAATTCTTCTTACTGGGCAACCTATAATAACACCATAGATAGTTATACTAAACAAATTTTCAATGAGAATTATTCGGAGGGAAATATTCCTGAATCTTCCGGCAAAAGTAAATACAACACTAAATTTAAGTACCATAAATTAGCCAAATTTCAGAACATTCCTAACTCTAAAATTTCAATGATTTTAGATACCATTATTGAAAACAACAGGGAAGTTAACTTTTCAATTATTCCTCAGAGAAAAATCAATAAATATGAAATGTATACTTCTACTCCTATGGAAATAAGGGGGATTTGCTTAAATGGTGAATCATATGATTACGAAACTCCTTTAAAAATAAAATCTGGAACAGTTTTAACATATCAAATGGCTAATTTTGATACTGAAATAAGTATTCTTTTAAAACTCCCTAAAGAATCAAAACTAGAACTAACGCTAAATGAAATATCTTATGATTTATTAACCAATCCGGTATTTAGTTTACAACCCAGAAATGAAACTATGATGCCAATGCCTTTTGTTACAAACGATGCAATAATTACTTCAAAAAAGCTTGAATTCTAATTATAAAAATTGACCATAAAAAGAAAGGTTATCCAATATTGGATAACCTTTCTTTCTAAATATATTTACTAAGGTTTAATTTGCACTATTATTATACTGAATAATGTCTTCGTCATTATCATTATTCGTATTGGTTTGACCTCCTGAATCCGACTTTATTGTCACTTTTAAAGGTCGTTGCCCTCTTGAGTTTGCAGGAGAAATAAATACGGCTTTAACACCAATTTTAGAAAGTGTATTTCCCAAAAATTCACCTCCGTTACCGATAAATCTGAACTTATGAAGTCCCCCTTCAAAAACATAACTCCAATCAGAATTATCAACTGTCATACCATTTAAAGTAGTTAAACCGCTTTCAAAAGTGAAATTGAAATTAGCACTTCCTGAAATCCTTAATTCAACAGGGTTAATTCCGTTAGAATTTTGAAAATTAGATTCCGCTACTGCTACCACAAAATCAATATCTCCACTACTTCCGTTCACTACAGTTTGCCTTGTAAATAATGTAGGCGAATAGTCAGGTGGAAGGAATTTCCTCACCATAATACGAACAGTTGCTCGATCACAAGCCTGCGAAGTCGCATTATCACAAGTTTCATATATAAAGGAATCTTGCCCCCAAAAACCAGCATTCGGTTGGTATGTAAAGGTTCCGTTTGTATTCAATGTTAATGTTCCATTACTTACATTAGCTATAGGAGTTGCGTTAACAGCTTGCGTATTTCCTTCTGGATCAGAATCATTATCTTTTACATTTCCATTCACAGCATTCGAAGCCACATCTGCCATAGTATAATAAGCATCATCATTTGCAATTGTAGTATTTCCTGTATTAGGCAATACTTGTATTTCCGCAGTAGCTGTATCACATAAAGGCGTTGGTGAGGTTGCGTCGCAAATTTGGTACACAAAACTATCCTCACCTATAAAATCTGTATTCGGAGTATAGGTATAACTACCATCAGCATTTAACGTTAAGCTTCCATTACTCACATTTGTAACAGGTGTTGTATTTATTGTAATTACATCTCCATCAGGATCATAATCATTAACAGTTACATTTCCTGTTAAATCTGTATTTACCAAAGTTACACCAGTATCTGCATTGGCAATTGGAGCTTCATTTTGTGAACTTACGTCTGGTAGTACCTCAATAAAAACAATAGCGGTACTGCATTCTTGAATTACGCTATCATCACATACTTCATACGTAAAACTATCTTGTCCTGTAAATCCAGGGTTCGGTTGATAAGTAAACACACCATTCGAACTAAGGCTCACTGTTCCGTTTGTTGGACTGCTAGTAGGAGTTGTATTTACCGTTTGAACATCCCCTTGAATATCGAAATCATTCGTTAGAACATTCCCTTGCACTGATTGCCCTTTATTTGTATTAATAAAGTCGTTAATAGCATTTGTACTATTGAAACATATTGAAATGCAAAAATCTTTATCTGTTACTTTAGCCACATCTCCTGTATCGTAAGAAGCCGCAATTACCTTACCCATACTATTTATAGTACCAGCCGTTACTGTCAGTGGCTCGGCAGC
>NZ_CAZEQU010000030.1:226081-237855 GCF_964513065.1 Tenacibaculum xiamenense
CCATTTCCATCTGCAAGAGGGTCATCGTAAGCCTCATTGGCATCGCTACAACCATCTGCATCACTATCAGCATTTAAATAATCAGGAGTTCCTGAAGTTGTTTCTCTTGGGGTTGTTCCATTGTTATCTCCATTTGCTGTTTCAATGGAATCTGCTAAACCATCTCCATCGACATCGCTTCCTGAACTCGGTGTGTCCATATTATCTACTCTTCCGTCATTGTTAGCATCTAAATCATTCGTGCCTGCTTCAGTAATATCATAAATCCCATCATTATCACTATCGACATCTAATCTATTCGGAATACCATCATTATCAAAATCACATTCTATTAGTAGATCATGGAAAATTGTTCTGTTCGTACTAGTTGATGTATCAGCGGTTTCGTTTACACCAAATACAAAGTTACCTGAACTAAAAGTTGAGTGATATAAACCAACCCAATAATCAGGATCCGTTGAAGAAACCATATTGTTGGGAGTTACCGTTCGATAGGTTGTATAATTCAAGCTTGGCGTAAAATCCTGTGAAGTCGGTTTCAACTGAGCTCCTGCCCCTACTTGAACAGATTGAGAAGATTCATACCCATGAACATCTACAAAACCTCCATTGGTAGAACCATCAATATCTCTTAAAATTGAAACTACATTCGTCAAAGTTGCTGGAGTTGTTGTTCCTGTTTCAACAACAGTTAACTTGTATTCAACAAATGGGTGTTCCTTGTAGTCCGCCTCAACTATTCTCAAGCCTCCCACTGTTGTTCTTTCTAGTCGACCTGTCGGAACATTTTCATTCACTATTTCAACTAAAACATCATAATTTACACCATTACTTGAAAGTGCATTTACCTTTCTTAAAACATCTCCAGTATGAAGGTCAGAAGCATTTCCTGAAACCACAACTAAGGTTTCAGAAATAACTCTTGTTGGAAGCGTTGAACATTCCGTTATATCCGTAATTCCGTCATTGTCATCGTCTAAATCACATAAATTACCAATTCCATCGCCATCGGAATCAACGAATGCAGGGTTTCCAGGAGCACAAGAATCACAAATCGCTGAAACTTCCGTATTATCATAAGTAGTTCCTCCATCAAAACTATTGCTATTTGGAACCCCATAGGTTAAACTTGAGCTATCCATATCAACAGGTCCTGAAAGACTTCCTTCATTATTTAAACTATCGTAGCTATATGAATTTCCATCACTTTCCAAGGCATCTGGACAGCCATCTGCATCACTATCTAAGTCGATTCTATTCGGAATTCCATCATTATCAAAATCACATTCTACTAGTAGATCATGGAAAATAGTTCTATTTGTACTTGTAGATGTATCTGCAGTTTCATTTACACCGAAAACAAAATTACCCGTACTAAAGGTTGAGTGATATAAACCAACCCAATAATCAGGATCCGTTGAAGAAACCATATTGTTGGGAGTTACCGTTCGATAGGTTGTATAATTCAAGCTTGGCGTAAAATCCTGTGAAGTCGGTTTCAACTGAGCTCCTGCCCCTACTTGAACAGATTGAGAAGATTCATAACCATGAACATCTACAAAACCTCCATTGGTGGAACCATCAATATCTCTTAAAATTGAAACTACATTCGTCAAAGTTGCTGGAGTTGTTGTTCCTGTTTCAACAACAGTTAACTTATATTCAACAAATGGGTGTTCCTTGTAGTCTGCCTCAGCTATTCTCAAGCCTCCCACTGCTGTTCTTTCTAGTCGACCTGTCGGAACATTTTCATTCACTATTTCAACTAAAACATCATAATTTACACCATTACTTGAAAGTGCATTTACCTTTCTTAAAACATCTCCAGTATGTAAATCTGAAGGATTTCCAGTTTCGACTACTAGTGTTTCTGAAGTTACTCGTGTAGGAAGTGTTGAACATTCCGTTATATCTGTAATTCCGTCATTGTCATCATCTAAATCACATAAATTACCAATTCCATCTCCATCGGAATCAACGAATGCAGAGTTTCCAGGAGCACAAGAATCACAAATAACAGAAACCTGCCCGCTATCATAAGAAGTCCCTCCTGTGAAATTAGTACTATTGGGAACACCATATGTAGTACTTGAGCCATTGGTGTCTACATTCCCAGATAAACTACCATCACCATTTAAATCGTTATAATCATATGAGTTCCCATTACTTTCTAAAGCGTCAGGACACCCATCAGCGTCGCTATCCAAGTCTAAATGATTCGCAATTCCATCGTTGTCAGTATCGCAAAAATCAGTACTGTAAGCAAATCCATCTAACCCATGAGGGTCAAAAGATATTGACCGAATAGAACCACTGGTAACATCATGTCGAATAACTACTTGACTTACTTTATTTAGAGTAACAAAGCCTATGGCTGTTTCTATATTTTGACCAACCATAACCGATCCTTTCGAGCTACCATCAGCATCGTAAATGTTAATCATTCCTGTTAAATCATCTCCAACAACACCTCCTTCTAAGTAAGCCACTAATTTACCATCTGCATATACTTGGTATTTTAAAACAGGGTTGTTATCAGTAAATGTATCAAAAGCATCAATGATATCTAGGCTGAACGCCGTAACTGGTGTTGTGAAATCTATTTCGATGCTGTAATAGTCGCCGACTCCTGGGCCCATTTCAGGCTCAACATAGGCTCCATCCCCCGAACTTCCTGAAATAAAATTATCTGCAGTCGTATCTCGAAATTCTGCCCTTCCATTTACTGGATGATTGGATGTATATTTCATCGTACCGTTAGCAAAAGTTACCGTACTCAAAATAGCTGTTCCATCACCAGAATGACTTGCGGAAAAATCATCATTTCCATTAAGCACAGTTAAATTTTTTCCTTGGTTATACGCTCCTTGTTCAAAACCAGATTTTTTATACCCTAATCCGTCAGTATTACCTCCACTAGAATATACATCAAAACCTCGTAAACTCCAGGTTACATTCCCTGCACTTGGTGCAGTCGCTCCAGGAATAACAGGACATAACTCGTCAAGATCTAAAATTCCATCATTATCATCATCCAAATCACAATCATCGGCAATGCCATCACCGTCAGAATCTGTACCTATAGAACATGGATCCGAAACAGTTACGATTCTTGTACAAGTACTCGAACTACTATTGATACATCCAGAAGGTGAACTTGTATTGGTTCTAGTAAACGAAACTGTATAATTACCCGCTTTTTTAAAATGAATATCTCCAGTGCTTGTTCCTGTTCCATTGGCTATACTAACCCCCGAACTAGGAGAGATACTCCATGTAGTGTTATTTGCAGGTGTTCCTCCACTAACCGAATACTGTGTAGTTTGCCAAGGATCTACCTTTGAAGATCCAGAGACATTGCAAGCGCTAACAGGATCACAATTCAACGGTCTAGTGTAAGGAATACTCATACTATTTCTATCGATTAGTATATCATGTTCATATGTTCCTCCTGATTGATGTCTCAAACGAACGAGTGTTGATGTACTGTTAGCCGTAAAAGATCTGGTATATGTTCTAAAAGAATGATCCCAAGGTGTAGAAGGAAGCACTATATTTTCATTATGAACATTCCCAATACTTAAATTCAACGTTAAAGAATGTGGTGATTGATAACCATTGGTCATGTGATTATGTGCCCTGAAGCTAATTGTGTAACGATTCCCAGCAATCGTAGTAATTCTTTGCTCTACGTATCCGTTATTAACATATCCGTTATTTAAATTGATTGCTGAATGATCTGACCAATTTACATATTGTGCTCCATTGTGATAACTCCATCCATTTGAATTTAACAAATTCTGAAGATTATAATTGTAGGATGACACGTTGATACGATCAACAATATTTCCTGCCTCCAAAATCCAGTCACCATCTTTACCAGTTATATTATTAGAAGCGGCAATATTAATCCCTAACTCTTTAATCAAAGTAGCTACTGCCTGCTCGCCTTTTTTTCCTTTAGCAAACTCACAGCCGTAAATATTAAGCTGCTCAATAGAATTAAGATCTAAGTTTCCTCGAGCCCATTTTGCAATTTCATTCGCATTCATCCAAGAGTTTTGAATATATAACTGCCCTGATTTTCCATGGGAAAACAAATGAAAAACATTATTACCCCTCGTAATTACATTTCTAATTAGTTCAGGTTGTTTTATATCCTTATCGAAGTAAAAGTTATTGCTTTTTCTATTAGCGCTAGCTTCTTGAAGTGAAACCGTTATCAACAAGATGGTAATAAAAAAGTTTACAAACTTTTTCATCCCTTTTTTATAATTTCTAATTGAATTGCTCGGAACTCTAATTAACAAAAACTTAAGTAGTTTTAAATTTTGTAGATTTAAACAATTTTGAGTTTCCTTATTAAAAATGCCATGTCCTATTTGTTTCTTAAGAACATGACTAATCCGGTATAAAAAATCCTCCCCCATTTTTTATCATAGTTATTATCATTAACAATAAACTAAAGCTTAGGTTGATTTCCTTTCAAAATCAACTTACCTAAAGGTTAAAAACAAATTTTAGTCATTTCAACCTCTTGGGGGGCAATACCTAATAAAGTCGAGACAAATGTACATTAAAAAAACAACCAGACAAAAAAACATTGAATTTAAAATACTAGATAACAATATTTTAAACCTCCCTTAATAACTATTATTATTTATCTATTTCTCTAAACAAAAAATATATTCTTAAAAAACAACAAAACCATAGAGAGATCTATGGTTTCATTTTTATTCCTTTTAAAATTAATTTCTATATTTTATTAGTCTTGCTCGATACTAGTTACAGACTAGTACCATGTTGGATTATTTACTTACTCATTGCTAGCACGAGAAAAATTCTAATGGAAGCCGGGCTATGATTATAGAAACTAAATTAGCTTACGCTTGAAATATAAAGAACAACCTCAATTAACTAAAATTAAGGTAGCTTTTATGTTTATTATTGTTTTGCTTACTCTTAACCGCCACTAGTTACAAACTAGCGGGAGCCGTTACTTTGACATACTAGCGCCAGCAGGGGCTTCTTTTTAAACTTATCGTTTTGCCATTGCAAATGGCTAATAATATGCTCGTTTCTTTTAAACTTTCTATTTAAAACTTGCCATTACGCTATCGCTAAATGTCAAGGTGCGGAGAAAATAATATGATTAAATAAAAATTCTTAAATACATAAACAGACTCCCAAATCCCTTCTTCTCTCTCAGAAATAACTTTATAAGTCTCCAAAAACGGGACAAACAAAATGCTCTTACTTAATCTCATATTAAATTATTTTTTCTACACGTTAGAAACCTGAGATATCTGTGCAACCTAAAACAAAAACACAGGTAACAAATATTAAAAAATATATTTCATCTTTAAAACTTATAAACATTTAAAAGACATATTCTTAAAGCTAAAAACAACCTCAATTAACTAAAATTAAGGTTGCTTTTATATTTATTCTTATTGCTTACTCTTAACCGCTACTAGTTACAAACTAGCGGGAGCGGGACCTTAGTTTACCACCTAAATCCAAAAGAACTTCGATTACTGCTAAAAATAAAGGTGAATTTACCTCATAAGCTATCACCCTAATAAAACTACTCTTATATTTAAATGATAATTCAACCTCAGACAAATCATCTTTTGAGTTCAAAATATAATTCGTATCATTTTCAACTCCTACATTGAATTTTTTTCTCTTATCTTTTCAGCTATAATCTCAATACTTGGAATATGATTTGAAAAACTAATAATTTTGCTTTGTCTCATAATAAATGACTAATTACTTTTTAACTTTTGTAGTACTTTACTGAATAACCTTATCCTTGCTGACTTTTAGCCCATTTATTTAAACTCTCAGGTCTAAGTATAGTAAAACTAGGCTTTCCTTTTCCTTTAAAGATTATCTTTTTACTTTGCGTAACACAAATTTTGCAGAAACTATTTATTATCTCCTAACATACGTTAATTACTTACTCTTTGCAACTACGAGAAAGATTCTCATGGAAGTGGGACCATGGTTAAAGAGACTAAATTAGCTTAGCCTTGAAATACAAAGAACTACCTCAATTAACTAAAATTGAGGTAGTTTTTATATTTATTGTTTTTTTGCTTACTCTTAAACGCCACTAGTTACAAACTAGCAGGAGCCATTACTTTGATATACTAGAACCATCAGATGGACTACATATCTGAGCTATCGGATGATGGATAAGCTATTCCGAGACCATCTTTTCTTGTTAAAAACAAAATTAAACTTGATATTATAGAAAACATACTTGTATTAAGAACCCAAATAGAATCATTATCACTAATTTGGATAAATTCTATATGATCATTCTTTGACATTGTTCTTAATTTTCTCTTTATGATCCCCCATAAATCTTTATTTAAAACTCTTTTTTCAAAGCCTGATCTATCGCAGAAAAATAAATAGTCTTTTCCTATTACTGTATAAAGTCCTTCCTTATTTCTAATACCTAAAAACGCTTCTCCTCCTGTTTTTTTTAAGCTTTTAATAGTACTCGAATTTTCATTTATATAAAATTCTCCCGCTATTTGCGAAAAAGAAAGGCTCTCCGCTCTTTTTCTTATTATTTGATTATTTAACATTATTCTAAGTCTATTTTTAATTCGTACTGAAAAAAACCTGATTTTTCAACATTAAACCCATGATATTTCTTACCAAGATCCGCTCTTCTAGAAACTCTTTTTAATACTTTAGGGTTAGCTATTATACCCGTTTTTATCTTTATGGATTTAATCCCTGGTATAGATGAAAGTTCTTTATAGACATCTTTAAACTTACCTAAATCAGTTTCTTCTGCAAAACCTATTTTAATATGTAGTTCATCTCCGACCACAGAAATATTTGATTCTTTAATCCCTAAATCCGCAGCATTTTTTGCTGTCTGTGGATTACTAAAACGAAAGCCTTTATCTTCAGTAGAACCTGAGCCTCTAATATTAACAGCTTCTTGTCTAGGTATTACGTTCTTATTATTCTTAGATACGAAATCATCAAATTCGGAAGAAGTTCTTTTAGCGGCAGAAGATTGTTTACCTAATTTAGGAGCTAATCCTAATAATTTAGCCTTAATTATTCCTGTAGCCGAACTAACATCTTCTATAAACTCAAGTGTAAATGTAGATAGATACTTTTTTGATTTTAGGTTTAAATCTGCAATATTTACATCTCCAGAATGTAATTCATCCATTGACATAAAGTACCCTATCCCTTCATAATATAAAACTGCTACATCAGGCATAGCACTATCAACTAAACCGCCAAAACCGCCAGTCCAGTTTAATATGGTATTAGCATATGTCTTCTTTTGAACATCACCATCTAGAACCATCTGAAAATGTACTGACCCATCGGAGCCTGTTCCATACACTTGAAAATGACGGTATTCAAGGCCCTCTAATTCCCTGCCATCTATTACCCTATTTTCACTAAATGCATACGCTGAATTATGAGGATACTTTTTTTCAAGTGGATCAGATGAGAAAAACCTACCCACTCTAGAATCATGCATTCTATATTTGTAATTAATGCTGTTCCCTTCCCCTTTAACTTCATCGTCTTTCTCTTGACCTTGGAAACCATATCTATAAGAATCTGCCTGCCCATGCCTGTTAGGTACTAACATCCCAAAAGGATAGTAATCGTTATACGCAACTACCTCTGGTGTAAATATAGTATTTTCTGCGATAACTCCATTGGTATTTCCTCCTGTGGTGGTATCTGCACTTCCTTTTTCTAGTAAGAAGTTCTCAATTGTTCCTGTAAAACCATTGTCTGATGAGAATAACAACAAGTGTAATACCTGATAATCATTCACCGAATACTCAAAGGTTTGATTTCCTATGTTTAAGTTTCCTTGATATACAAATGCAGCCGTATTACTTGGATTGGTATCTGTAGACATTGCAATGGTAATATCACTAATCTTTAACAAATCTGTCACATCAAAGCGCATTCGATAATTACCTGGCGCATGGTCATAAGATCCAATAGTAGGTAGCCCTCCTTCTGGCATTAACATGAGCATTGCTCCTTCTGGCTCTGCTCCTTGCCAATTGATATCTGTGATCGTTGCATGTGCTTGATAACTAATCGTAGCCTCTGGCTCTGCTACCAACTTACGATCTGTAATTACATTAATTACATTTCCTAAGTGATTGCTTAACTCATAACGCTTGTTCCCGACCTCTCGTACATATTGATTGTCTGGTATAATACTTGCCAGTTCTGTACTTGTTCTTAGACTTACATTAGCTCCTTGAGTTATACTTGATCCTGGTAATAATTGAATCATATTTCCAGCTGTATAACTTCCCGTTGCCGTTGCTTGTACTGTATATGGACTCTGGTTAGATACCACAATAGCATTAATAGCCTCTTTGGTTACGCCTCCTGTTACTTCTTCTCCATTTAAGTATAGGTTTTCTGCTACAGTGTTCTTCTTCGTATTATCTAACTCTAAAGCATCCGTAAGGATTCCTAAACGTGAACTTCCATATAAATGGTGCTCTTCTAAATGTAACTTGTTTTGATCATTTTGGAATGACTTCTTGTAAACTGCCATGACATTCCCTTGAGCATCTCGTACATAATAGGTTGTCACTGGGGAAGCACTACGTCCAATACCACTATCGGTCTTTGAAATACGGTTTCCTAATCCATCATACTTAAAACTAATGGTTTGCGTGTAAACACCTACTTTCTTCTGAATCGATTTTACTTTACCACTTACACTCCATTCTATCTTTTCAATGCCTTGGGTTTCATCCTCTACTAACTGCCCTATGGCATCGTACTTATAGTTATGAGTGTTCGTATTGGTAGGCGTATAGGTTATTCCTAACTCTGCTAAACCTTGCACCTGATCATCAATATCTGAACTAAAAATAGTTGCATTGGCTGCATCGTTTACCAAGGTTAACTGATTGTTTTTATCTCCTGTCCTTGATATATTATCATACTCATAACTCAAGTTATCCATTAACTCAGTAGTTCCATCTGACTTTAACGCTGTTCTAGTTAACGTTTTTAAGTTTCCATTACGATCGTATCCATAAGAACTCTCAATATTGGTGGTTCCTGAAGCTCCTATTAAATGAGACTTCATGTTTTTAATACGGTTCAACTGATCGTATTGGTAATGGTTATATGCCGTTGGTAATGCTTTGTTATCTAAATCTCGCATATTGGTAACCATGGCCTTGATATTACCATTGTATAAATCTCTGGTGCTATGAGGCAAAGTGGTACTACTAGTTACCTTTAAATAATCTGTCGTATTAGCCTTTCTCGCCTGATAGTCCTGATTAAAGTATGCTAGTGAATATCCGTAAACATCCTTTCCTACTTTGTTTGCCAATCCATCTTTTCCAAAATCAGACTCCGGTGTTAACGCTTCTCCATTGACAGACTTTAACCATCCTTGCAAGGTATATACATAATCTAGCCCTTGTACTTGTTTGTCTCCTAGTACTGTTCTGGCTAATGGTCCATGCTCGTAATACTTATAATCTGCATCTTTATCCCAAAGTATACCATCTCGTGAAGTTTCTACATTGACGATTCTATTATCAGCATCGTATTCATATTTATGTATAAACTGATCTTTCTGTTCTGGTTGGTATACTACCTGATTCACATTTCCACTGATTAAATCGTAATCATAGATAACAATCTTAGTACTTTGTCCTAAACTAACAAGGATATCATCATTAATCTTTGTCGCTATTTTTTCTACATTTCCATGAACATCATAACTGTAGTATATCGCATTGTCATATTTGGTAAGGGTACGATCTTCTTGATCAATCTCATAATACAATACCGCTGCTACTCTATTACGTAAATTATTTTGTGTAATTGGTGCTTCTGCTCCCTCTGGTAAGAAATCGTAAATTGTTCTAGTTACTTCTTTCTTAGCTGCAATATGCTCAAAGTCTTGTACAAAAGTGGTGCTTCCTCTTAACGATTGACGTAATCTTCCATTTATAATACTATATGAAAAACCTTGTCCTAAATCCGCTGGAGTTAATTCTCCCGCTTCTACTATACGTCCTAAAGCGTCATACTTTGTATAACTAAAAGTACCTCCTGCTGAAGCTGCACTTGCTTGCTTTTCATTCTGAGAAGCAATAATACGCCCTAAATTATCATACGCAAATCTTGTCTGACCTCCATCTGGAGTCATTTGCCATACCAATTGATTTAATGAATTGTATCGATACTGAGTTTTATAAGTATGTTGCTGAGTAACTCTATCAACTCCCTCCGGTGGAACTGTTTGTACTAAATTACCCGCTTGATCATAATAATACAATGTGTATTGATACTCCTTATCAGCATAAGTCATATCCAACTTCTCTTTCGCTGCTGACATTCCCTCAATAGTATACTCTCGTATAAAACGAGCTCTGGCCTCTGCTAAAAAGTTTAAGTAATTCTCACTTGTATAAGCCCCTACTAAATTCTCCGCTAAGTCTGTACAAATTGGTCTTGGCTCGCTTGGCTTAATATCAGTAGGTATCAAAGGTCTTGGAGGACAAATATCTGGATTACCTCTTCGGTAAACTATATTTACATAATTTACCCAACCTTCCTTCTCTGTAATTGATACATCTTCTATATAAGCTTTATAAGACTCTATAACACTAGACATTCTTACATAACCATAGTTTAAGTAAGTATTCCCAAAATCATTTAACGATACAAAATACTTATTCTCTATTGTTCGTTCTGAGCCTGATGAAAATCTAGTATCTAATGGTAAAATCAAATTTAAATACTCTACATAATCTCTTATGATATATCCATAGTTCATCGAACAGAAATGATTCCTTGGCTCATCTATATTGTCAAACTTATCTGGATCTATAAAATCACTACTTAACGTATATCCATCAATATTGGTAACTACCTCTATAAATATATTACTAGGGTCATATCCATCTGTTCTCTCATCTTCTATGACTCCTAATTGAGATACAAAATAATCATACTCCGTGTCACAACTAACAGGCTCTAAGGGCTGTGGAATACAATCACACTCTCTTAAAACAATATCATCCTCTGAATCACTCGGTGTAACAGGATCTGGAATAGCCGATGCTTTTGCTCCTTGTGGTTTTACTCCTTCATATGGATTAGGGTCAACCCATGTTCTATTGATCACCTCGCATAGGTTAAGACCTGTATAAGGACCAATAAAAATAACTAGTCTCATTTTAACATCTTTTACCTGACCACTTGTATCTGTATAATTTAAACTAAAAAGATAACCTAAAGGTCTAGTAACATCTTCTGGACGGATACTATTCACTACTGAAACATCAGCCCAATTAAATGTTTCGTCAATAACATTACCTTGGTACCTATTCTGCTCAAACATAAACGTATAATACTTACCTGATACGACTTCACTTACCGGAAGAGGTTGAGGCGAATATTTTATAAATCTTTTTGATCCAGCTGTACCATTATAGGTATGTGCTACTACCTGTGAATTATGTGCCCAGTCTAAATTAAAAAAAGATGTAAAATTATCTATAGTACTAGAAGTATAGGTTGTAGCTTCAATTGGATTCACAGTACAAACCTCTCTTAAAATATCTTTTATACGATTATTAAAGAATGTAAGATTCTTAGGGTTTTCTATACATGCTGGGACATTCAAATCACAAACATCGCCTATACCATCATTATCTGTATCTGTTTGGTCTTTGTTCGCTTTGTCTGGACAGTTATCACAAACATCACCTATA
>NZ_CAZEQU010000031.1:0-4215 GCF_964513065.1 Tenacibaculum xiamenense
AAACTCTAACTTGTAATGCCCATTATCACTCAATAACTTGACATCTAAATACTTTAATAATTCAGGTAAGTTTAAATCAAATTGTTGAGAAACTCCAGCTATTGCCGGTCCAACTAACATTGCTCGCTCCAAATGATTTACACGAACATAATTCGTAGATGTGCTCAAAATCTCAGCCTCCGCTACTTTACTGTAACTAGCCAATCCTTTTTTGTACAAAACTCCTTGTTTGGTCTCAAAAACCGTTTGAGACTCGTGACCCTTGTAAATCTTATACGTAAGATTCACCTGATATTCACTGTTCTTCTTTGATAAGGCTACATACTCTCGCATTATCTCTTGAGCATCCTGCGAATACCCTATGGAAAAAACAAACAGTAACAACCATAATATTGACTTCTTTTTCATAACATTATTGCTTTTTTGCATTACTCGATCTTGTCTCTTGAATCGTATAAACCCCACGTTCTGTCTCTTTCTTTACGCGTATTAATCCTCCTTCACTATCATACTCATAATACGTAGCAAAATTATTCTCATCCAACTCAGCCATAAGTTTCTTAGTATCATCATCATAAACGAAACTCTTCATACTTCCATTAAATGGGTAAATACGAATGTCATCAAAATAACTCGTTATATCTGACGAAGTATTCTTAAGCTCTACTACTAAATTATTTACTGCTGTAACATCTGAATGACTAAAACTCTTAATTGTAAAAACGCCCTCGATACGTTGCCAGCCATCTATAATATGACCCGTAGGGTAATAATCCCCAATATGCTCCGGTGTCAGCAAACTCCCTGATACTAAACCTATTGTATACAATTGAATATAGGAATTGCGATAACTAGAACTCTTTATATGAGTCAAACTCTTCTCCTTAACCCAACCACTAATCATATACTTCTTCTCATAAATAGGTCGAAATGAACCTGACTTTGTGCTCTCTACTGCAGACAATGGAACTGGGGTAACAGGTCCCTGAGATATATTAACTGTTATTGGTTCTCGCTCTAATGTTAATCCAGTAACTACACTATTGGTAGCTGTAAAATGATATACCCCAGCATCTAATTCTTTAACATTATTCAATACCAAATCTTTACTCGTTGCTCCCAATATAGCAACACCATCCTTATACCATTGGTAACTATTATTTGTACTTGTTAGCTTAGAAGTGCTTAAGGTTATGCTACCATCCAAAGGAACTGTCTTTGTCTCCACCAAATCTACTTTTGCTTGAGGACTATAAGGAGCTGTAATAGGCATTCCCGCACTCAAAATACGTTCAATATCATGAAAAGCTAACTTATTATTTGCACAACTAGCCCATGCAAAATTACGTGCGTTTGTTATTGCACTGGGAAGATCACTAACACGATTATTGCTAAACATTAATACATTTAAACCTCTTATCCCCCCTATTTCGTTAGGTAAAACTTCTATTATATTGTTCTCAATGTTAATAGATGTTAAGTTTTCCAAGTTTGTTATCATCTCAACTGGTAGTACTTTAATCATATTACCACTGGCACCTATAGATACTAAACTCTTCCAATTTGGATGAGAAAATATGCTTGGAAATGTACTAAAGCTATTATCAAAAATTGTAATTGCTTCCATTTTTGTTAAGCTTGTCATGCTCTGTGGAAGAGTATTTAACAAGTTTTTCCCAAGACCTAAGGATTTTAAATTCGCCAATTGACCTATTTCTGTCGGAAGGCTGGTTATTTTATTTTTATACAGGTATAAACTGTATAAATTCTCCAAACCTCCAATTCCGCTAGGAATTGTCTCTAATTGATTTTCATCTAAAAGTATTTGCTTTAAACCCTTTAATTGACCTATTTCTGTTGGTATTGATCTAATTTTATTCTTGCTAAGCCATAAATGATAAATTTTTGACAACTTCCCAATAGATGGAGGTATAACTCCATCAAGATTATTGTTCTGCAAAAGGAGTCTATCAACATGCCCATCTCTCAAAAGGACTCCATACCATTCTGAAATTGGTTTACTAAGTGACCAAGCTTTATTATTTGCTATTGTATTATTCCACTGTGGGCCATTGGTTGATTGATATAAATCCCATAAGGCTTGCTTTTCCTCTTCTAGAGTGCTTGTGCTTGCTGTTGCTGTAGAAAAAGATCGTGTTTGTAAAGTGCTCTTAGTTGATGCCAATGTCGTTATCGAAATCTTTTTTCGGTAAATATCGTCCTGACATTTAAGCTTTACATAAAAATCATAAGCCGTATTTGCGCTCAAGCCTGATATAAATAATACTGGACTCGAAATTGTTATCCTTTCTACAATTTCTTTAGAATTGGTTAACGAAAACCCTTTTAATCCATATATGATTTCAAACTCTCTGCTATTTGCAATACTAATCCAACTCAAAAAAGCCGAATCTTCTGAAATATCAGTTGCCTTCACTTCATATATTCGTTGACTATTACATGAAGAAGTTGTTAAATCTTGACTGTTTACAATGGATGTGCATAAAAATGCCAATACCCAAATAAATATTTTATTTCTTGTAATTATAGTAGTATACATCTAGTTATAGCTTATAATATTTATTGCCCTTCTATATGATCACATGAAGTCTCACTCACAACACTTTGTGAATAATCCAACGTCGTATTATCTGATTTATATAAAGTGAAAGTTCCTTTTACTGTAATATCCTGTAGAACATCTCCTGGTCCAGTTTTACAACCTCCTGTACACAATGAAAACTCAACATATGCCTTTCCTGAACTTCCCAAAGTAAAATTATAGTTATACTCCTTTTCTCCTGTGTTCTCCGAAATAGTGTATTTATCAAAAATTACAGCATTCGTCTCTGAATCAACTACACTTATTGTAGTTGAAACTAACTCTGCATATTCACCTAAAACAGTCTTCAAATTATATCTAATCGTTTGATTACTTGACCCTGTAATTAAGAACCTCTTTCCTACCCCTGTTCGCCCAAAACAAACCGCTCCATTAATTGGAGTGATGTTGTTAATAGTGGCGTCTGTTAAAGGTGGATTAACAGTCCCGTCTTCACAATCCTCAACTATATCTGGGTTGACATCATCTAACTTCTTTATTAAACTAACAGACTTACTAGGTTTTACTTCAATACTCTTTCTTCCTGTATGTGCCTCCTTATCAGTAACCATTGACGAGTTCTCTAAACTAAATGCATCTACAAAACTAAAGTGATTCACCGACCCTCTCTCTGCTAGAGATAATTGTAAGCTCGGATAATCCTCAAAACCATCATAACCTAATTCTTTGTATGCCGTATTTGATGCTACCGCAGTGGGTAAAGTATACTTATATCCATACTGAGCTGATGAACGTCTATTCAATGCATCCTTATTCTCTAATTCAACCCCCTGTGGAGCATATTGGGTTACTTCACTTGCAAAAGTCCATTTCGTTGGTGAATATTGATTGATTGCCTGACTATTGATCGCCCAGCCATTATTATAAGTATAAAAAGGCGTGAAACTTGTAAAGTATCCATCATCTCTTGTATTTGGCTCATAAGAATGATAACGACCTGTTAAATAAGCCCATGACTTCTTCGCCTTCCAATTACCTCTGATATTATGAACATAGGGATTGATATTATAATTATCATAAATCTCCAACAACTTGTCCTCATTCAATTCACCTAACTGCTCATTAGTATAAACCGTAGGGTCCATCACAAAGTACTTGTTGTTATTCTGATTCACTGGCTTCCAAAAATCACTATACTCAACGGCACTTGCATTGATTATCTTTGTTGTATTTGGACTCAAATTCTCGAACTTAGGCAATTCTGCCCTGTACGTATTGTTCTCATTTACTAAAGGATGTACCTTAGTAGTTATACTAGACATAGAAGCTGACTGTAAATTTCGATGACCTGAACGTGCTACTTTAAAACGTATCTCTGGAGTCCATACCCTATTAACTCCTTCTGCACAATCATTAACAATCTCTCCTTTTTGATTCATTAAAACAAACTTTGTAGAACCAGCAGATTCTATCTTCCTAACAACCCATAGCTTTCCTGACATACTATATGGTATTGGCTGCATACCATTATCTGACCTAAGCATAGTCATTCTTGAATTTAACTCATCTCCAACATGAAGATAACTAGAGAGCCTAGGATCGCTCAATGAAAAAGTATTTCCCGTTAAATCCTTTTTAAATACTCCAGAAAC
>NZ_CAZEQU010000032.1:0-2954 GCF_964513065.1 Tenacibaculum xiamenense
TCATGGGGCATATGGTATTGTAGTAGGAAAGTGTAGTGATAAGAATTATTCTATTTTTGGCTCACTTTTTTCGGGACGATTACAAGGTTCTATAGGAGCATCAGATTCTTTAGGGTTATTTATAAATACCTTACCAGTTTATATAGAATTGGAAGGAGATGTTTTAAGCTATTTAACAAAAGTAAAGGAGAGGTTAGATGCTTTGTTACCTTATGAGCAAACTCCATTATCAGACATTCATGGCTGGAGTGATATATCCAATGATTTAGCCTTATTTAGTTCCTTGTTAAATTACCGACATTCTCAACCTGATTCTGATGACGTTAATGTTGCGGGTATTGAACATTTAGGCATGAAGTTAATTAGCGCTTATGAGCGTACGAATTACCCGTTTGATTTAAGTGTAGATGATTATGGTGTTGATTTTGAGCTAACGGCTCAGGTAAGTTCAGAAATAGGATCAGAACGTTTGATCGGTTATATGGAAGAGGTCTTAACATCACTATTAGCAGGAGTTAAAACAAAAGAACAAGTAGGAGACTTAAGTATATTACCTGAAGAAGAAAATATTAGACTGTTAGAAGAATTTAATTCCACAAGAGTTTCTTATCCGGAAGAAAAGACTTTGGTAGATCTATTTTCAGCCCAAGTTTTAGAAACACCAGACTTTATAGCAGTGGTTTATTCAGATGAATCATTGAGTTATTCAGAATTGGATAAACAATCAAATCAGTTGGCTCATTACTTACGAGAACAAGGAGTTAAACCCGATGATTTAGTAGGGCTTTGTTTGAGAAGAGGATTGGATATGATTGTGGGTATTTTAGGAATATTAAAATCAGGAGGAGCCTATGTTCCAATAGATCCAGATTATCCACAAGACCGAATCGATTATATAGTAGAAGACACCGGTATTGAATTACTTTTAACTAGTGGTGAAGGATGCTTTGTAAAAGAAGGAGTCTCATTACTAAATTTAGAAAGCGATAGAGAACTATTATCTACTTACTCATCAGGTGATTTAGAAAGAGTTTTAAGACCTGATCATTTGGCTTATGTTATTTACACATCAGGAAGTACAGGAAAACCTAAAGGAGTAATGGTTGAACACTTAGGAGTTGTTAACCTAATTGAAACTCAAAAAAAGGAATATGGTATAGATTCAGGGGATGTAGTATTACAATTTTCAAATTATGTTTTTGATGCTTCAGTAGAGCAATTATTCATTAGCTTATGTAGTGGAAGTGTTTTACAATTAATAGATAAAGAGGTGTTGTTAAATGGAGAGGAGTTTTCTAAATTCATAGAAAAGCAAGGTGTTACCCATCTAGATATAACACCTAGTATGTTACAAACACTACCCAAATATAATGGATTAACATCTTTAAAAAGAATTATAGTAGGGGGCGAAGTTTGTTCTAAAGAATTAATTCTTCAATGGATTGATGATGTTGATTTCTACAATGTTTACGGTTTAACAGAAACAACTGTAACTTCAACTGTATCGGATTGTATTAAGCACAAAGAAAATCAAGAAGTTTCCATCGGGAAGCCTATTGGTAATACAGAGATTTATATCACGGATTCAAATTTAAACTTGCAACCTTTAGGAGTTGTAGGGGAGTTATGTATTGGCGGATTAGGAGTTGCAAGAGGGTATTTAAACAGACCTGAATTAACAAAGGAGAGCTTTGTACCGAATCCATTTAAAGAAGGTGGACGTATTTATAAAACAGGAGATTTAGCACGCTGGCTACCGGATGGTACTATAGAATTTATAGGAAGGAAGGACAATCAAGTAAAAATACGAGGCCATCGAATTGAGTTAGGAGAGATAGAGAATGTGTTGTCTGATTTCTCAAAGGTTGTACAATGTTGTGTTGTAGCAAAAGAAGATGATTTAGGAAATAAGTATTTGGTAGGTTATGTTGTTTTATCAGAAGATTTAGACAGAGAAGAATTAAATGAATTTTTAAAGGAGCGTTTACCTAGTTATATGATTCCGAGTTTATGGGAGATTTTAGAGTCTATGCCTGTAACAAGTAATGGAAAACTGGATAGGAATTATTTAGAAAACTTAAAAGACACCTTTAAGTCATCACAAGAATATGTAGCTCCCAGAAATACAATAGAGGAATCTTTAGTATCGATTTGGGAAGATTTATTGGGAGTAGAACAAGTAGGGATTTATGACAACTTTTTTGAATTAGGTGGTCATAGTTTAAAAGTAGTAAAGTTAATTTCTTTACTACAAGAACAAGGATTAAATTTAAAGGTACAGGATGTATTTTTAGATCCACGAATAGCCTCTATATCAGATAGAGTTTCTGTTTTAGAGAAATCATATCAAGTACCTGAGAATGGTATTGTAGGACTTGTAGATCGTATCACACCTTCGATGGTTCCATTATTAGATTTTGATCAGAGTTCTATAGACAAAGTGGTATCATTAATACCAGGAGGAGTTTCTACTATAGAAGATATTTATCCTTTATCACCTTTACAAGAAGGGATTTATTTTCATCATTTGTTGAGTGATGAATCTCAAGGCGACCCATATGTTTTATCAAGTTTATTTTCTTTTGAAAGCTCTTCTAAACGAAAACGATTTATAGAAGCCTTAGATTTTATCGTACAACGCCATGATGTATTACGTACCTGTATTTTAAGTGTAGGTTTACCAACAGCAGTTCAGGTAGTTTTGAAAGAAGTAAAGATTCCAATAGAACACTTGAGTTTTGGATCAACTTCAGATATTTTATCAGAGTTGAGATTATTAAGTTCCCCGGGAAATCAGTGGATGGATGTATCACAAGGTCCTTTATTAGAACTTAAAACGGCAGATGATTTAGAAGCAAATACTTTTTATGTAATACTAAATCAACATCATTTGGTTTTAGATCATGTAGGTTTAGAGAAGGTAGTTTCAGAGATTTCGATGTATTTATCGGGTC